>JBDTQF010000045.1:0-19703 GCA_039932275.1 Burkholderiales bacterium
GCTTCAACTCCAACAAGCTGGGCGACGAGCAGCAGAAGAACGACATCCTGCGCCATCTGCTTGAGGACTTTGCCAAGCCCGAATTGGACCTGCGCCCGAGCCGCGTCGGGCAACTCGACGTGATCGGCAATGCCTATGAGTTCCTCATCAAGAACTTCGCCTCCACCAGCGGCAAGAAGGCGGGTGAGTTCTACACACCGCCCGAAGTCTCGACGCTGATGGCGCGGCTGATGGCGCCGCAAGAGGGCGATGAGATCTGTGACCCGACCTGTGGCTCTGGCTCGTTGCTGATGAAGTGCGGCCGTCTGGTCCGCGAAAGCACCGGCTCGCGCAAGTACGCGCTCTATGGCCAGGAAGCGATCGGGAGCACCTGGGCCCTCGCCAAGATGAACATGTTCCTGCACGGCGAGGACAACCACCGCATCGAGTGGGGCGACACTATCCGCAACCCCAAGCTGCTGGACGGCACGGCCAGTCTGAAGCACTTCGACATCGTCGTCGCGAACCCACCTTTCAGCCTTGAGAAGTGGGGTTTCGAAGGTGCCGACGCCGACAAGTTCAGCCGCTTCCGCCGCGGCGTGCCGCCTCGCACCAAAGGCGACTACGCCTTCATCCTGCACATGATCGAAACCATGAAGCCGGGCACCGGCCGTATGGCTGTTGTGGTGCCGCACGGCGTGCTGTTCCGCGGTGCTGCAGAGGGGCGCATCCGACAGAAGCTGATCGAAGAGAACCTGCTGGATGTAGTCATTGGCCTGCCAGAAAAGCTCTTCTACGGCACAGGCATCCCCGCCGCCGTCTTGGTCTTCCGCAAGAACAAGACGGACGAGAAAGTGCTATTCATTGATGCCAGCCGCGACTTCGAGCCCGGCAAGAACCAGAACCTACTGCGCGAAGTTAACCTGCAGCGCATCGTGGACACGGTTCGTGCACGGCACGGCGTCACCAAGTACGCCTACATAGCTACCAGGTCCGAGATAGAAGAGAACGACTTCAATCTCAACATCCCGCGCTACGTCGACTCCTTCGAGGAAGAGGCCGAGATCGACCTGCGGGTCGTGAAGCGCGAGCGCGAGCATCTGAAGGCGGAACTGGCCCAGCTGGAGTTGCAGATGGACGGCTACCTCAAGGAACTGGGCTATGAGTGAAGCCCTGCCTGTCGAGCCCGTTGCCGCTTCGCGTAGAGGTTCGGGCCCCGGCCTGCCAACTCGGTGGGGTGTCGAGCTGCCTGATGGATGGCAAGAGTGCCGACTTGGCGATTTGTTCGAGAACCGCAAGGAGCGCGGCAGCCAAGGACTGCCCACCTTGTCTGTCACCATGAACAACGGACTCGTCGATCGCGAAGAGATGGATCGCAAGCAAGAGTCTGCGCTATCCGCGGAAGAGCATCGCCTCGTGAAAGCTGGGGACATCGCCTACAACACCATGCGGATGTGGCAGGGGGCGTTTGGTTTGGCCAATGTCGACGGGATTGTCAGTCCAGCCTATGTGGTGCTTAAGCCCAGAGAGACGGTGCGACCGGAGTTCGCCGCGTACATGCTGGAGGCTCCTCGCCTGAAACATCGCTGCTGGGCGTACTCCTACGGGCTGACTGAGGACCGCCTGCGACTCTACTTTGAAGATTTCGCAAAGATTCCGGCTTGGATTCCCTCTTTGGAAGTACAGGGCCAGGTCATAGACGCGCTTCGCGTTTGGGACCGTGCTATTCACGTTACCGCCGGTCTTTGCGCCATTACAGAGAAGCAGGTCTCGCTCGAACGGATGCATCTGGTCCGGCGACTTGCAGCCGACAAAGCAACTCGCATTGCGTCTCTCGATGAAGTCGCGAAGTTGGTCTCAGGAGGGACCCCAGACACGAGCTGCGAGGAGTATTGGATGGGGAGCACTCCTTGGATTACCGCAAAGGATATGAAGGGCTTTCGTGTTGATCGTAGCGAGCTGTCGATCAGCGAAGCGGCCCAGCGAAGGCTGCGTACGGTACCTGCCAATGCTGTTCTGGTTTTGGTCAGAGGGATGACGCTGATGCGGCGAATTCCGGTGTCACTGACTAGCCGGGAATCAACGTTCAATCAAGACGTCAAGGCCGTCCTGCCGAGCCCTGTTGTCGACTCTGAATTTCTCGCACATGTGCTGCTTGCCCGTCAGCCAGAGCTGCTTGCGTCGGTAGAGACTGCTGGCCACGGGACAGGCAGGCTCGACACCCGCGTACTTTGCGATGTCGAGGTTCCAGTGCCCGCGATTGAAGTACAGCAACGAGTAGCGCGGTCACTCTCCCTGCTCGAAGCGGCTGCACATGCGTACGCTCGCCGACTGGCGCAGCTGAAGCACGAACGCACCGCGTTGATCCGCCTTCTCACGCAACCCCGGTGGTCTGGTTCACGACCCGTGGAGTCAACCTGATGACCGCCGCCGTGCCCAACTCGAAGGAGCAGTACGCAGCGCACCTGCCTGCCTTGCACCTGTTGTGCAACCTGGGCTGGAACTACCTGACCACGGCCCAGGCGCTGGCGCTGCGCGGCAGCATGCGCGAGGTCATCCTGCGGTCCCGTCTGGTGGAGGTGCTGCAGACGCGGCGCTACGAGTACAAAGGCCAGTCGTACCCGCTGTCCAGCAGCGGCATCGAGCAGGTAGTGCGCGAGCTTTCGGCGGTCAGCCTGGCCGAAGGGCTGCTGCCCGCCAACGAGCGGCTATACGGCAAGCTGGCCTTGGGCATCACGGTCACCGAGTTCATGCCGGATGGCAAGAAGCACCAGCCCACCATTGCAGTGATCGACTGGACTGATGCTTCGGCGAACCGCTGGGACGTGACCGAAGAACTGGAGGTGCTGTCCGCGCAAGGCACGCACCACCGGACGCCCGACGTGGTGGCCTACGTGAACGGCATCCCGCTGGTTGTGATCGAGGCCAAGCGCCCGGAGTCGGGTGGCGGCAGCCACCCCTCCAAAGCGATGGTGCAAGAGGGCATCAGCCAGCATCTCCGAAATCAGCGGCCGGACGAGATCCCCAACCTCTTCGCGTACGCCCAGCTGCTGCTGTCGATCAGCCAGACCGAGGGGCGCTATGGCACCACGCACACCGCCGCCAAGTTTTGGGCGAAGTGGCGTGAGGAGGAGTTCGACGACGCTCACCATCAGGCCGTCAAGAATGCGCCATTGCCGCCGGAAGCTCGCGCCGCGTTGTTTGAGGGCAAGCCTGCATCACTGGCCACCTACTTCGACACGCTCTGGAGCGCGCCGATGCAGGCCACTGAGCAGGATCGGCTGCTGGTGAGTCTCCTAACGCCTTCCCGCCTGTTGGAGTTCCTGCGGGGCTATGTGCTCTTCGACCGGAAGGTCGGCAAGATCGTCGCCCGCTACCAGCAGTTCTTCGGCATCCGGGCGCTGCTGTCGCGCATTAGCCTAAAGAAGCCTGATTCGCAGGGGGGCGGCCGTGAGGGTGGTGTTGTCTGGCACACCACGGGCTCCGGCAAGAGCTTCACGATGGTGTTCTTGACCAAGGCCTTGCTGCTGATCGAGAGCCTCAAGCAATGCCGCATCGTGGTGGTCACCGACCGCGTCGATCTCGAAACCCAGCTCTCGCGCAACTTCATGACGGGCGGGGCCTTCGGCTCCAGCATTGCCACGCAGAAGGATGGCGAACGCAGCCGCACCCTGTCCGGTCGTGACCTGGCCCAGCGCATCGGCAAGGGAACTGAGCGGATCACCTTCACGCTCGTCCACAAGTTCAACACGGCGTCCAAGTTGCCCGAGTGCCGCAATGACTCGGCGGACATGATCGTGTTGGTCGACGAAGGCCACCGCAGCCATGGCGGTGAAACCCACGAGCGGATGAAGAAGGCGTTGCCGAAGGCGGCTTACATCGCCTTCACGGGCACACCGCTGCTCAAGGACGAGAAGACCTCCAACAAGTTCGGCCCGATCGTCCATGCCTACACTATGCAACGCGCGGTGGAGGACGAAACCGTGGCGCCGCTGCTCTACGAAGAGCGCGTGCCGGAACTGGACATCAACGAAGAGGCCGTCAACCGCTGGTTTGACAAGATCACCAGCAACCTCAGCGACGCCCAGCGCAGCGACCTGAAGCGCAAGTTCGCCAAGAAGGGTGCCGTCTACGGCGCTGCAAACCGCATCGAGCTGATCGCCTGGGACATCGCAACCCACTTCAACGAGAACATCAAGAAGCTTGATCTCGGACTGAAAGGGCAAGTCGCAACCGACAGCAAGCTGGATGCGATCCGCTACAAGAAGGCGTTGGACGAGACAGGCCTGGTAACGAGCGCGATCGTGATCTCGGCACCCGATACCCGTGAAGGCAACTGGGAAGTCGACGAGGACACGCTGCCCGAGGTCCAGAAGTGGTGGAAGCAGGCCATGGCCACCAGTGGTAACGACCCTGAAGCCTACGAGAAGCAGGTGATCGGTGACTTTGGCACTGACGGAGCACCGGATCTGCTCATCGTCGTGGACAAGCTGCTCACGGGGTTCGATGAGCCCAGAAACACGGTCCTGTACATCGACAAGCCGCTGAAGGGCCACAACCTGATCCAGGCGGTAGCACGGGTGAACCGGCTGCACGACGCCAAGCGCTACGGCGTGCTGGTGGACTACCGCGGCATCCTGAAGGAACTGGATACCGCCATTCGCGCCTATCAAGACCTGGAGTCACGCACGCAAGGTGGATTCGATGTTCAAGACCTCGAAGGTCTGTACCACCAGTTCAGCACCGAGTACAAACGCCTACCTGCACTTCACGAGCAGCTGCGGTCGTTCTTCAAGTCGGTCGCCAACAAGCTGGACCGCGAGCAGTACCGACAGGTGCTCGCTCCTCGCTTCGTGAAGGAGACCAATGATGCCGAGTACGACGAGCGACAGAGGCTGCGCGACGATTTCTATGAAGCACTCACCGCCTTCGGCCTGTGCCTGCAGACGGCCTTGTCTTCACGCACCTTCTTCGAAGACAAGAGCTTCTCCGAAGAGCTAATTGCCCGCTACAAGAGCGACCTGCGCTTCTTCACCGAGTTGCGACAGACGGCCCGGCGCGATGCCATGGAGACCGTGGACTACAGCATCTACGAGGAGCAGATTCGCAAGCTGGTGGACAAGCAGGTCATCGGCACCGAGGTGCGAGAGCCTGACGGTGTGTATCTGGTTCACCAACTGGGCCAGGAGAAGCCGGAGGACTGGTCGGAGGAAAAGACGCGCAACGAGACGGACATGATCCGCACTCGTCTGCGCAAGACGATCGAGCAAGAACTCGCTGAAGATCCGTATGCCCAGAAGGTGTTCGGCGAATTGCTGCGGCAGGCTATTGCCGAGGCCGAGGCGATGTTCGACCACCCGCTGAAGCAGTACGCCCTGTTCAAGTCGTTCGAGGAACAAGTGACGTCGCGAGCGACGCCAGGTACACCGGATGAACTGGCGACCAACCCACATGCGAAGGCCTACTTTGGTGCCATCCGCCTGGTGCTTGGTGACGACAGTTTTGCCGCTTTGGAGTCCCAAGCCGTTGAGCGCCTGGTCCAGCAGTCCCTGGCCATCGACACCATGGTTAAGGATGCAGTCGCCGAGAACTCGCTCAACCCTCAGAACATCGAAGCAGCGATCCGCAAGGGGCTGCTGCCGCTGCTCTTTGGCAGCCTGGGTTTGGACAACGCCAAGCAGGTGGTGGAACAAGTCATCCAGATCACCCGCATCGGCCTCAGCAAGGCGTGAACATGGAGACTGTGGGCTTGGATGGTCAGCACCGTGTTGCGTATGGCGATGAGCAGATCGCCTTCACGTTGCGCCGGCAAACCACACGGGTAGTCTCGCGTGTAGCAATCCACGTTGAGCCTGACGGGCGCGTGGAGGTCGACGCGCCCCCGTCAACGCCGTTGGCGGACGTGCTGGCAGCGGTACGCAAGCGCTCGCGCTGGATCAGCCAGCATGTCTCCGCAGCCGGGGCACGGATGGCGCATGTGCTGCCGCGAGAGTACGTGAGCGGAGAGTCCATCCACTACCTCGGCAAGCGGTATCGGCTCAAAGTTGTCGTTCAAGCGGCGGGCGCTTCCGCGGCAAAGTTGCGTGGGGCCTTCGTCGTGGTGAGTGTGCCCCGCCACGACGCCGTTCAGATCAGAGCCTGTATCGACGCTTGGTACCGCGAGCGAGCCCGTGAAGTCTTCGCCGCTCGCCTTAAGGTTGTCGCGGAGCCTTTGAGGTGGGTTCGCCAACTGCCGCCGTTCCGCTTGCAGTTCATGACTCGGCAGTGGGGTAGTTGTTCACCGTCGGGGCGATTGACACTCAATCCTTGGCTGCTGGCCGCGCCGCGTGAGGCCATCGACTACGTATTGCTTCACGAGATGTGCCACTTAAAGCACCACGATCACAGTAGTGCGTTCTACCGAACATTAGCGAGGCACCTGCCCGAATGGGAGCGGATCAAGGCGCGGTTGGATGACCAAGTTGAGATTTTTCTGCGGCGCTAATCATCGGCCGCGGGTTTGGCCCACGTGCGGCACCAGCTGAAGGTCGAGACCACCGCTGCAGCCCGTATGGATCCTTATTTCCGACTTTGTCCTCGGCTGTAGCAGAATCACAACGCTGCTAGGCCGCATGAATGCTTGATGGCTGTTTCCGACTTTCATTGCACGGAACAGCGCTGTTCCGTGCAATGAAGGCCGGAAACAAAGAAGAGGGCGTCTTCGACGCCCTCTTCCTTTTGCGGGCCCGCGCAGGGACTCTCGGTTCCATCTCCTTCCGTGCGTTGGCCCGAGGCGAGCACACCGTCACTCGACAGCCGCAGCCTCGTTCTCCGTATGCCGGTCAGGCTCCGTGGTGCGGAGGATTTCGTTCAGGACGGACGTGGCGTAATTCCCGGCGGGCAAAGAGAACGTGAGCACCAGTTGATCGGCTTGCGGCCATTCCCATGACATTCCCGCCGGGCTCGCCACCAGGGCGCGGCGCTCCTGATCCAGACCGGCGTGTTCCATGCCGTCGCACAAGCGGGCGTGACGTTCGGCCACTTCGTTTTCCAGGGCCTGCGCTTGATCGGTGGTGATCACGCGGCCCCGCCCCCAGAGCGGTCCGGTGGGCAGGCCCGCCTCGTCCATCACGTCACCCGGCAGGGTCTTGCCCCAGAGTCCCTGCTGAATTCGCAGCGCCAGCACTTCATTGAAGACGAAGGAGCGCACCGCCGACAGGTAGATGCCCTTCTTCTTCGGGTTGCGCACGCGGATCTCGCGCGCCAGCATGGCCCGGCCCTGCTCGACATTGCCGCCGTCGTGGCCGAAGCGCTGAGCGCCGAAGTAGTTGGGCACGCCATGTGACGCAGCGGCCTTGAGATTGGCCTCAATGGTGTCGCGGTCGCCGGTCACGTCACGCAGCACGATTCGGAATCGATTGCCCTGCAGATCACCGGGGCGCAGCTTTTTCACGTGGCGGCTCTGACTCAGCACCTTGAATTCCGGGTGCTGAAGCAGGGTCAGGTCGGGCGTCTCGCCCTTCGGCAGATAGATGCTGAACCACTGACGGGTGATGGCGTAGCGGTCCTTGAGGCCGGCATAGCCCACGTCCCTTTCCTCCACGCCGGCGGCCCCGGCCAGCTGCTGGGCGACGAAGGCGGTGTTGGCACCGTTCTTTTCGATGTCGAGCCAGAGGTGTTCGCCCGCACCGGAGGGCAGCTGCAGCGGCAGCTCGGTCACGATGAAGTCCTCGTTGAGGCGCTTCAGGGTGGCGCTGGCGCCGCTGGCCGGGTAAGCGTTGGGCCACAGGGGCAAGGTCGTGTATCGAGCGTCGGTCATGAGGGGTCTGACGGCATCAGCAGTAGAGAGGGACAGTAGGGACAGCAGGGACAGGCTGTCCAGCCGACCCAGGACAGTCCGGGCGGCGATTCTCTCCCTACCGGCTTGCCGTCACGGCGCCTTGTCGATGGCCGTCACCACGGATGGCCCAGTCGCCGGCGACGGCGTCGAACTCGAAGGCGCGCATCTGGCCCACGGCCACATCGGTGGTGATCTCGGGCCAGCGTGCGCTCTTGGGCACCCAGCCGCGGTCGAGGGGGGCTTCGTTCATGGTGTGCCTCGTGGGGCCCCGCGCCTGCGGTAAGCGGCGCAAGGCCCAGGGTGGGAGGCCTATGGCACGGCAAACGGCGTTCCTTGGTGGTGCAGGGCGTCCGCGCCGAGGCGATGAACCCCGCCCGGCTACGTCAGCTCGAACGCAAACACCGCGCCGCGCCCGCTGCGTTGCACCAGCCGGATGTCGCTGCCATGCAGCTGCAGGATCCGCCGCACGATCATCAGCCCCAGGCCACCGCTGCGTTCCCGCGCGGAGGTGAAGGCCGGCCGCGTGAAGATCACCGGCTGCAGGTCCGGCGGGATGCCCGGGCCGGTGTCGCTGACCTCGACCTGCACGCCCGCGTTGTCACGGGCCAGGCGTACCACGATCTCGCCGCCCTCCGGCGTGTGGCGGATGGCGTTGTCCAGCAGGTTGGTCAGCACGCGCTCGATCATGCCCAGGTCGGCATGGACGGCGGGCAGGCCCTGGTCGATCTGCGGCACCAGCCGCTGCTGGCGTGCCTCGGCGGCCAGCTCGAACTTCTGGAACACGTCCTGCACCAGATCGGCCAGCGCAAAGCGTTCCTTCTCGGGCTTGACCACGCCGTACTCCAGCCGCGCCAGCTCGAACAGTTCCTGCGCCAGCCGGCCCACCTTGCGGCTCTGGCCCAGTGCGGTCTCCAGGTAGCGCCGGCCTTCGCTGCTGCTGAGCGTGTCGGCCTTCATCAGCAGCGTTTCCAGGTAGCCGTGCAGCGACGTGAGCGGCGTGCGCAGGTCGTGCGAGATGTTGGCGAACAGCTCGCGCCGTTGCTGGTCCTGTGCCGTCAATGCCTGCCATTGTTCGGCGATGCGCTGGGTCATCCTGACGAAGCTCTGGCCGAGCCGGGCGATCTCGTCGTTGCCGCTCGCCACGCGCTGCAGCGTGGGCGCCGTCTGGCCCAGCGCGGCCACGCCGTCGTGTTCGAAGGTCTGCACCGCAACGGTCAGGTCCCGCAGGGGTCGGGTGATGAGCCGGAAAGCGGCCAGCCCGGCCAGCAGGCCCAGCAGCGCCACCAGCACCATCGACCACAGCGTGGTGCGCAGCACCGACCCGGCGGCAATGCGGGCGCTGATGGCATCGCGGTCTTCGCCTGACAGCACCACGTACACATAGCCGGCGTCGCGCCCGTCCAGCCGCAGGGGGGCCGCGCTGAAGACCTTGGCGCCGCTGTCGCTGCGCGGGTCGTCGCCCAGCACGGGCAGGGGCGCGCCGGCCAGCAGGCGGCGCACCGGCGCGAGGTCCACATGGTCGTGCTTGAGATGGCCCGACGGCGCCGCCTGCGCCAGGATGCGGCCTTGCGGGTTGAGCAGGTAAACCTCGACGCTGGGGTTCACCGCCATCAGTTTGTCGAACAGGTCATGCACGGCCGTGGGGTTGAGGCCGCCGCTTTGCATCAGCTCGGCATTGCCGGCGATGTGCGCGGCCAGGCCCAGCGACAGGCGCTGGGTGACCTCGCGCTCCTGGCGCGCGCTGGCGCTCATCTGCAGCCAGGCCGATGCGCCGCAGCAGGCCAGCAACAAGAGGGCGAACACAGTCGACAGCCGGCGCAGCAGGCTCCAGGAACGCCAGGCCAGCCATGGCGTGGCGCGCGTCACGGGGCCGCCTCGCTGTCGCCATCGGCCAGGCGGTAGCCGCGGCCCCAGACGGTGAGGATGCGGCGCGGCTGCGCCGCATCCACCTCCACCTTCACGCGCAGCCGGTTGATGTGCGTGTTGACGGTGTGTTCGTAGCCGTCATGCTGGTAGCCCCACACCTGGTTGAGCAGATCCGAACGTGAGAACACGCGGCCCGGATGCCGCGCAAAGAAGTGCAGCAGGTCGAATTCGCGCGGGGTCAGGTCAATGGGCTTGCCGTCCACCCGCACCTCACGGGCGATGGGATCGATGCCGATGTTGCCCACCGCCAGGTGGCCGGATTGCGCGCGCGCCAGCCGCGCCATCGCCTCGCTGCGGCGCACCAGCGCGCGCACGCGTGCCACCAGTTCCAGCACCGAGAAGGGCTTGGCCAGGTAGTCGTCGGCGCCCAGTTCCAGGCCGAGGATGCGGTGCACCTCGCTTGAGCGCGCGCTGGTGATGATGATGGGCGTGTAGCGGGTCATCGCCCGCGCACGGCGGCAGATCTCCAGGCCGTCGATGCCCGGCAGCATCAGGTCCAGCACCAGCGCGTCCCAGGCGCCGCGTTCGAGTTCGCGCATGCCGGCATGGCCGTCGGCCGCATGGGTGACGTCATAGCCTTCGTCGTGCAGGTGCAGCCGCAGCAACTCGGCGATGTGGGCGTCGTCCTCGACGATCAGCACGCGTTTGGCAGGGTCCATGCGCGGCATTGTCGGCCGTGGCGGCCGGCCGAGTTGTCACGAATCTTTGAACTCTTCGTGATGGACCGGCGACCGGTGCGGTGCGAGACTGCGCCGCATGCACAGCCCTTCCACCCCAGCGTCACAGGCCACCGGCCGGCCCATCCACCCGCTGTGGATGCGCATCAGCCACTGGCTCAACGTGCTGGCCGTGCTGGTGCTGGTGACCAGCGGCTGGCGCATCTACAACGCGTCGCCGTTGTTTGCCTTCCGGTTCCCCGGCGAGATCACGCTGGGCGGCTGGCTCGGCGGCGCGCTGCAATGGCATTTCGCGGCCATGTGGCTGCTGGCGGCCAACGGCGCGGTCTACCTGCTGCTCAACATCGCCAGTGGGCGGCTGGCCAAAAAGTTCTTTCCGCTGTCGCCCCGCGGCCTCTGGCACGACGCGCTGGCTGCGCTGCGCGGCCGGTTGTCGCATGCCGATCCGCGGCAGTACAACCAGGTGCAGCGCCTGGCTTACCTGTTCGCGATGGTGGACATCGTGCTGCTGGTGCTCTCTGGCCTGGTGTTGTGGAAGTCGGTGCAGTTCGGCTTGCTCCGAGACCTGCTGGGCGGGTATGAATGGGCACGCCGCATTCACTTCATTGCGATGGCCTTGCTGGTGGGTTTCGTCGCGGTACACCTGGTGATGGTGGCGCTGGTGCCCAAGACCTTGT
Organism: Burkholderiales bacterium; assembly: GCA_039932275.1. GTDB lineage: Bacteria > Pseudomonadota > Gammaproteobacteria > Burkholderiales > Burkholderiaceae_C > Sphaerotilus. The sequence goes on from JBDTQF010000045.1 coordinate 11,079, forward strand.
TGACGATGTTGCGCGGCCGCGCCGGGAGTGCTGCATGAACCGCTACAAACGGACCCCGCTGCCGGGTGTCGATGCCGACGCCGTGCTGGCCGAGGCCGGCAAGCTGATCACCCGCCGGGTCGATCCACCCGCCCGCCGCGCCTTCCTGCAGCACTCGCTGACCCTGGGCGGCCTGTCGCTCCTGAGCGGCTGCAGCATCAGCGACAACGCCAGCGTGGAAAAGGCCCTGCGCGCCATCTCGCGCTTCAACGACCGGGCGCAGGGCTGGCTCTTCGACCCGCAGCGGCTGGCGCCGACCTATCCCGAATCGATGATCACGCGGCCCTTTCCCTTCAATGCCTATTACACCGAAGACAAGGTCCGCGTCGTCGACGAAGCCGGCTACCGGCTGGAAGTGACCGGCCTGGTGGCGGACAAGCGCCGCTGGGCCCTGTCGGAGCTGCGTGCCATGCAGCAGCGTGACCAGGTCACGCGCCACATCTGCGTGGAAGGCTGGAGCGCCATCGGCAAATGGGGCGGCGTGCCGTTCGCCGACTTCCTGCGTCGCGTGGGCGCCGACACCAGCGCCAAATATGTCGGCTTCAAGTGCGCCGATGACTACCACACCAGCATCGACATGGCCACCGCGCTGCATCCGCAGACGTTGCTGGCCTTGACCTACGACGGCCAGCCCTTGCCACCGAAGTACGGCTTCCCGATGAAGCTGCGCATGCCCACCAAGCTGGGCTACAAGAATCCGAAGCACATCCAGGCCCTCTTCGTCACCAACACCCACCCCGGTGGCTATTGGGAAGACCAGGGCTACAACTGGTTCGGCGGCAGCTGAGCCTCACGCCTGTCGGCATGACTCAGCGCTGTTGACTCTGGGCGAGCCCATGTCGGGTTGCGCCTGTTCATCCACGACTCAAGAGGACTTCCCCATGAACAAGATCTCCGCCAGCCTGCTGGCCGCCTGCATCACGCTTGGCTCGGTGTCGGCCTTTGCTGCCGACGAGATGAAGAAAGACGGCATGGCCAAGGACGGCATGAAGAGCGACATGCCGGCGTCCGGTGCGATGGCCGACGGGATGAAGAAGGACGGCATGAAGAAGGACACCATGGGCAAAGACGCCATGAAGAAAGACGGCATGGGCAAGGACGCCATGAAGAAGGACGGCATGGGCAAGGACAAGGACATGATGAAGAAGGACGGCATGTCCAAGGACGCCGATCCGATGAAGAAGTAGGCTCCGTCAGCCACCGCCTCGTCGTCTGGAGCCCATGACGGACTGCTTCACCACCTTAATGGGGCGATGGCGACACGCTGGAGCAGGTGAGGCAACCACTGCGCGACGCAGCCCGGAAGGACGGCAAGACATCATGACCCGCTCAACCCCGAGACCTCCCGTCGGCGCATCGCGCCGCGCTGCGCTCGCCGGCCTGGCGTTGCTTGCAGGCGCCGTGGCCTGGCACACCTTGCCGGCGTGGGCGGGTGAGGCTGCCGTCGTCATCCCGCCGCCGCTGGACAGGGGTGCCGCGGCCACGGGTGCGGCGACCGAGACGGCCGTGTTCGCCGGCGGCTGCTTCTGGGGCGTGCAAGGCGTGTTCCAGCACGTCAAAGGCGTCACACGCGCCGTATCGGGTTATGCCGGCGGTGCGTCAGGCACCGCCCGGTACGAAACCGTCGGTTCAGGCACCACCGGCCATGCCGAGGCGGTGCGCATCAGTTTCGACCCGCGCGTCATCCGCTATGCGCAGCTGCTGCAGATCTACTTCTCGGTGGCGCACAACCCCACCGAACTCAACCGCCAGGGGCCGGACACGGGCACGCAGTACCGCTCCACCGTGTTTGTGCAGAACGACGAACAGGCGCGTGTGGCGCGCGCCTACATCGCACAGCTGGATCAGGCGCACAGCTTCGACCGCCGCATCGCCACCACGGTGGAGGTGAACAAGCCCTTCTTCGAAGCCGAGGCCTACCACCAGGATTACTTGACGCTGCACCCACGCCAGCCGTACATCGTCATCAACGACCTGCCCAAGGTCGAGAACCTCAAGCGCCTGTTTCCCGCTCAATACCGCGCGACGCCGGTGCTGGTGGGCGCGAGCGGTTGAGTCAGACAGGAAGTCTTCTTCGGCTGGGGCGGACCTGGCGATGAAGACCTTGCAAAGGGCCGGTGATGCCGGGAGCATTGCTCCGCGCCCGGCCGCCCACCGGCGTTGCTTGAGACGCGCCAAGGCGCGTCAAGCCGTTGCTTCTTCATCAAGGCCCATCTCGGCCATGAGATCGCTCTTGCGCTGGGCCCTCCGACCTCGTGATGCTCAAGCCGCGCCGTTCCGCGTTCTACGCCACGCCGCTCGACCTGGTGCTGACGCAGGTGGAGGCCCGCAGCGTGGTGATCGCCGGCCTGGCCGCAGACATCTGCGTGCAGCTGACGGCCATGGACGCCAGCCTGCGCGGCTATGGCCTATGGGTGCCGCGCGATTGCACCGCGGCCGAGCAGCCCACCGCCAAGGAGGCCTCACTGCGCTACATGAGCCGGGTGCTCAAGGCCGAGGTGCGTGCCTCAGCGCACCTGCCGCAGGTGCTGCCCCGCCTGGCCCGGCAGGCGCCTTCTTGAAGGCCTTCCGGGCTTTCCCAGCCTGCGGCAAACGGATGCGGCAACTGCTGCTGTCGCGTACCGATCGGCGCGGGGCATGACGGACGCGGCCCCGTCCTACAGGGCTGGGCGTGTCTTGGGGCACAGACTTGCAGCCAGACATCGGAGCAGCGATGACCCAGACCGCGCGGATCACAGGAAAAGTTGAATACCGAGAAGGCGACGGGGCCACCATCACGATCCGGCCCGGACCCTGCGAGGTGGTCGAGACAGAGCTGGACGTGACGATCAGCTGGATCGACGGCGATTCGCACGGCTCCGCAGCAATGCCCATTGCCGACTACCGACGCTACGTCGCGAGCCACGCGATTCAGGTCGATGGCACGAAGGCGGGCTGAGGCGCTGGCTTGAGTCCGTGGAGACGGTTTGCCAGCACCAGGGTCTGAACCCTTCAAGGCAAGGTAAGGACACCGTCACTCGACAGCCGCAGACTCGTGCTCTGCGTGCCGGTCAGGCTCCGTGGTGCGGAGGATTTCTTTCAGAACGGAAGTGGTGTAATTCCCGGCAGGCAACGAGAACGTGAGCACCAGTGCTCGCCTTCCTACACGCCAGCGGCCTCGACTGTCGGGGCCTTGTCGCCCGGCAGCACCTCGGCACGCACATCGTCGATGCCCAGCGCCTGCCGCTGTTGCGGCGGCTGCCGGTGAGGACGCTTGGGCGTGCGGGTTCCCCCGGCGCGCCGCCGGCACTGGGCGCTCACGCTGAGCAACGAGTCGGCACTCAGGCCTTCTTGTCCAGCCCCTCGTGCTGCACCGCCTGCCGCACGGCCGGCCGGGCATCGAGCCGCTGCTGGTAAGCCTGCAGGGCGGGCGGAAGCGCCACGCCCTTCATGCCGGCCCAGCGCAGCATCACGTACAGGTAGGCATCGGCGACGCTCATCTCCGAGCCGAAGAGGAAGTCGCCTTTCAGCCCGGCGGCCAGTTGCTCGAATCGCTGGGCCACCTTCTCCAGGGCGGCCGTCTTCTCGGCATCGCTGGTGGGGAAGAAGGTGCGGCCGAACTGCTTGTGCACCTCGGTGGAGATGAAGGCCAGCATCTCCAGCAGCCGCGTCCGCCCCATCTCGCCGGTGGGCGCCAGCTTGCCGCTGCGCTGGGCGATCCAGTCGAGGATGGCCACGTTCTCGGTCAGCGTGGCGCCGTCATCAAGCACCAGCGCCGGCACGTAGCCTTTCGGGTTGATGGTGTTGAAGTCGGTGCCGTCCTGCGTGCGCTTGGCGCGCAGGTCGACCGTGACGCGTTCGAAGGGCATGCCGGCCTCATGCAGCGCGATGTGCGAGGCGAGGCTGCAGGCACCAGGTGACAGGTAGAGTTTCATCGGGATCTCCTTGTGTTTGGCGCATCGGTGCGCCCAAGTCAGCGAAGGGGCAAACGTCGTGCGCAGTATCTATCGTCGGCCGGGCGGCCCGCGATGGGTCTGCTTCAACTGGCCGCTTTCGCCTCGCATGCGCCATGCGTCGGGTGTTGGCTCAACAGCCAGCGAGTGACGCCGTTGGACCAGCCGAAGCCATCCTGAAGCGGGTATTCGCCGCCGCCACCGCCCGCATCATGGGGGCGTTGTTGGTCACGCAGGGCGTACTTCTCGACCAGCTTCGCCTCGCGCCGGTAGACGGCCGACACGGTGTCGAGCCAGCGGTGCGCCATCGTGCGGGCCAGACCGTCATGGCCGTACCGGCGCAGGCCGTCGATGGCCATCCATTGCAGCGGCGACCAGCCGTTGGGGCGGTCCCATTGCTGGCCGCTCTCGACCTCGGTGGTCGAGAGGCCGCCGTGCACCAGCAGGCGTTGCTCGAGGGTGTGCGCCACCCGCGCGGCCTGCACGGCAGTGGTCAGGCCGCAGAACAGCGGCACGGCCGTGGCGGCGGTCAACGCCTGTCGGCGGCGGCCCTCGCGCCAGGCCAGGTCGAAGAAGGCGCCCTGGGCTTCGTCCCACAGCCAGTGCGACACCGCGGCCTGTCGCTGGCGGGCGAGCTGTTCGAACGCGGCGGCGCGCTGCACGTCGTCGGCCTCGCGGCTCAGGGCAGCGATCTTCGTCTCCAGCTGGTACAGCAAGGCGTTCAAGTCGATCGGCGCCAGCGACGTGGTGCAGATGGTGGCGAGATCGGTGGAGAGCCGCCCTGCGGCATCTTCGGCCAGCCAGCGGCTGCTGAAGTCCCAACCGGACTCGGCGGCGGCCCGCAGGTCGCGGTACACCTCGGCCGGCGCGCGGGCCGCGGCCTTGGCGGTCAACACGTCTTCGAGGAAGGCCTCCTCGCGCGGCGTGTCGCGGTCGTCCCAATAGCGGTTCAGCACGCTGCCGTCCGCCAGCCGCAGGACGCGGCGGTGGGCCTCGCCGGGCGCCAGGCGGTCGGCGCCGTCCATCCAGTAGGCATGCTCGCGCAGCAGTTGCGGCAGGTAGGTGGTCTGCGGCGGCCCGTTGGCGTCTTGCAGCAACTCGACCATGGCCGCGAACATCGGCGGTTGCGAGCGGCTGAGGTAGTAGGTGCGCGTGCCGTTGGGCACGTGGCCGTGGGTGTCGATGAGGTAGGCGAAGTTCTCCACCATGTCGCGTAGCAGGTCGGCCCGGCCGCTGGCCTGCAACCCCAGCATCGTGAAGTACGAGTCCCAGTAGTACATCTCGACGAAGCGGCCGCCGGGGATCACATAGTCATGCGGCACGGGCAGCAGCGACGAGTAAGGCCGGTGCTGCCGCGGGTGCCGGGTGAGTACCGGCCACAGCCCGTCGATGTGGGCCACCAGCGATTGGCCAGGCACCGAGACATAGTCGCTGCGCGGCGCGTGGGTGGGCTCGAAGTGCGCCTGCACGAACGCCGCCAGGTCGAAGCCCGGCTGGTGCCGCTGCGCCTCGAACGCCTGCAGGATGGCCTGCGGCGGCTGGCACGGTACGCAGTCGACGAAGGTCTTGCTGTCGGCATAGACGCGCCCCGTCTGCACGGCGACGTACAGCTCGCCGTAGCGGTCGGCCGGGGTCAGTGAATCGGCGGGGCTGACCGCCTGTGCCTTGGCCTGCCGGGCCTGCCTGGCTTCACCCAGGCTCGCCGCATCGCGCGCATTCATTGTTCGTCGTAGTTCCAGAGCAGGCCGCCATCCACGGTCACGGTGGTGCCGGTCATGTAGTCGGCTGCCGAGCTTGCCAGAAACGCCACCACGCCGGCCACGTCGTCGGGCAACCCCATGCGCGCCAGCGGGATCTGACGCAGCAGCGCCTCGACCTGGGCGGTGTCCTTCAGCAGGGCGTCGTTGATCGCCGTTCGGATGGCCCCTGGCGCCACGTTGTTCACCGTGATGCTCAGCGGCGCCAGTTCCACCGCCAGCGTGCGCATCAGCATCTTCAAGCCGCCCTTGCTGGCGCAGTAGGCGGCAAAGTGCGGGAACGGGAGCTCCTCATGCACCGAGCTGATGTTGATGATCTTGCCGCCGTGCCCGCGCTGCTTCAGCGCCCTGGCGAAGGCCTGGGAGACGAAGAAGGCGCCCTTGAGGTTGACATTGAGCACGCGCCCGTAGTCCGCTTCGGTGACATCGAGAAAAGGCGCGCGGTGTTCGATGCCCGCGTTGTTCACTAGCACGTCCAGCCCGCCCAGTTGATCGATCGCCTGCGCCATCACCCGGGCCATGTCGTCGGGCTTCGACACGTCGCCTTCCAGCACCACGCAGCGGTGGCCGGTGGCGGCGACCAGCGCGCGCGCCTCGTCGGCGCGCTCGTCGTTGCGGTGCACATTCAATGCGATGTCGGCGCCCTGGGAAGCCAGGTGCTGCGCAATGCTGCGGCCGATGCCCTGGGCCGCACCGGTGACCAGGACACTGCGGTTCTGAAGCTGCATGCACGACTCCTTTCACTGCGATGGACGGCATTCGGCAAGCCACGCGCCTGCCGCCGCGGTCGGGGGTGATCCAACCGTCCCTGCGCTGCGTAGAAGGCCTCATCTCCCCACTGCGCCTTGTGCCCAAGACCTGCCGTCATGCAAGTCTCCGCTGTCATTCGTGCCGAAGGTTGCGCTGCCCCGTCGCGCGGGCACGTCGTGGTCAATGTGATCGCCTCGCAGGGGGCATGGTTCGCGGCGGTGCTGGGCGCGGCCCACGCTCGTGAAGCCTGGGGCATGGCCGTGGTGGCACTGGTGATTGCCGGGCACCTCGTAGCGTCAGCCCGGCCGCGGCGCGAGGCCGCGTTGGTGGCGGGGGCGGCCGCCGTGGGCCTGGGGCTTGAGTGGCTGCATCTCTCTACCGGGTGGGTGGCCTACACCGGGCATGCCGCGGGCTGGCCGCCGACCTGGCTGGTCGGGCTGTGGGCGCTGTTCGCGACCACGCTCAATGTGTCGCTGCGCTGGCTCAAGGGCCGGCTGGTGCTGGCCAGCTTGCTGGGTGCGGTCGCAGGCCCGCTGGCCTTTGTGTCCGGGGCGCGGCTGGGGGCTGCGACGTTGACGGAGCCGGTGGCGTCGATGGCCCTGCTGACGGTGATGTGGGCTGTCGCGCTGCCGGTGCTGATGGCCTTGTCGAATCGGTTCGATGGAGTGGCGCGCGCCAGCGCCCAGGAGGCTTTGCATGCCCGGTTGGCTTGAACTCTGGTCCGTGGCCCGCCCGGGCCTGCTGTGGGTCGCCGTGCTGGCGCTGCTGACCTGGGCGGTCAGCCTGTGGCGGCACGACGCCAGCCTGGCCGACCGCCTGTGGCCGGTCTTCATCGCCGGCGCCTCGGTGGCCCATGCGCTGGCCGGGCCGACGCCGCCGGCCTGGCGGGGCGCAGTGCTGTTGGCGCTGGTGCTGGCCTGGGGCGTGCGGCTGTGCGTGTACATCACGCGGCGCAACTGGGGCCATGGCGAAGACCGCCGCTACCAGCAGATGCGTGCCCGGCATGCGCCGCATTTCGGCTTGAAGAGCCTGGTGCTGGTGTTCGGCCTGCAGGCCGTGCTGGCCTGGGTGGTCAGCGCGCCGGTGCTGGTGGGTTGGCTGGGCCCGCAGCCCTGGGGCTGGCTCGATTCGTTGGGCGCGGCGCTGGCGCTGTTCGGCCTGCTGTTTGAAGCGGTGGCCGATGCGCAACTGGCGCGCTTCAAGGCCGACCCGGCGCATGCCGGGCAGGTGATGGACCGCGGCCTGTGGCGCTTGAGCCGCCACCCCAACTACTTCGGCGAAGCCTGCTTCTGGTGGGGCGTGGGGCTGCTGGCGCTGGGCGCGGCCGGCTGGGCCGGCACGTGGAGCCTGGTGTCGCCGCTGCTGATGACCTGGCTGTTGCTCAAGGTCTCGGGCGTGGTGCTGCTGGAGCACGACATCGCCGAGCGCCGCCCCGCGTATGCCGACTACATCCGCCGCACGCCGGCCTTCTGGCCGGGCCGGCGCCGCGCACCATGACGACGCTGCGCCGCATCGCCTTCGCCGTCGCCGTCGCCGTCGCCATTACCCTGCTCGTCGCCACCGCCGGGCCGGCGGGCGCGGGCGAGGTGCGCACCTGGGATTTCCAGGTGCAGCTCGACGGCCAGACCATCGGCCGCCATCGCTTCGAGCTGCTCACCGACGGCGACCAGCGCACGCTGGTGAACCATGCCGCGTTCACCGTCAAGCTGCTGGGCATCCCGGTGTACCGCTACCGCCACGACACCCGCGAGCAATGGCGCGGCGATTGCCTCACCGCATTGATGGCCGACACCAACGACGGCGGCGAACGCGCCGCCGTGCGCGCCCGTGGCGACAGCAGCGGGCTGCAGATCGAGGCGCCCGGCGGCACCACCGCGGCCAGCGGCTGTGTGATGAGCTACGCCTACTGGCACCCCGCGATGCTCAAACAATCGCGCCTGCTCAACGCGCAGACCGGCGCGGTCGATGCGGTGCGCATCAGCGCCGCGGGCAGCGCCAGCATCGAGGTGCAGGGCCGCCCGCAGCCGGCCACCCGCTGGGTCATCGATGGCAAAGCCGGGCCGCTGGCCATCTGGGTCTCACCGCAGGGGGAGTGGGTCGGGCTGGACGCCACCGTGCGCGGCACCCGCAAGCTGAGCTACCGGTTG
>JBDTQF010000046.1:0-19433 GCA_039932275.1 Burkholderiales bacterium
GGAAGATCTGGCCGTCGGTGATCGAGATCACGTTGGTCGGCACGAACGCGGACACATCACCTGCCTGCGTTTCAATGATCGGCAGCGCGGTCAGCGAACCGGTCTTGCCCTTGACTTCACCATTGGTGAACTTCTCGACGTAGTCGGCATTCACGCGCGCGGCGCGTTCGAGCAGGCGGCTGTGGAGATAGAACACGTCGCCGGGGAAGGCTTCGCGGCCCGGCGGGCGGCGCAGCAGCAGCGAGACCTGGCGGTAGGCCACGGCTTGCTTGGACAGGTCGTCGTACACGATCAGCGCGTCTTCACCGCGGTCGCGGAAGTACTCGCCCATGGTGCAGCCCGAGTAGGCCGAGACGTACTGCATCGCGGCGGATTCGGATGCCGTTGCGGCCACCACGATGGTGTAGTCCATCGCACCGTGCTGCTCCAGCGCGCGCACCACGTTCTTGACCGACGACGCCTTCTGACCGATGGCGACGTAGACGCAGGTCATGTTCTGACCCTTCTGGTTGATGATCGCGTCGATCGCCACCGCGGTCTTGCCGGTCTGGCGGTCACCGATGATCAGCTCGCGCTGGCCACGGCCGATCGGCACCATCGAGTCGATCGACTTCAGCCCGGTCTGCACCGGCTGGTCCACCGACTTGCGGGCGATCACGCCCGGCGCCACCTTCTCGATCACGTCGGTCATCTTGGCGTTGATCGGGCCCTTGCCGTCGATCGGCTGGCCGAGCGCGTTGACGACGCGTCCGATCAGCTCGGGGCCGACCGGCACTTCGAGAATGCGGCCCGTGCACTTCACGGTGTCGCCTTCCGAGATGTGCTCGTACTCGCCCAGGATCACAGCGCCAACGGAGTCACGCTCCAGGTTGAGCGCCAGGCCGAAGGTGTTGCCGGGAAACTCAAGCATTTCGCCGGCCATCACGTCGGACAGGCCGTGGATGCGACAGATGCCGTCGGACACCGAGATCACGGTACCCTGGTTGCGGATGTCGGCGGCAGCGCCGAGACCCTCGATGCGGCTCTTGATGAGTTCGGAAATTTCAGCGGGATTCAGTTGCATGGCTTGCTCCCAAACCGGTCAAGCGGCCGCACGACACGGGGATCGATGAGTGCGCTCGGTTGACACAGGGATGATTCGATACGGACGCTTGAGGTTCAGGCGCTGAGCGCCACCCTCATGCGCTCGAGACGGGCCTTGACCGAGGTGTCGAGCACCTCGTCGCCAACGACCACGCGGATGCCGCCGATCAGCTCGGGCTCAACCTCGACGCTGGCCGCGAGCTTGCGCGAGAAGCGCTGCTCGAGGCTGGCGACGACGTCGGCCAGTTGTGTCGGCTCGATCGGGAAGGCGCTGTAGATCTTCGCATCGGCCACGCCGGTGGAGGCGTTCGCCAGCGCTTGGAACTGCGCAGCGATCTCCGGCAAGGCCGCCAGACGGCCGTTCTCGATCACGGTGCGCAGAAAGTTCTGCACCCCGTCGGACAGCGCGGTACCAGCGACGCCAACCAGCACGTCGTAGACCTGCGCAGCACTGATCTTGGGGCTGTCGGCGAACTGGCGCAGGTCGGGTTGGCCCGCGACCGACGCCAGTGCCTGCAACTGCTGGCCCCAGCCCGCAGCAGCCGCCCCGGCACCCTGGGCCACCTTGTACAGCGCTTCCGCGTAGGGCCGGGCGATGGTTGCGAGCTCGGCCATGATCAGAGCTCCGTCTTCAGGCGGCTCAGCAACTCGGCGTGAACGCCGGCGTTGACCTCGCGCTTGAGGATCTGCTCTGCGCCCTTGACGGCCAGCCCAGCCACTTGCTCTCGCAGGGCTTCGCGTGCACGCACGGTCTGCTGCTCGGCTTCAGCCTTGGCGGCCGTCACGATCTTGGCGCCTTCTTCTTCAGCCCGCTTCTTGGCTTCGTCGACGATGGCTTGGCCACGGCGCTCGGCATCGGCCAGCAGCTTGGTGCTGTCATTGCGCGTCTGAGCCAGTTGCTCTTCGACGCGCTTGTTGGCCGTTGCGAGTTCGGACTTCGCCTTGTCGGCAGCCGCCAGGCCGTCGGCGATCTTTCTTGCACGTTCATCCAACGCCGCGGTGATCGGCGGCCAGACAAACTTCATCGTGAACCAGACCAAGATCAGGAACACGATCATCTGAACGATGAGGGTACCGGTGATGCTCACTTTTATGCCTCAGTCTCGGTGACCATGAACACCAGCTCGAACGCGTCGGGCTGGCACGGGCGATCCGTCGATGCCCGACCGATCACTTCGCCAGGGTGGCGATCTGAGCCAGGAACGGGTTCGCGGTGGCGAACCACAGAGCGATACCGGTACCGATGATGAAGGCGGCGTCGATCAGGCCAGCCAGCAGGAACATCTTGGTCTGCAGTTCACCCATCAGCTCGGGTTGACGCGCAGCCGACTCGAGGTACTTGCTGCCCATGATGCCGATACCGATACAGGCACCGACGGCACCGAGACCGATGATCAGGCCAGCGGCGAGGGCGACAAAGCTGATGACTTCCATGTTGACTCCTATGAGAGGTTAGCGAGAAACAGGTTGAGGGAAAGAAACGGGAGGCGACCGTAAGGGTCAGTGCGAATCGTGGGCCTGGCCGATGTACACGAGCGTCAGCATCATGAACACGAAGGCCTGCAGGGTGATGATCAGAATGTGGAAGATCGCCCAGGCCGAGCCGGCAATGATGTGGCCGATCGCCAGGCCGATGCCGGTGCCGGTGAGCGAAAACGCGCCACCCATCAGGGCGATCAGCAGGAAGATCAGTTCACCCGCATACATGTTGCCGAACAACCGCATGCCGTGCGAGACCGTCTTGGCGATGAACTCGATGATCTGGAAGATGAAATTGAACGGGTACAGTGCCCAGTGGTCGCCAAACGGCGCCGCCACCATCTCGTGAAACCAGCCGCCTGCGCCCTTGATCTTGACGTTGTAGACCAAGCAGGTGATCAGCACGCCGAGCGACAGGCCCATCGTGACCGACAAGTCCGCCGTGGGCACCGACCGCATGTAGGCGTGGTGCGGATCGCCGCCCGTGGCCCCGACGATGCTCTGCCACACGAGAGGCAGCAGATCGACCGGCAACAAGTCCATCGCGTTGAGCAGGAAGATCCAAACGAACACCGTGAGCGCCAGCGGCGACACCAACTTGCGGCTCTTGGCGTTGTGCACGATGCCCTTGGCCTGCGACTCGACCATTTCCACCAGCAGCTCCACGGCTGCCTGGAACCGCCCCGGCACGCCCGAGGTCGCCTTGCGCGCAGCCAGCCACAGCAGGAAGCAGCCCACCACCCCGATCAGGACGGAAAAGATCGTCGAATCCAAGTTGACGACCGACAGGTCGAACGGACCGATGAGTTCCTTGTTACGCCAATGCGTCAGATGGTGAACGATGTATTCACCAGCGGTGGGTCCGTGTTCCTCGGCAGCCATCTTGATTCAGTTCTCGTTCAATGCTTCTTCGACCCACGCCACAGGAGCGCGACCCAGTACACCTTGATGCACACCACCAGGGCCAGCAACAACGCCGGCCAGCTCGGTGTGTGCAACACCTTCGGTGCCAATGCAAGCATCAGCACCGACACAATGATCTTCACAAACTCCCACACCATGAAGCTGACGGCCGCAACGGCCGGCGCCATGGTCGAGAGCTGGCTGGTCATGCCACGCGCCAACAAGGCTCCCGGCACCACCACGACGGCCGCGCCATAGACCGCCGACCAAGCCACAACAGCCTGACCGCTCAACAGCCATGCGGCAACCGCCACCAAAAAACCTGCCGCCAACTGCACCGCAACCACCCGCCAGGGGGAGATCGACGGATCGCGCTCCCGCAGCGCCTGCGCCGCTTCCCGGCTCAGGGGCTTGAAAGCCGCTTCGGCGACATCATCTGCATCCTCATTGCCCCACGACCGGTAAGCCGGGAGGTGCTGCGACTTGCTCGCGCCCGGGATCGTCCTGTGATCCAAAGCCATGATCTCGACCATTTCCTAACCAAGATCAGAACAAGCCGCTCCGGCCAACGTGGCGCGGCAGGACGGCAGAAGGTTTCTCAACAAACTTTGACTTCGGCAAAACCAGCTGATTGTACGTGGAAACCCGTGCGCAACGGAAGCCCAACGATACGCCGCCGCTGGCGCAGCAGCGCCACACTCAACCTTGATAAAAGTTGACAGGCAGCCCCGCCACGTGCACGGGCATGGCCAGCACACAGCCAGCCATCGGCTGCTGTGCCAGTTCGTCGGCCGGCCGGTGCTGACTCGCCGTAGTGACGTACAAGGTCTTGAGGTCCGGGCCACCGAAACAGGGCATGGTCGGGCAGCGCACCGGTAGTTCGACCTCTGCCAACGTTTGGCCGTCCGGACCGAGCCTCAACAACCGCTGGCCCTCGTACATCGCCACCCAGTAGCAGCCCTCCACGTCCACGGCTGCGCCGTCAGGGCGGCCGCCATAGGTTTGCAGGGGCTGGTCCGGTTGCCGGGCATCGAAGCGGGCGAACACCCGGCGTCGCGACACCGAGCCCTGCAGGGGATCGAAGTCGAGCGCGTACACCGTGTGGGCGCGGGTGTCTGACCAGTACAGCGTGCGCCCGTCCGGGCTCCAGGCCAAGCCGTTGGAGGTGGTCACGTCACCGGCAGCGCGGGTGAGGCTCTTGCCATCCCAGCAGTACAGCGCCGCCGCCGGCTTGTCGCGCGGCTCGTGGATGGTGCCGAGCCAAAAGCGTCCTTGCGGATCGCACTTGCCGTCGTTGAAGCGCTGCAGTTTGGGGTCATAGGGCGGCGCAGCCAACCGCTTGCGCTTGCCGGTTGTCAGGTCGAACACCCACAAGCCATCGCGCATGCCCAGCGCCACCCCGCCACGGGCCAGCGGCACGCAGCAGGCAGGTTCGGTCTCGAAGTCCCAGCGCCAGGTCTGCCCGCTGCGAGGATCGAGCTTGTGCAGGCTGCGCTCGCCAATGTCGCACCAGTACAGGCACTGCTCGTCGGGATGCCAGAAGGGTGACTCGCCCAGCAGGCCGGGGGCGGAGACGGGCCGAATGGCATCCAGGTGCATCGTGCTGCTTTCGTTGAGTACTCAAGCCGATCGGCGTCGCGGCTCAGTAGCGGCTGCTGCTCGAGAGCAGGTCGGCTTTCAGGTAGTGCGCCCCGGGGATCGGGTTGAAGTAGTACGGCGGCACGTTGCTGAACCCCAGTGTCACGTACAGCTCGCGCGCCGCTTCCATGTCGTCGAGCGTGTCGAGCAGCATGGTCGAGTAGCCGGCTTCGCGGGCCCGGTCGATCAACGTCTGGGCCAGGCGACGCCCAAGGCCGAAGCGTCGGAAGGCACGGCGCACATACAGGCGCTTCATCTCGCACGCATCGGGGTAGTCCACGTCTGCCAGTTGCCGGTAGGCGCCACAACCGGCCACCTCGCCATCGACCAGGGCCAGCAGCAGCAGGCCCTGCGGCGCCACGTACTCGCCCGGCAGATTGGCCAGCTCTTCGTCGAAGCGCTGAAACTGCAGGTCGATCTGCAAAGACTCGCCATACTCACGCAAGATGTCGCGTGCGGCATCGAACCATGGCGCTGCGTCAGGCACCACCAGTTCGGTCTGCGGCTCACCCTTCATGCCATTCCCCGTTGCATCGTGCTTGCACTGCGCATGCGCCAGTTTATGTGCCATGGCAACTGACCGCCGGCTATCCCCGCAGGATGCACGCCAGCCGGCGCACCCCTTCGTCGATCTGCGACGCTGACAAGGTCACGAACGACAGGCGCAAGCAACGCGGGTCCGGGGCCTGCACGAAGAACGGTGCACCGGGCACGAAGGCAATGCCGGCCTCGACGGCCGCCGGCAGCAGCGCCTGGGCATCGCAGCCCGGTGGCAGCCGCAGCCAAAAGAACATGCCACCGGCCGGCAACTGCCATTCACAGCCGGGTGGCAGATGGCGCGTCAGGGCGGCATGCATGGCATCGCGCTGGCCGCGATAACGCTGGCGCAGCGCCGGCAGGCGTTGCGCCAGCACACCCTGGCTCAGCACCTCATGCACCACCCGCTGGGTGAAGCTGGCGCTGTGGAGGTCAGCCGCCTGCTTGGCCACCAGCAGCTTCTGAAACAGGGTGGGGGGCGCCACCAGCCACCCCAGGCGCAGCCCCGGGGCCAGCGTCTTCGAGAACGAGCCGAGCAACATCACACCCTGCGGCCACAACGCCTGCAGCGACACCGGGGGCGGCGCGTCGCACCAGAGTTCGCCGTAGGGATCGTCCTCCACCAGCGGCAGCCCTCGCCCACGCGCCGCAGCCACCACGGCTTCGCGTCGCTCATGCGGCATCAACCGACCTGTCGGGTTCTGAAAGTTGGGCACGAGGTACAGGAAGCGGCAGGCCGGATCGAGCTCCGCCAGCGCGCCAGGCAACGGACCGTGCGCATCGGTGGCCACACCCTGGTAGGTGGGCTCGAACAGATCGAACGCCTGCAACGCGCCGAGGTAGGTGGGCAACTCCACCGCCACCGGGGCGCCCGGATCGATCAGCACCTTGCCGATCAGGTCGAGCGCTTGCTGCGAGCCGCTGGTGATCAACACCTGGCCCTCGTCCACCCGCGCACCGCGGGCTCGCAGATGGGCGGCCACCCAGGCCCGCAACGGCGCCCAGCCTTCGCTGGGGCCGTACTGCAGCGCCGCCGCCGGCTCGCGGCACAACACTGCCTCACAGGCAGCCCGCAACTCGTTGACGGCGAAGCCTTCGGAGGCCGGTAGGCCACCGGCCATCGACAGCACGTCGGGACGCTCGGTGATGCGCAAAATCTCGCGCAAGGCAGAGGGCTTCATCCCGTCCATGCGCCGGGCCACGGTCCAGAGGTTCATCACTGACTCCTTTCGCCGTTCCGTCAAAGACCTGCGTGAGTGCAGGACGGCTCCGGCGAGGCGATCGACTCTAGGTCCGTTTTCGATACACAATCAATACAAATGACGATTCATTGAACACACTGTACTGATCAATACAGCAGCACATGACCCCGGCAAAAGCACTGAGAACGCAGCGGCTACCCGCGCCGGCCATGGGCGGCGAAGCGCCGCTGCAGCGCGGCGCTTCGCATGGCCTTTCGGCACAGCTCGCCGCCCGCTATGCCGAGCGCATCGGTCAAGGCCTGCTGCCCGTCGGCGCCCGGCTGCCCTCGGTACGGGCCTGCTCGATGCACCACGGCGTCAGCCCCAGCACCGTGGTGTCAGCCTACGACCAGTTGCAGGCCCAGGGCCTGGTGGAGGCGCGCCGGCAGCGCGGATTCTTCGTGCGCGAGCGTCCCAGTGGCGCGGCACGCGAGAACACGACTCCTGCGCTCGCTCTGAGCCCGCCGGTCGATGCCAACGCGCTGATCCGCGGCATGTTCACCCAGAGCGGCGGCGCCAGCGGTCCGGGCAGCGGCACGCTGCCGGCCGAGTGGCTGGATGCCGCGCTGCTGCAACGCGCACTGCGCCATGCCTGCAACGACGCCGCCGGGTTGCTGCGTTACGGCAACCCGGCGGGCGACTCGGGCCTGCGCGCAGGGCTCGCGCGCCGCCTGGCCGACCAGGGCATTGCCTGCGCAGCCGGCCAGCTCATCACCACCACCGGCGCGACGCAGGCGTTGGACCTGGTGGCGCGCACCCTGCTCGTCCCGGGCGACGCGGTGCTGGTGGACGAACCGGGCTGGACAGTCGAGTACGCCCGGCTGTCGCGGCTGGGCATACACCTGCTGCCGGTGCCACGCACGCCGCTGGGGCCCGACCTGGGCGTGCTGGAGCACCTGGCCCGCACCCACCGGCCCAAGCTGTACGTGACTGTCTCGGTGCTGCACAACCCCACCGGCTGCAATCTGCCTCTGGCCGCCGCGCACCAGGTGCTGCGGTTGGCTGAAACGCACGACTTCACCATCGTCGAAGACGACACCTACGCCTGGTTTGCGCCGGTCCATGTGCCCCGCCTGGCCGCGCTCGACGGGCTGCGCCGCAGCGTGTACCTGTCGGGCTTCTCCAAGATCCTCGCGCCCAGTTGGCGCGTCGGCTTCATGGCGGCGCCGCCGGCCCTGGTGCAGCGACTCATCGACACCAAGATGATCGCCAGCCTCACGACGCCTTCCGTCACCGAACAGGCCATCGCCTGGTGCCTCGACAAAGGCCTGCTGCGGCGCCATGCCGAACGCGTACTCGACCTGCTGGACGCCGCGCGCAACCGCACCCGGCGACTGGCCGAAGACGCCGGGTGCCGCTTCGTGACGCCGCCGCAAGGCCTGTTCGGCTGGATCGAGACCGGCGTGGATACCGACGCCCTCGCACAAGCGCTGCTGCATCAAGGCTGGCTGCTGGCACCGGGTTCGCTATTCCATGCGGTGCGCCGGCCGAGCACGCTGATGCGCATCAACTTCGCCACCGCACAGGACGCCCGCTTCTGGCAGGCCTTCAAACGCTGGCGTGAGCGCGCGGTCAAGGCGCGTTAAGTCACCAAAAAGCCAAACGGCCCAGAAGGGCCGCTTGGCTTGCGCAACACCGCTTGGCGTTATGCCGGCTCGGCAACCAGCGCCTTGCGCATCTTCTTCATCGCGGCCACCTCGATCTGGCGAATGCGCTCGGCACTGACGCCGTACTCGGCCGCCAGGTCGTGCAGCGTCATGCCGCCCGAGCCGTTGTCGTTGACCTTGAGCCAACGTTCCTCAACGATGCGGCGGCTGCGAGCATCCAGCACCTCCAGCGCACGCAGCAGGCCCGGGCCTGCCAGTTCGTCGCGGCCACGCGCTTCGAGCTGGTGCGTCGGCTCCTGCGACTCGTCGGCCAGGTAGGCGATCGGCGCAAAGCTCTCGTCATCGTCACCAGAGCCGCTGGGCTCCAGCGCCACGTCACCGCCCGCGAAGCGGGTTTCCATCTCGATGACATCCTCCCGCTTGACGTTGAGCTTGCGGGCCATCTCGATGATCTCCGCCTCCGACAGGCTGGCGCGGTGCGTCTGACCATCAGCGCCCTGGCTTTTGAGCTGGCTCTTCATCGAGCGCAAATTGAAGAACAGCTTGCGCTGCGCCTTGGTCGTAGCGACCTTGACGATGCGCCAGTTCTTCAGGATGTATTCGTGGATCTCGGCCTTGATCCAGTGCAGCGCGTAGCTCACCAGCCGCACGCCTTGACCCGGGTCGAAGCGCTTGACAGCCTTCATCAGGCCGACATTGCCTTCCTGGATCAGGTCACCGTGCGGCAGGCCGTAGCCCATGTATTGGCGGGCCACCGACACCACCAAGCGCAGGTGCGACAGCACCAGCCGGCCGGCGGCGTCCAGATTCTGTTGCTCGCGCAGGCTGCGGGCCAAGCCCGACTCCTCTTCGGCAGTCAGCATCGGCAGGCGATTGACGGCCGAAATGTAGGCGTCGAGATTGCCCAGCGAGGGCACCAGCGCCCAGGGGTCGCGGACAGTCACAGCGGCGGGAGATGTCGATGGATTCATGGTCATGGTCATGGTCATGGTAGACAACCCGAACCTCCTTTGGTTCCGCCGATTTTAGCACTCGACTTCAATGAGTGCTAACGGCCCCTTTGCGCCAGCGCAACCGTCACGCACACCACCGGCGCGTCCGCTCGGCGCCGGCTCGGCAACTCAGGAAGCAGTCGGCTTCGGCGGGCGCCCCACCCTGCGAGCAACCGTCATACCCAGCAGCAGCGTCGCCATCGCCGCGATGGTGAAAGTGAACGACGCCAGGCCTCGATCGATGCCGGCGGCGGCCAGAGGCACCCCGATCGACTGTCCGAAGAACAGCACGCAGGCGAACAATGCCACCCCGGTGCCACGAGCCTGCGGCGCCATCTGCGAGGCCTGTGTCTGCAGCGTGCTGTGCAACATGTAGAAACCCAGTCCGGCCAGGAAACAGGCCCCCACGGCCACGGCTCTGAGGTCGGTGTGGCCCAGCGCCAGCATCGAGGCCGCGATCAGCACGCTGCCCACGCCAGACAGACCCCGTTCACCCAGCACACGCACCCACAGGCGCGCCAGCTGGCTATAACACAGGCCACCCACGCCATACAGCGCCATCACGGCCCCCGCCGCGCTCAGGCTGAAACCGAAATGCTCGGCCAGGTGGCTGGGCACAAAGGCCACGACGCCGAACACCAGCGCACCTTCGGTCAGTGTCACGGCGAGTACCCAGCGTACCTGCGGCTGGCGCAGCAGCGATAGCGCCGTCGCCAACGACGTTCCGACACCCCCCGCGGCCACCTGTGTCGGCAATTCGCGCGCCCCCCGCCGCAGGCGCCAGGCGGCCACGCCGAACGCCAGCGCCAACACCCAGAACGCCCCGCGCCAGCCGATGGTGTCGGCCGCCACGCCACCCAGCCACTGGCCGGAGAGCATGCCGGTGAGCGTGGCGCCCATCAGCCGCGCCAGCGTCTCCTGCCGCCGCTCGTAGGGCACTTGGTCGCCGATCCAGGCCAGCGACATCGGGATGATGCCGGCGGCCATGGCCCCCATCAGCGCACGGCACACCACCAGCAGATCGAAGCTGGGCGCCAGTGCGGCCAGGGCACTGGCCAAGGTGCAACCGGCAGCGGCAAGGCCCACGACATTGAGCTTGCCGATGCGGTCGCCGAGCGGGCCGTACAGCAGTTGCATCAAGCCGTAGGTCACAGCGAACGCCGACACGACACGAGAGGCTTCGCCGGTGGAGCGATGGAACTCGGCACCGAGCGCCACCAGCATCGGGTCGCACATGCGCATCGAGGCCATGCTGCAGAACCCGGCCAGGCCAGCCAGCCGCAACAAGCTGGTGATCTCGGCCGATGATGGCGAAGGGAACGGAGAAGCAGACACAGCGCGAACAGCAGAAGCAACAACGCACTGTAGCGGTGATGCATCGGCAACGAAAAAGGCGCGGACGTTGCCGTGCGCGCCTTGCACCATCGATCAATGGACCGGCTGGCTGATGCCAGCCAGGTCAGGCCTCGATCAGAGCGTGTCCTTGTAGCCCGGGGTGGGCTTGAAGCGCACGGTCTTGGCGGCCTTGACCTTGACGCTTTCGCCGGTACGCGGGTTGCGGGCCACACGCGCGGCGCGCTTGGCAACCTTGAAGGTGCCGAAGTTGGAGATCGAGACAGCGCCCGTCTTCTTCAGCGACTTCTTGATGGTGTCGACCACAAAGTCCAGCACATCGGCCGAACGGCTCTTGGGCAGACCAAATTGCGCGGCAATCAACTCGACGAACGCGGCCTTGGTCAGACCCGCAGCAGCTGCGCTCTTCTTGGGTGCGGCTTTGACGGCCGTCTTGGCAGCGGCCTTCTTGGCAGCAGGTTTCTTGGCGGGAGCAGTAGTCTTCGCGGCAGTCTTGGTGGCCATGTGATGAATCAGTCAATCAAAAGGTAAGCAGCCCGCAGAGGGGGCCGGAGCTGCAATCGGCTTTGCGGGCGCGATGATACCGACGATCAGTGCCATCTCGCCACGTTGCGTAGCAACGTTTCCACTCAGTTCAGGCCGCGGCGGCTCCAGCCACCACGCGCAACGCGGCCAAGCCATGCACAGTGACGACGTAGCCCCGCACGGTGATGAGGCCGCGCTCGTCAAAGCTGCGCATCAGCCGAGACAGGGTCTCGGGGGTCATCGCCAGTTGTTGGGCGATGTCACGTTTACGCTCGTGCAGCTTGAGCTCGCACGCCCCGTCGCCGGCTGGGCAGCGCTGCAACAGCCATTGCGCGAAGCGGGCCGGTGCGTCGTTGTGCGCCAGATTGCGCGACGCCAGCGTCAGCTCATGCACCCGCCGCGCCAGGTTGATGCACAACCGCTGCACCAGGCCCGGCTGATGCGCAAACTCGGCCTGCAGCCGCGCCAGCGGCAACGCCGCGATCGAGACGTCTGACAAGGCCTGCGCCGCCATCGCGTACGGTTCACCGAGCCAGGCCGCGCTGAGATCCAGCCAGGCCGGCCCGGTCACGCTGCGCTCGGTGCGCAGACCGCCGTCGGCCGCCCGCGACCCCAGCACCACGTCGCCCGACAGCAGCAGCACCAGATGGCGCGCCGGCTGGCTGGGGTCCAGCACCGTATCGCCTGCGCACACATGGCGCCGCTCGGCGAGTTGCATCAGCAGACCCAGCTCGGCCGGGCTCAGTGCCGGCTCGCCCAGCAGGTGTTGCCAGGGTGCGGGATCGGCAGGCGCCGGCGGGGGCGGCGCAAGACGTCGGCGCGGACGCGACAGGCCCAGCGTGCGGGGCCCGGCATTCTCGGCATGAGCGGTGTAGGTCTCCACGGCGGGCAGCTAGAGTCAAGAGGCAGCGCCACCAAAGGCCACTGTGCCCCGACTCTCGCTGCAATCGACCGCGGCGCCGTTGAGCCAGGTCAAGAGGCCTGTACTCACGCCACCACCGGCCTGTACTCGCGCCACGGCCGCGAGGGCCTCAATCGTCCAGGCCCAGCTCCTGAATCTTGCGGGTGATGGTATTGCGGCCAATGCCCAGCTTGTGGGCTGCCTCGATACGCCGGCCCTTTGTCAGCGCCAGCGCGGTCAGGATCAGGCGGCCTTCGAACTGGCGGGTCAGCAGATCCCACACATCGGGCTGACCCTGATCGAGCAGGCTGCGAGCTTCCCGTTCCAGATCACCCAGCCAGCCCAGGCCAGCGCCCGGTGCCGCGGATCGGTCCAGCACCGACACGTTCGCCAGCGCCGCGACCCCCGGCGCGCCGCCGGCCGGGGCGAGCGCCCCCACCGGTGCCGCCAGCGGATGAGCCGCCAGCGTCGGCGCTGAGCCCAGCACCTCGGGCGGCAGATCCTTCGGCTCGATGACCTGCGCCGGCGCCATCACCGTGAGCCAGTGACAGATGTTCTCCAACTGGCGTACGTTGCCCGGGAAGTCGAACCCCGCCAGCAGCAGCACCGCCGCTTCCGACAGGCGCTTGGGTTCGACCCCCAGCTCTTTGGCGCTGCGCGCCATGAAGTGGCGCGCCAGCGACGGGATGTCCTCGCGCCGCTCGCGCAGGGCCGGCAGGCGCAGGCGGATGACGTTCAGGCGGTGGAACAGGTCTTCGCGGAACACGCCGTCGCGCACCCGCTCTTCCAGGTTCTGGTGGGTGGCGGCGATCACGCGCACGTTGGCCTTGAGCGGATGGTGGCCGCCGACGCGGTAGAACTGGCCGTCGCTGAGCACCCGCAGCAGCCGGGTCTGCAGGTCGAACGGCATGTCGCCGATTTCATCGAGGAACAGCGTGCCGCCCTCGGCCTGCTCGAAGCGGCCGCGCCGCATGGCCTGCGCGCCGGTGAAGGCGCCGCGCTCATGGCCGAACAGCTCGCTCTCCAGCAGGTCTTTCGGGATTGCCGCGGTGTTGATGGCCACGAAGGGCCCGTTGGCACGCAAGCTGTGCTTGTGCAAGGCACGCGCCACCAACTCCTTGCCGGAGCCGGACTCGCCGGTGATCATCACCGTCACATTGCTCTGCGACAGCCGACCGATGGCGCGAAACACGTCCTGCATCGCCGGCGCCTGGCCCAGCATCTCGGGCACCTCGGTGGCGTGGTCGTCGATGCTCTCCTCGCGCAGGCTCTCGTCCACCGCGCGGCGGATCAGCTCCACCGCCTTGGGCAGATCGAAGGGCTTGGGCAGGTACTCGAACGCGCCACCCTGGAAGGCCGAGACGGCGCTGTCCAGGTCGGAGTAGGCGGTCATGATGATGACCGGCAGGCCCGGGTGGCGCTCCTTCACTTTGCTCAGCAGGTCGATGCCCGAACCCCCCGGCATGCGGATGTCGCTGACCAGCACCTGCGGTTCATCGTCTTCCAGCGCCAGCAACACGTCACGCGGATTGGTGAAGCTGCGCACAGGCAGGTCTTCGCGTGCCAGCGCCTTCTCGAGAACGAAGCGGATGGATTGGTCGTCGTCAACGATCCAGATAGGTTTCATGCGAGGCCTGTTCAGATCGTCCACTGCACGCAGTCCGGCAGGAGACCGGCTTCTACGGCAAGGGGATCAGGATGCGGAACAGCGTGAGGCCGGGTTCGCTCTCGCACTCGATCACGCCGTGGTGCTGCTGGAGGAAGTCCTGCGCCAGCGTCAACCCCAGTCCCGATCCGCCGTCGCGGCCCGAGACCAGCGGGAAAAAAATGCGGTCACGAATCTCGGCCGGCACACCCGGTCCGTTGTCCTCGATATGCAAGTCCAGTGCCAGTCGATAGCGCTGTTTACCGATGGTCACCTGGCGGGCTGCGCGGGTGCGCAGCACGATGCAGGCATCGCCGGTCTGGCGCCGCACCGTCAGTGCCTGGGCAGCGTTGTGGGCGATGTTGAGCACCGCCTGGATCAGCTGCTCGCGGTCGCCGCGGAATTCCGGCAGCGACGCGTCGTAGTCCCGCACCACCTGCAGCCCCTTCGGAAATTCCGCCAGGATCAGCGAACGCACCCGCTCCAGCACCTCGTGGATGTTCACATCCGCCACCACGTGCGGGCGACGGTGCGGCGCCAGCAGGCGGTCGACCAGCGTCTGCAGCCGGTCGGCCTCGTGCACGATGACCTGGGTGTATTCGGACAGGGCCTTGTTGTCGAGTTCGAGCTCCAGCAGCTGCGCCGCGCCGCGGATACCGCCCAGCGGGTTCTTGATCTCGTGCGCCAGGTTGCGAATCAGCTCCTTGGTCACCCGCACCTGGTCGAGCGTGCGGGCCTCGCGGTCCAGACGGGTCTGCTGTTCGATTTCCACCAGCTCCACCAGCACATGCTCGCCGTGCTCGATCTGCGTCACGATCACCAGCACCGGCAGCGGCTCGGCGAAGTTGGCCGCTGGGCGCTTCAACAGCGCCTCGAAGCGCCCGGTGCTGTACTCGTTGGCGGCCACCGAGGTCACCGTGGCGGTGAGCAGGGCCGGCTCAACGAACCACTCGAACACGCTGTTGCCCTGCAGGCTGCGGCGCGGCAGCCCCAGCACGGCCTCGAACGCCGCGTTGACGAACAGGCAGCGGCCGTCGGCTTCCAGCACCGCCACCATCGTGGCCAAGTGGTCGAAGCTGTCGTAGGGCCCAGGCGCGCTGCGAATGAGAGAACGACCGAGTTTCATGTGCGCGTCAGCCCGGTGGCAGCTTGGCCAGCTCGCGCTTCAGAGCGGCAATGTCGGCTTCCTTGCGCGCAATGGCGGCCTTCAGGTCGGCCACGCGCTCCTGGTACTTGGCGTAATTGCGCTCTTCGCCGCGCCGCTCGGGTTCGCCGTTGTTGTATTCCTTCTGCAACTGCGTCAGTCGATCCTCGTCCCTGCGCAGTTCGCTATCGAGGATGCGCCGGGCGTCGCTGTCGCGGGCACGCTGCTCGGCCGCTTCGACCCGGGCATTCACGGCCGACCCCGCCGCGGCAGCCGGCTTGGCACCACCGTCCCTGGCCCGCGGCGGCGTCGCCTGGATGATGGTCACCGGCGCACCTTCGAGCGTCTTGCAACCCCGTTCGGCAGCTTCCTTGACGGTGATCTGGTCGGTGTAGAGATTGCCCGGGCAGCGATAGACCGGGCGCTCCTGCGCCCACCCGGCCGCAGGCCAGATGGCCAGGCCGCACGGCATCAAAACCCCCACGCACAGGCGCAGAAAAGCGCGCATCGTCATCAGGGCCCAGGGCCCGAAGTGGCATCGGCACCCAGTATCCCGCATCGCGGTCGCCATGAAAAAAGGGATGGCCGGCGGCCATCCCTTCGTCACACCGAACACCGGGCTGCAGCCGCCAGGCTCGGCGGCCACCGCCCAGACGCCATCACAGCGTGTAGTACATGTCGAACTCGACCGGGTGGGTGGCCATCCGGAAGCGGGTCACTTCCTGCATCTTCAGGTCGATGTAGGCGTCGATGTACGAGTCAGTGAACACACCGCCCTTGGTCAGGAAGGCGCGACCCTTGTCCAGGTACTCCAGTGCCTGTTCGAGGCTGGCGCACACGGTCGGGATCTTCGCGTCTTCTTCCGGCGGCAGGTGGTACAGGTCCTTCGTGGCGGCTTCGCCAGGATGGATCTTGTTCTCCACGCCGTCCAGGCCGGCCATCAGCAGCGCGGCAAAACCCAGGTACGGGTTCATCAGGGGATCGGGGAAGCGGGCTTCCACGCGACGGCCCTTCGGGTTGGCCACGTACGGGATGCGGATCGAGGCCGAGCGGTTCTTGGCCGAATAGGCCAGCTTCACCGGAGCTTCGAAGCCGGGCACCAGGCGCTTGTAGCTGTTGGTGCCGGGGTTGGTGATGGCGTTCAGGGCCCGGGCATGTTTGATGATGCCGCCGATGTAGTACAGCGCGAAGTCGGACAGGCCGGCGTAGCCGTCGCCTGCGAACAGGTTCTTGCCGTCCTTCCAGACCGACTGGTGCACGTGCATGCCGCTGCCGTTGTCGCCGACGATGGGCTTGGGCATAAAGGTCGCCGTCTTGCCATAGGCGGCCGCGACGTTGTGGATCACGTACTTCTGCAGCTGCACCCAGTCGGCGCGCTGGATCAACGTGCTGAACCTGGTGCCGATTTCCATCTGGCCGGCGTTGGCCACTTCGTGGTGATGCACTTCGACCGGGATGCCCAGCGATTCGAGAATCAGGCACATCTCCGAACGCAGGTCCTGGCCCGAATCAACCGGCGGCACCGGGAAGTAGCCCCCCTTGACGGTCGGACGGAAGCCGGAGTTGCCGTGCTCGTATTCCTTGCCGGTGTTCCAGGCGGCTTCTTCGCTCTCGATCTTCGAGAAGCAGCCGGACATGTCGTTGCCCCAGCGCACGCTGTCGAACACAAAAAATTCGGGTTCCGGACCGAAGTAGGCGGTGTCGCCCAGGCCGGTGCTCTTCATGTACGACTCAGCGCGCTTGGCCAGCGAACGGGGGTCGCGCTCGTAGGGCTTGCCGTCGGCCGGATCGACCACGTCGCAGGTCAGGATCAGCGTGGGCTCTTCAAAGAACGGGTCGATGTTGGCCGTGTTGGCGTCCGGCATCAGCTGCATGTCCGACGCTTCAATGCCCTTCCAGCCGGCGATGGAGGAACCGTCGAAGGCGTGGCCCGAAATGAACTTGTCTTCATCGAAATGAGAAACAGGCACTGAGACGTGTTGTTCCTTGCCGCGGGTGTCAGTGAAACGGAAATCAACGAACTTGATTTCGTTTTCCTTCACCATCTTCATCACGTCAGCGACGGTTTTGGCCATCAGAAGGCTCCTAGCGAGGGGGGATCAGTTGAAGAAAGGCAGTGTTTTCCCGGGCTTGACCAAGGGTTGGCCTCCGGGGCGCACGGGAATGTAGCAGAAAGCATGCCGCCGCCCGAGGCCGGTGCGGGTTCAAACAAGACGTGTCAACTCGCACGCTTCGCACCAGCTTTGCGCACCAATTTGCACACACATGGTGCGACCACGCGCCCTGTTAACGCACCACTTCGGCGCTGATCTGGACACCGCGGGCCGACAGGCCGGCGCGCAGGGCCTGGTAGGCGGCCTGAACCGCGTCGCCCCGCCCCTTCACGCCCAGTTCGATGTGGCGCCCCCACTGCGGGTGGTCCACGCTGGGCAGGCTGAACACGCGCACACCCTCGAAGCGGGCTTCGATCTCCTGCATCAACGGCGTGAGGGCGGCCTCCATCGCGCCGGAGGCAATGACCGACAACTCCTGCTGCGCGGACTGGCCATGCAGGTGGGCATAGCGGGTGTCAAGCACCCATTCAATCATCGGGTGCGCCATGACCGGGAAGCCGGGCAGGAAGTGCACCTCGCCCACCGAGAAGCCCGGAATCTGGTTGTACGGGTTCGGAATCAAGTGGGCGCCCGCCGGCAGCAAGCCCATGTTGAGCCGGTGCAGGTTGTCGGGATGCGCCGGGTCGGCCGTCCGGCCCTGCTCCGCCGCCATCCGGCGCACCCGCGCCAGGATCAGCGCCTGCG
This sequence comes from Burkholderiales bacterium, assembly GCA_039932275.1. Taxonomy (GTDB): domain Bacteria; phylum Pseudomonadota; class Gammaproteobacteria; order Burkholderiales; family Burkholderiaceae_C; genus Sphaerotilus. Next base: position 17,847 of record JBDTQF010000046.1, read on the forward strand.
CCTCGGCATGCGGCAACAGGGCCACGCCGGCCGCGGCCGCGGCGCACTGGCGGGTGTGGTCGTCGGGCGTGGCGCCGATGCCACCGCAGGAAAACACCGCATCGCCACCGGCCATCGCGTCACGCAGCGTGGTGATGAGACGCGCCGGCTCGTCGCCGACATAGCGCGCCCACGCCAGCGCCAGGCCGCGCGCGGCCAGCAGCTCGATGGTCTTGGCCAGGTGCTTGTCCTGGCGCTTGCCGGACAGGATCTCGTCGCCAACGATGATGAGGCCGAAGTTCATGCGGGAGGAAACGGCAACGGATGGAGATCCGATGCCCCCAGAGCCGGCGGCTCGGCCGTGGGCGGCATCGCTCCCACCGGCATCACCGGGTCGAGCGGCGCAAGGTTCGCGAGCCGGTCGCGCCGCAGGCGGTTCAGCGCCGCCAGGGCATAGTGGGTGAACCATAGCGCGGCGAAGGCAAATACCAGCGTGTACAACCAGACGAACACCGGCAGCAGCAGCGGCATGAAGGGCAACGTCATTGCGCTCACCGTGGCCCAGATCAGCGATGGCGCCATGCCGAAGTAACCGGTCACCACACCGATGGCCAGCAGCGGCCCGCGGTGTTCGCGCATCAGCGTGCGGCGCTCCTCGGTGCTGGCATGATCGGCCAGCGCGTCGTAGCTCATCACGCGGTAGCTGAGCCAACCCCAGATCAGCGGCGGCAGCAACAGCGCCATCGGCGGGATCAGCCACAGCGGCACCGTCACCAGCAGCACCAGCAGCGCCACCAGCGTGGCGCCGAGCGAGCCGGCCAGCGAACCCCACCAGCCCCCGCCATGGCACTTTTCGAGGCCGGCGAAACGGCGCCGCGCCACCAACTGCACCACCGCCTCGCTCATGAACACCGACACCAGCAGCAGCGAGACGATCAGCAGCACCGGCACCGCCAGTGCCACCACCACCAGCGGGCCGATCACGGTGCGGAACATGCCGCCGCTGAAGCCGTCCAGCCACGCCGTCACCGGCCCCAGCAGGGCCCACTGCTCCAGCCCGTCGCGCACGGCGGCCACGGCGCCATCCCAATAGAAATAAGCCAGGCCCATGGCCAGGCCGCCGGCCAGCACCAGGGCCAGCAGCGACAGCAGGATCACCCGCGGGTGCAGGCAATACAGCGCGGCGCGCCAGAAGGCATCGAAGATCTGTGGCATGGCGCGAGCATAACGACTCGCCCAAGGCGTACCCGCCGGCGGATTCAGGCCCGGCCGAGCAACCGCAGCAGGCCCAGGCGCTGCTGCGCCCAGAAGCCGCGGCCGTAGTCGCGCCCGCCTTCTTCCGGCAGCTGGTCGCGCACCCCGGTGGGGCCGGTGCCGCCGGTGAAGCGGGCGGTGCCGAACAGCAGGTCCCACACCGGGAACAGCACCGCGAAGTTGTGGCCGCCCAACGTGCCGGGGCCGGCCGTTTCATGCCCCGCGCCCAAGGCGTGGTGGCTGCGGTGGAAACGCGGGCCCACCAGCAGCCGCTCGCCCAGCCAGCCATAGCTCAGGCGGGCATTCACATGCGCCAGGTTCTCCACCAGTTGGGTACAGGCGACGATGGCAACG
>JBDTQF010000047.1:0-19414 GCA_039932275.1 Burkholderiales bacterium
GGTGGTGGGCGCGATGGCCATGGTGATGTACGAGCTGTTCTCGCTGGTCGAGAAGCGCACCACCGGCTGGGCGCACCGCGGGTCGAACGCGGCCTGAAGCAGTTGGACACCACAGAATCCCGCGCTACTTGTGCAAGTATGTTTTCACAGTTCCTGGAGTGACAGTTAAACTTTAATTGTGTCCAAGGCCTCTCCCTCTCTTGCCAGCCTCCCTCAGGAGGCGGTCAGCGCGCTCGCGCGGCTGGGCGGGGATCTGGCCGTGGCGCGGCTGCGGCGCCACGAATCGTTGCGCTCCTGGGCGCAGCGCCTGGGCGTCTCTGTGCCCACGCTGATGAAGATGGAACGCGGTGATCCGACGGTCAGCGCAGGGATCTACGCCACCGCCTTGTGGATGATGGGCCGTACCGGCGCCTTGGCCCAGCTCGCCGCACCCGAAACCGACCGCAGCGCGCTAGAAGCAGACGTGCGCGCCGCCGTGTCCTCCCGTACCAACCGGGCACCCAAGGCGCGTTCGCTGCAAGCACCACGGTCTACCGTGAAGCCGCGCGCGGCCAAACCATGAAGCCTTTCAGCTACCAGCCAGCCGACGCGCTGTACCTCTGGTACCTGCGCGACCCCGGTCACCCGGTGCTGGTGGGCACGCTGAGCCTGGTCTTGACCGGTACACGTGGCGTCTCTCTGCGCTACGCCCCGTCATGGCGGCAAACCGGATTCCCGCTGAGCGAAGACCTGCCGCTGCTGGACATGGAGCACCTGCCTGCAGAAAAAGATCGCGCCGCAGGTGCCGTCGATGACGCACGGCCTGACCGCTGGGGTGAACGCGTGATCAGGCTGCTGGAGCGTCCGCCCCGGCTGTCACTGCTGGAAATGCTGTACTTCGCAGGAGACGACCGCTTCGGCGCACTGGGCGTGTCCACATCCGCCCAAGCCTATGAACCCCACCTGCGAGGGCCCCTGCCAGAGCTGGGCGATATCGACCGGGTGCATGAGCTGGTGCGCAAGGTACTGGCCGGCGAGCCCGTGCCGCAAGCGGCGCGCCGGCTCATCACACCCGGTGCCACCATGGGCGGCGCCTGCCCAAAAGCGCTCATCGAAACCGAGGGCGCGCAGTGGGTCCTCAAGTTCAGCGAGGACGCCGGTTCCAGCGAACCGCTGATCGAGCATGCCGCCATGACGCTGGCCGCCCGCGCCGGGATCACCGTCGCCCAAACACGGCCCGTGCCCTTGGCCCGTGGTGCTGCCGTGCTGGTGAAGCGCTTCGATCGCTTGCCCGGCACGCGCGTGCACGCGCTGTCTGCCAACGTCGCGCTGCGCGCAGCGGGGGTCGAGATGTCATACCCCGAACTGGCGCAGCTGCTGCGGCGGCGCGGCCCGACAGCAGGCCATCGCAACCGGCTGCAGATGCGCGAGCTGTTCCGCCGCCTGGTCTTCAACATCCTGATGGACAACACCGACGACCACGAGAAGAACCACGCCCTGCTGGTCAGCGAGACCCAGCAGTACGAGCTGGCACCTGCCTTCGACGTGCTGCCCACCGGGCAAGCACTGGGCTACCAGTCGATGATCGTCGGCGACAGCGGCGCCGAATCAAGCATCGACAACGCACTGTCCACGTGCCGGGCGTACTGGCTGAGCCGGCAAGAAGCCACCGAGCAAGTCCACCAGGTCGCCGCCGTGGTCAACACCTGGCGTGACCACTTCAAGACCTGCGGCGTGCCCCGGAAACTGATCGATCAATACGCCGACCAGATTGACCGGCCCCTGTTGCTGCAACAGCGCCGGCAGTTCAGCGGCTGATTGCGCAGGCGTCGCTTCCCTGGGCAGATTCAAGAATTCTGGCTCTGTTGAATTTCTTCTTGCATCTGCAATTTGGGATTCGCTTGGCTCACACGGGCACCAGCCACCCCGGTTCACGGGGCCGCGCCAAACTGGGCATCAAAGCGACGCAACCACTGTTCGATCTGCGCCCCGCCTTCACCACAGGCCCGCTTGAAATAACCCGCCTCAAGCCATTCCATTGCAGATCGCCACTCCCATGATCGATTCTTGCTTTCCGCGCAGTATCTCTGACGGACACCCGCTTCATGACATTGCGGCCCCAAGCCAATCCCGCCCCCTTCCTTGACTGGCGGCATCTGCGGCGCGCCAACGAAATCGCCGCCGACGCCATGGCACGCGGCCATCACCCGTTCGGTGCGCTGCTGGTGGCGCCGAACGGCGTGACGGTGCTGCTGGAGCAAGGCAACGTCGACAGCGTCAACCATGCCGAAGCGGTGCTGGCGCGCGAGGCAGCGCGGCTGTACGGCCCGCAGTTCCTCTGGGAGTGCACGCTGGTCACCACGGTCGAGCCCTGCTGCATGTGCGCGGGCACGCAGTACTGGGCAAACATCGGCCGGCTGGTCTATGGCCTGAGCGAAGCGCGGCTGCTCGAGATAACCGGCGCGCATCCGGAGAACCCGACGCTGGACCTGCCCTGCCGCGAGGTCTTCGCGCGCGGCAGCAAGGGCATGCAGGTCTGGGGGCCTGTGCCCGAGGTGGAGGAAGAGATCGCCGCGCTGCACCGGCACTTCTGGGCCAGCCGCTGAGCAGTCGCCCGCCCAGCGCCGTTCGGGCACGGCTGATGCCAAGAAGAGGACAACACAAGGAGACTGTCCATGCCCCAGCGCAGCTTGCCCGTGATCGACTTGGCCGCCAGCTGGCGCAATGATGTGCAGGCGCTGCGCGAGACGGCTGCAGCAGTCGACGCCGCCTGCCGGGCGCTGCCAACGAAGGCATCGGCTACCTGCTGATCAGCGCCGGCAGCTCGATGCAAATGGGCCTGGCCTTCGCCGGCCTGGCGGTGGTGGGCGCGATGGCCATGGTGATGTACGAGCTGTTCTCGCTGGTCGAGAAGCGCACCACCGGCTGGGCGCACCGGGCGGCTCGATGATCCATAGCGGCTCTGAGCGCACCGTACTCGGGCGCGCCCCTAAGCCTGAGCCCGCAGGCCGGTGGTACGCTGCCCTGGCGATGGATTCGCAGTCCATCGCACGCAGGAGGGCACGCTAGCCGTGCGCCGGCAGGACCTGCAGCGAATCGTTTCGATTGAGCGATCCTCCCCGCGTGAACAGGTCCAGCATGAGCGCACTCTTCGACGATTCTCGGGCAGCCTCGGTCGGTACCGGTCGGCGCCCCATCCTCGTCGCGCTCGGCGACACCGAACCACCGGCCCGGCAGATTGAGCAATTCAATCGTCGCCTGCGCGAGCATGGCCTGCATGGCGAAGTGTCGCGTTCCCAGGAAGCGCCCCACCCATCGTTGTGCTACCAGCCGCTCACCGGTGCGTCAGCGCCGCTCAGCCTGGCCGAAGAGATCGTCGATGCCTGGGCGTTTGCGCCGTACGACAACGTCTTCCCGAGCATCGATCAATTCTTCTCGGCGCTGAGGGCGCGACAGAACATCGCCACCGCCGCAGCGTCCAGCTCGCTGGATTTTCGAACCCGGACCGCCGAGCGGCCGACCACGTACTGGCAGTACCGCGAGGATGTCGGTTTCACATTGCAGCCTGGCGCCGACTTGGTCGAGGCGCTGCGCATGGCCACGCAGCCTGACTGCTCGGGCCAGCGTTATCACTTCTCCTGCTACCGAGCCAGCGAATACGTCATGCTGCTGGGCATCGCCGAGGAACTGAAAGCGCACAACCCACTGCTCTACCGGCGTGTGCAAGCGCGTTGGCAGCACAAGCCGATCCAGTCCCGCGCGTTCCATGACGTGTTCGTTCGCGAGGTCGGCAACACCGCGCATCCGGTGGCCATGGATCACTACATCCCGGGCGATCGCGTGTGGTTCAAGAATCCGGACGAGGCCTCGTCCGACGTGTGCGGCTACGAAGGCTCCTGGACGATCTACCTGGGGGGCGGTCGCTTCGCCAACTTCTGGGATCACCGGGCGCCCTATTCCGTCGAAGACAAGTGCATCGAGATCTATCACTGGCGCGATGGCCTGTGCATCGAGCAGGGCGAGCACACCATCGACGAAACACGGGTGGCCCGGCACGTCGCGCAGACCCAGGCCGACCCGGTTCGGCGCCAGCAGGTGCTGGCACTCATGATGAACTACCGCGACCAGTCCACCCGCGGCGGCGTCGACGGCTGCATCGACTCAACCCGCGAGGTGCCACGGTGGCTGCTTCCTGCGACCTCCGACATCGTCCTGCCGCTGAGCGACACCTAGTTCATCCGCTTCTTGCGTGCGCTGGCTTGCCCTAGACCACTGCCGCCATCGATGGCGCTGCGCGATGCCGCGCGCCTGTAGAGCCCGCGCTTCCTGGGGGACGGCCTGCTGGTCACCACGGTGGAGTTGCGACGCTGCAACGGCAGTTCTGGGCTCGCTGCGCGCGGCATGGCCGCTGCTGCATGAACGAGCAAACCAAGGCAGCGCCAACGCTGGCGCGGGCTGCAGCCCGGTGGCAGGCGAGTGTCCACAGGCTTGTCCCGCGTTTGTGTGGAATCGCACGAACGGCCCACCGACCGACCCGAAGGTCCGCCGATGCCTGTGGACAGAAGCACCGGCCAACGCCGGTGGAGACCGCCAATCAACCTGTGATTTACGCCTGTCAAGACCTTGACAAATGCACGCACACCCCCCCGACCCGCGGGGTTTCTCGGCGCTGCTGAATCGCACAGCAATCCAAGCGAAAGCCAGCATTGGCGCGGGCTGCAGCGGTTCATACCCAGGCTGTCCACAGTGTTGTCCAGAGGGCTTGTGGATGGTCTTAGACCGACCAGTGCCTGTGGACAACCCGGCTGGCGCGGCCCGCCATCGGTGGACAAGCCGCTGCAGCCTCAGGGCTGGCGCTGACGCAGCGATTCGTATAGGCAGATGGCGGCCGCGGCGGCGACGTTGAGCGACTCCTCGCCGCCGGGCTGCGGGATGGTCAGCGTCAGCGTGCAACGCGCAGCCAGCGCATCGCCCACGCCCTGCCCTTCATGGCCGAAGACCCAGGCGGCAGGCTGGGGCAGCACGATGCGGTGCAGCGCCTGGCTGCCGTGCGAGCTGGTGGCCAGCAGCGGTACCTGCAGGGCCTGCAGGTCATCGAGCCCAAGCCCCTCTCGCAGCTGCAGGCCAAAGTGCGCGCCCATGCCGGCGCGCAGCACCTTGGGCGACCACAGCGCCGCAGTGCCCTTGAGCGCCAGCACCTGTGCCACGCCCAGCGCCGCAGCGCTGCGGATGATGGCGCCGACGTTGCCGGCGTCCTGCACGCGGTCGAGCACCACGCTGGGCGCCGCAGGCAGCACGGGGGCGGCGCGGCCCGGCAGGTCGACCAGCAGGCCGAGCGCGGCCGCCGCGGGCGTTTCCAGCGTGCTGCAGGCGGCCCACAGCGGCTCGGCCAGCAGCACCACCTCGTCGGCCGCATCGCCCAGCGTGCGCCAGGCGGGCTCGGCCCACGCGGCCTCGCTGAACACCGCCACGCGCGGCCGGCCGCCGCGCGCCAGGTAGGCCCGCGCCAGGTGGTCGCCTTCGAGCCAGACACGGCCGAGCTTGCGGTAGGCCGCCGGGTCGTGGGCCAGCCGGCGCAGGTCTTTCACCAACGCATTGGCGGGCGAAGCCACCCGTCGGGGGGCGCGCATCGACGGTGCGGTTTGGGGCCCCTCGTGGCGCGGGTGTTGCGGCGCCATCAGCCGCCCGCCGCCAGCAGCAGCACCTCGCGCACCGGCCCAAACGAACGGCGGTGATGCAGGCAGGCCCCGTGGGTGCGCAACGCGTGGAGGTGCGCAGCCGTTGGGTAGCCCTTGTGCACGTCGAAGCCGTAATGCGGATGGCTTTGGTGCAGCATATGGCAAAGCCGGTCGCGGTGCACCTTGGCCAGGATGGACGCGGCCGAGATGGCCGGCACCAACGCGTCACCCCGCACGATGGCCTCGGCCGGCATGCGCAGCACCGGGATGCGGTTGCCGTCGATCAGCACCTTGGCCGGCCGCAGCCGCAGGCCCTCGATGGCACGGCGCATGGCCAGCAGCGTGGCCTGCAGGATGTTGAGCTGGTCGATCTCTTCGACGCTGGCTTCGGCCACGCAACAGGCCGCGGCCTTGGCGCGGATCTCGTCGAACAGCCGCTCGCGCCGACGTTCGGTGAGCACCTTGGAGTCGGCCAGGCCAGTGATGGGCTGAAGCGGGTCGAGGATCACCGCCGCGGCCACCACCGGCCCGGCCAGCGGGCCACGGCCGGCTTCGTCGACACCGGCGATGAGACCGGCTGTCTCGAAGCTCAGCACCAGCTGATCGGCCACCGACAGCGGCGCCAACGGCAAGGCGCGGTCAACGGCCGATGACTTGCGCGATGGCATCGGTGGCGCGCCGGGCGGTGTCCTGCCGCAGCGTGTGGTGCAGTTCGGTGAAGCGCTGCTGCAGGCCGGCGCAGCGCGACGGGCTGTCGAGCCAGGCCAGCGCTTCGCGTGCGATGGCCTCGGGCGTGGCCGCATCCTGCAGCAGCTCGGGCACGATGAAGGCCTCCGACGCGGCCCCCAGGCCGCCGTGCGGCGTCCGCCCCCCGAGGGGGGTCGCCAACTCGGGAGCGGCCCATCGTTGGCTCAGCAGAATGTTCGGCAGGCCAACCCAGGGCTGGTACGCCATACGCCGCATGCGTTGCCACGACAGCCACTGCATGGCATAGACGATGACCATCGGCCGCTTGAACAGCGCGGCTTCAAGCGTGGCGGTGCCGCTGGCGATCAGCGTCAGGTCGCAGGCCGCCAATGCGGCATGCGATTGCCCGTCGATCAGTTGGACCGGCGTGCCCGCGGCATGCTGGGCCACCAGCGGCTCCATCATCGCCCGCAGGCCGGGCACCACCGGCAAGATGAAGCGCAGCCCCGGCCGCTGACGATGCAGCAACGCGGCAGCGGCCAGCAAGCGCGGGGCGATATACCGAATCTCGCCGCGCCGGCTGCCGGGCAGCAGCGCGATCACCTGGTCGGACTCGGCCAGGCCGAGGGCGGTGCGCGCCGCAGCACGGGGCGGCTCCAGCGGGATGGCATCGGCCAGCGGATGACCCACGTAGGTGGCGGCGATGCCGGCGCGCTGATAAAGCTCGGGCTCGAACGGGAACAGGCACAGCACATGGTCCACCGCCGCGCGGATCTTGTCGATGCGCCCGCCGCGCCAGGCCCAGATCGACGGGCTGACGAAATGCACGGTGCGGATACCGGCTTCCTTCAGGCGGCGTTCCAGGCCGAGGTTGAAGTCAGGGGCATCGACACCGATGAAGGCGTCCGGCCGTTCCTTCAACAGCCGGTCACCGAGCTCACGCCGCAGCGCCAGCAGGCCGCGCAGGCGCCGCAGCACTTCGAGGCTGTAGCCATGCACCGACAGCAGGTGGTGCGGCCACCAGGCCTCGAAACCCTGCTTGGCCATCGCCGGGCCGCCGATGCCACTGGCGGTCAGGTCGGGCCAGCGCTGGCGCAGGCCACCGAGCAGCAGGCTGGCGAGCAGGTCGCCCGAGGCCTCGCCCGCGACCATCGACAAGCGGGGGAACTTTGGCTCGCTCACGGCTCAACGCATCAAAGCTCAGCGCACCAAGCCGCGCTTGGAGGCGACCAGGAAGCTCAGCATCATCTCGATGTCCTGCTCGGCGTCGGCTTCCTTGCCGCGCAGGGCTTCGATCTCGGCCTTGGCAGCTTCGAGCGTCAGGCCCTTGCGGTAGATCGCGCGGTACATCTGCTTGATGACGCCGATGCGCGCCGGCGTGAAGCCGCGTCGGCCCAGGCCGACTTGGTTGACCGCGCGTGCAGTGAGCGGGTTGCCGTCCACCGTGACGAAGGGCGGCACGTCCTGCGCCACATGGCCCTGGAAGCCGATCATCGCGTGCGCGCCGACATGCACGAACTGGTGCACGCCGCTAAGCCCGCCGATGGTGGCCCAGTCACCCACGTGCACATGGCCGGCCAGCGTGGCGTTGTTGGCCAGCACGGTGCGGTCGCCCAGCACCACATCGTGGGCGATATGCACGTAGGCCATGATCCAGTTGTCCGAGCCCACGCGCGTGACGCCGGCCTCCTTGAACGTGCCGGTGTTGAAGGTGCAGAACTCGCGGATCGTGTTGCGGTCGCCGATCACCAGCTCGGTGACCTCGCCGCCATGGGCCATGTCCTGCGGCAGCGCGCCGATCGAGTTGAACTGGAAGATGCGGTTGTGCTCGCCGATGGTGGTGCGGCCTTCGATCACGCAGTGCGCACCGATGGAGGTGCCGGCACCGATGCGCACCTGCGACCCGATCACGGCATACGGCCCGACCGTCACCGAGGCATGCAACTCGGCTTGCGGATCGACAATAGCAGTGACGTGGATATTGGCCATTGATCGATCAGACTGCTTTACGCATCGTGCACATCAGCTCGGCTTCGACCGCAGTCTCGCCGCCCACCGTGGCGCGGGTCTTGTACTTGTAGATGCCGGCCTTGGCGCGTTCGAGCGAGGACTCAAGGATGAGCTGATCGCCCGGCTCGACCACCCGCTTGAAACGGGCGCCATCGATGCCGAGGAAGTACACCACCGTGTCGGCATCGAGCTGGGTGCCCATCGATTCGAACGACAGCAGCGCCGAGGTTTGCGCCAGGGCTTCGAGCATCAGCACGCCGGGCATCACCGGGCGATTGGGGAAGTGGCCCTGGAAGAAGGGCTCGTTCATCGTGACGTTCTTCAGCGCCGTGATGCGCTTGTCCTTCTCGAAGCTCAGAACCCGGTCGACCAGCAGGAAGGGGTAGCGGTGCGGCAGCTTCTGGAGGATGTAGTGGATGTTCATGTTCAGGGTCATGGTGTCTTCTTCTCCAGCGCGCGCAGACGCTCGCGCAGGGTGTGCAACTGGCGCAGCGTGGCGGCGTTCTTTTCCCAGGCCGCATTGTCATCGAGCGGAAACACACCGCTGTACAGGCCCGGCTTGTGGATCGAGCGGGTGACCACGCTGGCGGCCGAGATGTGCACGCCGTCGGCCAGGCTCAGATGGCCCAGCACCACGGCGCCGCCACCCACCGTGCAGCCGCGGCCGATCTTGGCGCTGCCGGCCACGCCGGCGCAGCCGGCCATCGCGCTGTGCGCACCGACCTGCACGTTGTGGCCGATCTGAATGAGGTTGTCGAGCTTGACGCCGTCGCCGATGACGGTGTCTTCCAGCGCGCCGCGGTCGATGCAGGTGTTGGCACCGATCTCGACGTCGTCGCCGACCTGCACGCCGCCGAGCTGTTCGATCTTTTCCCAGCGGCCTTCGGTCGGCGCAAAGCCGAAACCGTCGGCCCCCACCACCACGCCGCTGTGCAGCAAGCAGCGCTGGCCCAGCCGGGTGCCGTGCATCAGCGTGACGCGCGGGGCCAGGCGGGTGTCGGCACCGATCTGCACGCCGGCTCCCACCACGCAATGCGCACCCAATTCGACCCGGTCGCCGATCACCGCACCCGCTTCGATCACCACGCCAGGGCCCACCACGACGGCATCGCCCAGCTGCACGCCATCGGCCAGCACGGCGCTGGCGTGCACGCCCGCGACCGGCGCAGGGCGGCTGCGCCGAGCCCACCACTGCGTGAGGCGGGCGAAGTACAGATACGGGTCGGGCGTGACGATGGTCGCGCCGCGGGCGGCCGCGGCGTCGCGCAGGTCGGGCGCGACGATCACGCAGGCGGCCTGCGTGGCGTCGAGCTGGCTGCGGTAGCGGGCCTGGGCCACGAAGCTGATGCTGTGGGCATCGGCAGCCTCCAGCGCGGCAATGCGGTGGATGGTGGTCTGGCCATCACCCAGCAACTCACCGCCGAGCGCGGCATGCAACTCGGCGAGCCGGATGATCATGGTGTTCTCTAGGCGCCTGTGAAAGGCCGGTCAGGCGGACTGATGCGAGAAGTGCCGGGATGCACAGGGAGCAGCGGCCCGACGCACCTCACTTGGCCGAAGCAGCGTTGAGCGCCTTGATGACCCTGTCGGTGATGTCGACACGGGCACTGAAGTGCACCGCGTCCTGCAGGATCAGGTCGAACTTCTCCTGCTCGGCAATTTGCTTGATCACCTTGTTGGCCTTGTCGACCACACCGGCCAGTTCTTCGTTCTTGCGCTGCTGCAGGTCTTCGCGGAACTCGCGCTGCTTGCGCTGCAGGTCACGGTCCTGTTCGACCAGGTCGCGCTGGCGGCGGCCACGGTCGGCTTCGGACAGCGTCGGAGCATCCTTCTCCAGCTTATCGGCCGCGGTCTTGAGCTTGGCCGCCGTGTCGTTGAGGTCCTTCTCGCGCTTGCCGAATTCGGTTTCCAGCTTGGCCTGTGCGGCCCGCGCCGGTGTGGCGTCGCGCATCACGCGGTCGCTGTTGACGTAACCGATCTTGAATTCCTGCGCTTGCGCCAGCGGCGCGGCCACCGCCATCGCGAGGGCCGCAGCAAGGGACATGAGCGTGTGCTTGATCATCAGAAGGCGGTCCCGATCTGGAACTGGAAACGTTGTATTTTATCCCACGGGGTCTTCTTGAGCGGCGTGCCCCAGCTCAGCTTGAGCGGACCCACCGGCGAGACCCAGCTCAGGCCGATGCCCAACGACATGCGGATCGGGTTGGAGGGTGGTCCCTCCTGCTTCTTCTCGGCCCAGACGGTGCCGGCATCGTAGTAAGTGAACAGGCGCAGCGTGCGGTCGTTGCCGGTGCCGGGGAACGGCACGTACAGCTCGGCGTTGAAGTTGACGCGCCGGTTACCGCCCAGGTAAGCGCCGGTGGCATCGATCTGACCGAGCGAGTTCTGGTCGAAGCCGCGCACCGTGCCCAGGCCGCCACCGTAGAAGTTCTTGAAGACCGGGTAGTCCTGTCCGCTCAGGCCGGTGCCGTAGCCGGCCTCGGCGTTGATGCCGAGCGTGTAGCGCTTGCTCAGCGGCCAGTACTGCTGGACCTGGAAGTTGGTGCGGGCGTAGTGCACATCGCCCAGCAGCGAGACCTCGGCGTTGGCTCGCATGTAGCGGCCCTCGTTCGGCACCAGCGCGCTGTCGCGGCCGTCGCGGGCCCAGCCCAGCGTCATCGGGAACGACACGCTGCGGTCGCCGTACTTGGCCATGTAACGCTCGTACGTCAGCGGCAGCTGGCTGCCCTTGATGCGCGTGCTCTCGATGCCCTGGCCGATGAACACCGTGTCGAAGTCGGAGAACGGCACGCCAAAGCGGATGGCCGCGCCCGGGGTGGAGATCTGGTACTGCTCGCCCTGGCTGTTGAGTGGCTTGACGGTGCGCCAGTACAGATCGACCGCGCGCGACACACCGTCGTTGGTGAAGTACGGGTCCACCGTCGACAGCACCATGGTGCGGTTGTAGCGACTGGTGTTCAGGTCCAGGCCCAGGTAGTTGCCCGTGCCGAAGATGTTCTCCTGCTTGATCGAGCCGCTCAGCGAGAGCTTCTCGGCGCTGGAAAAATTGGCCCCGACCATCAGGCTGCCGGTGGGCTTTTCCTTCACCGACAGCGTCAGGTCAACCTGGTCCTGCGTGCCGGGCACCTCGTCGGTGGCGACATCCACCTCGCTGAAGTAACCCAGCCGGTCGACCCGGTCGCGTGAGAGCTTGATGCGCTGGCCGTCGTACCAGGCCGATTCGAACTGGCGGAACTCGCGCCGCACCACCTCGTCGCGGGTGCGCGTGTTGCCCGAGACATTGACCCGCCGCACATAGGCGCGCCGGCCGGGGTCGGCATTGAGCACCACCACCACGCGGCCAGTGTTGCGGTCGATCTGCGGCACCGACTCGACCCGCGCGAAGGCATAGCCGAACAGGCCGAAGCGGTCAGTGAAAGCCTTGATGGTGTTGGTGACGTTCTCGGCCTTGTAGGGCGTCCCGGGTTCGACGGTGACCAGCGCCTTGAAGTCGTCGTCCTTGCCCAGGTAGTCGCCAGACAGCCGCACCGCCGTCACGAAGTACTGCTGGCCTTCGGTGACGTTGACGGTGATCGAGATGTTCTGCTTGTCCGGCGAGATCGCCACCTGGGTCGACTCGACATTGAACTCGAGGTAACCGCGGTTCAGGTAGTACGCGCGCAGGGTTTCCAGGTCGGCATTGAGCTTGGTGCGCGAGTAGCGGTCGCTCTTGGTGTACCAGGTCATCACCCCGCCGTCGGTCAGGTCAAGCTGGTCCAGCAGCGTGCCTTCCTTGAAGGCCTTGTTGCCGGTGATGCGGATCTCGCGGATCTTCGCAATGCTGCCCTCAACGACCGCGAAGGTCACGTTGACGCGGTTGCGCTCGATCGGCGTGATGGTCGTGACCACCTCGGCGCCGTACAGGCTGCGGGTCAGGTACTGGCGCTTGAGTTCCTGCTCGGCACGGTCGGCCAGCGCGCGGTCAAACGGCTGGCCCTCGCCGATGCCGATGTCCTTCAGCGCCTTCAGCAGTGTGTCGCGGTCGAACTCGTGGATGCCCGTGAAGCTGACATTGGAGATGATGGAGCGCTCTTCGACCACCACCACCACCACGTCGCCTTCGACCTCGATGCGGATGTCCTTGAACAGACCAGTAGCGAACAGGGCACGCAACGCGGCCACGCCCTTGTCGTCGTTGTAGGTGTCGCCAACCCGAAAGGGCACCGACGCGAACACGGTGCCGGCCTCGGTGCGGGTCAGGCCCTCGACACGGATGTCCTTGATCGCAAAGGGCGCCACCGCCCAGGCAGGCGCACACGCCGAGGCCGCGGCGAAGGCCACGGCACAGACGACGGAAGGGGGATTCAGGGTAAGAAAGAGTGAACGCATTCGGGGGTCAGTGCAGGCCCATCAGGCGGGCCACATCGTTATAAAGCGCCAGCGACATCATCGTCACGATGACCAACAGTCCGCCACGCTGCAGCCGCTCGATCCACACATCGGGGATCGGCCGGCCGATCACTCCCTCGACGAGATAATACAGGAGGTGCCCACCGTCGAGCATGGGCAGGGGCAGCAGGTTGAGCACGCCCAGGCTGATGCTCACCACAGCCAGGAAGCCCAGGTAGTAGGCCAGGCCCAGCTGCACCGACTGGCCGGCATAGTCGGCAATCGTCAGCGGCCCCGAGATGTTGCGCAGCGAGGCCTGGCCGATCAGCATGCGGCCGAACATGCGCAGCGTCAGTTCGGCCATCTCATAGGTGCGGCTGGCGGCACGGGTCAGCCCATCAATCGGTCCATAGCTCACGCGGTCCATCTGCGGCGGGTTGCCGACGATGGCCTCAATGCGGCCGATGCGCTGACCCTGGTCGTCCACCGCAGCGGGCGTGACGTCGATCTCGAGCACCTGGCCGCTGCGCTGCACCCGCCAGTGCTGTGTCTGCGGCGCCGAGGCCTTGGCGGCATCGCGGATGCGGTTGCGCAGCTGGGCGGCATCGGTCATCGGCTGGCCATCCAGCGTCAGCACCCGGTCGCCGCTGCGCAGGCCCGCGCGGTCGGCAGCGCCGCCGGGCATGATGCGCCCGAGCACCGGGTCGGCGTAGGGGGCGCCGATGCCGATGCGCCGCATCAGCGCCGGGTCGGCATCGCTGGCTTCGAGCATCGACAGCGGCAGCAGCACCTCGCGGCGCCCATGCCCAGTCGCGTCGCTGACTGACAACCGCACGTCCTGGTTCGACAATGCCGCCCGGGTGACCAGCCAACGCAGGTCGTGCAGCGACGCTACCGCGACCTCGCCGTCGTCGCCATCCACTGCGAAGCCGCGTACCCAGTCGCCCGCATGCAGGCCGGCCCGCTCGGCCAGGCTCTGGGCCGTTGGTGTGGCCAGCAGCGCCCGCGGTTCATCGGTGCCAATCCAGTGGGCTGCGGCATACAGCACCACCGCCAGCAGCAGGTTGGCCACCGGACCGGCCGCCACGATGGCCGCCCGCTGCCACAGCGTTTTGCGGTTGAAAGCCCGGTGCGCCTCGGCCGGCGCCACGACACCCTCGCGCTCGTCGAGCATCTTGACGTAGCCGCCCAGCGGCAGCGCGCCCACCACCCATTCGGTCTCGCCAAGCTGGCGCCGCCACAGCGGTCGGCCGAAACCGACGGAGAAGCGCAGCACCTTCACATCGCAGGCACGCGCCACGCGGTAGTGGCCCCACTCATGCACGATGATGAGCACCGCCAGCGTCAGCACAAAAGCAAACAAGGTGGTCATGGCAATTCGGGCCTCAGGAGCCGGCCGCGCAGGGCCCGGCGTTCGTCATGCATGCCGCGCGACCAGTTCGGCCGCATGGCGCCGGGCCAGCGCATCGAGTTCGAACAGCGCCGGCACGGAGTCGGCAGCATAGCCGTTGCCCGACAGGCGTTCGAGCGTGTCGGCGTTGACGGCATGGATACGGTCGAAACGCAGCTTTCCGTCCAGAAAACCAGCCACCGCCACCTCGTTGGCGGCGTTGAGTACCGCGGTCGCACCGACCGGTGCCTTCAAGGCCTGCCAAGCCAACTGCAGGCCGGGAAAGCGCTCGGCATCGGCCGCTTCGAAGGTGAGCGACGACAGCGTGTGAAAGTCAAGCTGGCTTGCGCCCGAGGCGATGCGCTCGGGCCAAGCCAGGCCGTAGGCGATGGGTACGCGCATGTCCGGGGTGCCGAGCTGTGCCAACACCGAATGGTCGCGGCACACCACCATCGAATGGATGATGCTCTGCGGATGGATCACCACCTTCACCTGTTCGGGCGCGAGGTCGAACAGCCAGCGGGCCTCGATGACCTCCAGCGCCTTGTTCATCATGGTGGCCGAGTCCACCGAGATCTTGCGGCCCATGACCCAGTTAGGGTGCGCGCAGGCCTGATCGGGCGTCACATCGGCCAGCGTGGCCGGATCGCGCTGGCGGAACGGCCCGCCCGAGGCGGTGAGCACGATGTGGTCGATGCGCTGGGCCCAGGTGCTGCGGTCTTCCGGCAGGCACTGGAAGATGGCCGAATGCTCGCTGTCGATCGGCAGCAGCGTGGCGCCGCCCTGGCGCACCGCGTCCATGAACAACGCGCCGCCCAGCACCAGCGCTTCCTTGTTGGCCAGCAGCAGTTGCTTGCCGGCGCGGGCCGCGGCCAGACACGGGGCCAGCCCGGCGGCGCCGACGATGGCCGCCATCACGCTGTCGACATCCGGATGCGCGGCGACGTCCGCCAGCGCCTGGACGCCTTCGAGCACCTCGGTACGCAGGCCTTGCCCGCGCAGGCGCTCGCGCAGCAGCTTGGCCTGCGCCGGATCGGGCAACACGGCATAGCGAGGCCGCCAGCGTTTGCATTGCGCCGCCAGTTCATCGACCCGGCTCATCGCCGACAGCGCGAACACCTCGAACCGGTCGGGGTGGCGCGCCAGCACGTCGAGCGTGCTGGTGCCAATCGACCCGGTCGATCCGAGGATGCACACCTTGCGGGTGGGTGCTGCTGCCGTCATATCGTTGTCCCCAACAGGGCCAAGGCCAGCGGACACACCGGCAGCAAGGCGTCGATGCGGTCAAGCACCCCACCATGGCCAGGCAGCAGTCGGCTGCTGTCCTTGGCGCCGGCACTGCGCTTGACCAGCGATTCGAACAGATCGCCTACCACGCTCATCGCCGCCAGGAACACCAGCGCCACGACCGTGCCCACCAGACCATGCTGCGCCAACAGGCGGCTGTACAGGCTGGGGGTATCCATCACCCAGTGGCCATCGATCCAGATCCACAGCCCGCCCAGCAGCAGCACACCCAGCATGCCGCTGACCACGCCTTCCCAACTCTTGCCCGGACTGATCGCCGGTGCCAGCTTGCGCCGGCCGAAGGTGCGGCCGCCAAAGTACGCAGCGATGTCGGCCACCCACACCAGGCAGAAGATCGACAGCAGCAAGTTCACGCCGTGGCTGCGCGCCACCGCGATGGCCAGCCAGGCCAGCCACAACATCAGCACACCCAGCACCAGCCGCAGCGTGCGCGAATAACCTGGCCAGGCCGACACACCGGCCCGCAGCGCATACGCCCCGCCCAGTACCCACAGCAGGATCGCCCCATCCCACAGCCAGACAGGCGCTGCGCCGACCCAGCCGGAGCCGGCCATGGCCGCCGCACCCAGCGCCACCACCGCGCCCAGCAGCCAGGCCGGCCAGCCCGCTACACCGTTGAGCCGAGCCCATTCCCAACCGGCGGCGCTCAGCATCAGCAGCGTGATCAGCGCAAACGGCCAGGGTGATGCAGCGAACAGTGCCGGCAGCAGCACCGCCAGCAGCACGACGGCCGTGATAACGCGTTGTTTGAGCATGACGACAGACCCCGGCAGCGCGTGCAGCGGCGCCGGCCGTCAGAGGCCCGGCTCGATGGTGACCGCCGCGCCGTCGGGCGCGATGTCGGTCTTGACGCGGCCGAAGCGGCGGTCGCGGGAGGCGTAGGAAGCCAGTGCCGTATCGAGCGCACGCTCGTCGAAGTCGGGCCACAGGCAGTCGGTGAAGTACAGCTCGGCGTAGGCGGTCTGCCAGAGCAGGAAGTTCGAGATCCGGACCTCGCCGCCGGTGCGGATGAACAGGTCTGGGTCGGGGGCGAACGCCATCGCCATGTGGCGCGACAGCGTGGCCTCGTCCAACTGGTCTGCCGCGACGCCGGCCTTCATGGCCTGCTGGCAGGCCTGCACCACGTCCCAACGGCCACCGTAGTTGAAGGCTACCGAGACGGTGATCTTGCTGTTGGCGGCGGTGGACGTCTCGGCCTGATCCCAGGCCTCGCGCACCTTGTCGGACACCGCCCGGCGGTCGCCCACGATGCGGATGCGCACGCCGTCGGCGGCCATCTTGGCGAGGTACTTCGATACCGTGGCCAGCACCAGGTTCATCAGGCCCGAGACCTCGTCCTGCGGGCGGTTCCAGTTCTCGGACGAGAAGGCGAACACCGTCAGGTACTCGATGCCGCGGGCCTTGCAGGCATCGATGGTGCGCACCAGCGAATCGACACCGAACTTGTGGCCGAACATGCGCGGCATCAGCCGCTTGTTGGCCCAGCGGCCATTGCCATCCATCACGATGGCCACATGGCGAGGCATCTTCGCGGGGGCGTCGGTCACGGCGCGTGACAGAGACAGGCGGGACAGCAAGGCGTCGCGGCTTCGGGTGCGGGAAGAAGAACCGGCCTCAGACGGCCATGATCTCCTGCTCCTTGCCGGTGATGAGCCGGTCGATCTCGGTCACGGTGCGGTCGGTGAGCTTCTGCACCTCGTCGATCGAACGGCGCTCTTCGTCCTCGGTGATCTGCTTGTCCTTGAGCAACTTCTTGGCATGCTCGTTGGCTTCTCGGCGCAAGTTGCGCACGGCCACCTTGGCGTCTTCGCCGGTATGGCGCACCACCTTGGTCAGCTCCCTGCGGCGTTCTTCGGTCAGCGCCGGCATGGGCACGCGGATCAGCTCGCCCATCGACGCCGGGTTCAGGCCCAGGTCGGATTCGCGGATGGCCTTCTCGATCTTGGCGGCCAGTGGCTTTTCCCAGGGCTGGACGCTGATGGTGCGGGCATCGACCAGCGTGATGTTGGCCACCTGGCTGATCGGCACCAGTGAACCGTAGTACTCCACCTGGATCTGGTCGAGCAGGCCGGTGTGGGCGCGGCCGGTGCGGATCTTGGTGAGTTCGTGCTTGAACGCCTCGATGGACTTGGCCATCTTGGCCTCGGTGGTCTTCTTGATGTCGGCAATGCTCATGTCGCCCTCTGCAAACGGTCAGACGTGAACTAGCGTGCCCTCGTCCTCACCCAGCACCACGCGCTTGAGCGCACCGGGCTTGAAGATCGAGAACACCTTGATGGGCAGGTTCTGGTCGCGGCACAGCGCAAAGGCGGTGGCGTCGAGCACCTGCAGGTTCTTGATGATGGCCTCGTCGAAGGTCAGCGACCGGTAACGCTTGGCGTCCGGATCCTTCTTCGGATCGGCGGTGTAGACACCGTCCACCTTGGTGGCCTTGAGCACCACCTGCGCGCCGATCTCGGCGCCGCGCAGCGCGGCGGCCGTGTCGGTGGTGAAGAACGGGTTGCCGGTGCCGGCCGCGAATACCACCACCTTGCCCTCTTCGAGGTACTGCAAGGCCTTGGGCCGCACATACGGCTCCACCACCTGGTCGATGCTGATGGCCGACATCACCCGCGCCGTCATGCCTTCCTGGCGCATGGTGTCGGCCAGCGCCAGCGCATTCATCACCGTGGCCAGCATGCCCATGTAGTCGGCGGTAGCCCGGTCCATGCCGACCGCGCCACCGGCCACACCACGGAAGATGTTGCCGCCGCCGATCACCACCGCCACCTCGACACCCAGCTGAGTCACTTCCTGGATCTCGCGCACCATGCGCACGATGGTGGCGCGGTTGATGCCGTAGGCATCGTCGCCCATCAGGGCTTCACCAGAAAGCTTCAGCAGGATGCGTTTGTAGGCGGGCATGTAGGGCAATCCTCGTGGCAACGACCGGGCGGAAGTTTAGGCGAACCGTGTGAAGCGGAACGTCTCACTGGCCCTTGGCGGCGGCCACCTGGGCAGCCACTTCGGAAGCGAAGTCGTCCTGCTTCTTCTCGATGCCCTCGCCCACCACGTACAGGGTGAAACCCTTCACGCCGGTAGCGACGGCCTTGAGCATCTGCTCGACGGTCTGCTTGTCGTTCTTGACGAAGGTCTGGTTGAACAGCGACACCTCCTTGAGGTACTTCTGCACCGTGCCCTCGACCATCTTGGCGACGATGTCGGCCGGCTTGCCCGACTCGGCGGCCTTCTCGGCGGCGATCTTGCGTTCCTTGTCGATCAGCTCGGCCGGCACGTCGGCAGACGACAGCGCCACCGGCTTCATCGCCGCGATGTGCATGGCGACATCCTTGGCAGCCGTGGCATCACCGGTGTATTCCACCATCACGCCGATGCGCACGCCGTGCAGGTAGTGGGCCAGTTGGCCGCCGCCGGCATACCGCTTGAAGCGGCGGATCGACATGTTCTCGCCGATCTTGCCGATCAGGCCCTTGCGCACGTCTTCCACCGTGGGGCCGAAGGTCTCCTGCGCCAGCGGCAGGGCCGACAGCGCGGCCACGTCGGCGGGGTTGTGCTTGGCAACCAGGTCGGCGCAGGCCTGCACAAAGGCCAGGAAGGTGTCGTTCTTCGAGACGAAGTCGGTCTCGCAATTGACCTCGACCAGCGCACCGGTGTCGCCCGACACGGCAGCGGCGATCACGCCCTCGGCCGTCACGCGCGAGGCGGCCTTGCCGGCCTTGTTGCCCAGCTTGACGCGCAGGATCTCCTCGGCACGGACCAAGTCGCCTTCGGCTTCGGTCAGGGCCTTCTTGCACTCCATCATCGGGGCATCGGTCTTGCCGCGCAGTTCGGCAACCATGCTGGCGGTAATCGCAGCCATCGTTCTCTCTCCTTCAGATCGCGGCGGCGCACAGGCGCGACCGCGACGTCTTGACAAAAAAGGGGCTGTAGCAGCCCCTGGTTCTTGGCGCCCGGTGCACGCACCGGCGAAGCGGGCGGCGGCACACGGGCACTG
>JBDTQF010000048.1:0-19350 GCA_039932275.1 Burkholderiales bacterium
GCATGCGCACCAGCTGGGCGATCACGTCGCGCTGGCCGATCTTGTCGCCCAGGCGCACGATGAAGCGCATCTGCGTGTAGTCCTCGGGCTTGCCGATGCCGTAGATGGCGCTCACCGAGGCCACGATCACCGTGTCGCGCCGCTCCAGCACGCTCTTGGTGGCTGACAGGCGCAGTTGCTCGATGTGCTCGTTGATGGCGCTGTCCTTCTCGATGAACAGGTCGCGCTGCGGCACGTAGGCTTCAGGCTGGTAGTAGTCGTAGTAGCTGACGAAGTACTCCACCGCGTTCTTCGGAAAGAACTCGCGGAACTCGCTGTACAGCTGCGCGGCCAGCGTCTTGTTGGGCGCGAACACGATGGCCGGCCGGCCCAGCCGGGCGATCACATTGGCCATCGTGAAGGTCTTGCCCGAGCCGGTGACGCCCAGCAGCGTCTGGAAGGTCAGCCCGTCGTGCACGCCCTCCACCAGCTGGTTGATGGCCTCGGGCTGGTCGCCAGCCGGCGGGTAGGGCTGGAACAGCTGGAAGGGCGAATCGGGAAAGCTGACGAACTGCCCCGCTGGCTCGTCGATGGCGGGCGCCGCGGGCGCGGATGCCTGCGTTGGCTGTACTGGCACCTTGCTGGGCTGGTTCATGTCCTCACCTGCGCACCGCTAAAATTCGGGAAATCCCGCAGCGTACCGCAGCGGCACTGGCCCTGCGCAGGCAGGTTCTGCCGGGGTCGCTTTCCCACCCTAGACCAGAAGCACACCATGTCCTTGTTTTCCGCCGTGGAGATGGCTCCGCGTGACCCGATCCTGGGCCTGAACGAGCAGTTCAACGCCGATCCCAACCCCAAGAAGGTGAACCTCGGCGTGGGCGTGTACTACGACGCCGCCGGCAAGCTGCCGCTGCTCAAGTGCGTGGCCGCTGCCGAGAAGCAGATGCTGGAGGCGCCCAAGGCGCGCGGCTACCTGCCCATCGACGGCATCGCCGCCTACGACCAGGCGGTGCAGAGCCTGGTGTTCGGTGTCGACAGTGCCGTGGTGCGCGGCGGCCGCGTGGCCACCGTGCAGGCCATTGGCGGCACCGGCGGCCTGAAGCTGGGTGCCGACTTCCTGCGCAAGCTCAAGCCTGGCGCCAAGGTGTTGATCTCTGACCCGAGCTGGGAAAACCACCGTGCGCTGTTCAACAACGCCGGCTTCGAGGTCGGCACCTACCCGTACTACGACGCCGAGCGCAAGGGCGTGGCCTTCGAGGCCATGTTGGCCGCGTTGAATGCGGCCGCAGCCGACACCATCGTGGTGCTGCACGCCTGCTGCCACAACCCCACGGGCTATGACATCAGCCCGGCGCAGTGGGCGCAGGTGGTCACGGCCGTGAAGGCGCGTGGCCTGGTGGCCTTTCTCGACATGGCCTACCAGGGCTTTGGCGACGGCATTGCCGAAGACGGCGCGGTGGTGAAGCAGTTCGTCGATGCCGGCCTGGACATCTTCGTCGCGACTTCGTTCTCGAAGAGCTTCTCGCTCTACGGCGAGCGGGTGGGCGCGCTGTCGGTGGTGTGCGGAAGCAAGGACGAAGCGGCGCGTGTGCTGTCGCAGCTCAAGATCGTGATCCGCACCAACTACTCCAACCCGCCCACCCATGGCGCGCAGATCGTCGCCAGCGTGCTCGGCACGCCGGCGTTGCGCCAGCTCTGGGAGCAGGAACTGGGCGAGATGCGCGTGCGCATCAAGCAGATGCGCGGCCTGCTGGTCGAGAAGCTGAAGGCCGTCGGCGTGAAGGGTGACCTGTCGTTCATCAACACGCAGAAGGGCATGTTCAGCTACTCCGGCCTGAACAAGGACCAGATGCAGCGCCTGCGCGCCGAGTTCGGCATTTACGGTGTCGACACCGGCCGCATCTGCGTGGCGGTGCTTAACGAGGCCAACGTCGACTACGTCGCCAAGGCCATCGCCGCGGTGGCTTGAGCCAGCGTGCGCGCGGGTCGGGGCCTATTCGACCTCGATCTTCGCCGCCTTGATCACCGCGCCCCAGCGCCTGATTTCCGCGGTCAGCAACTGCTGCAGTTGCTCGGGCGTGCCACCCTGCGCTCGCACCCCCAGGGCCTGAAGTTGTTTCTGCACCGCCACTGACTTCAGCGCCTCGTTGGCGGCCTGGTTGAGCCGCTCGATCACATCCCGTGGCGTCTTCACCGGCGCGGCCAGCGCGTTCCACGACGCCACGTTGTAGGGCGAGATGCCGGCCTCCTGCACCGTGGGTACATCTGGCAGCGCCGCAAAGCGCCGGTCGGAGCTCACGGCCAACGGCCGGATCACCTGGGCCTGCACCTGCGCCAGCATCGGCCCGAGGATCTCGAAGGCCGCGTCGATTTCGCCAGCGCGCAGCGCCGTGAGCACGGCCGGCGTGCCCTTGTACGGCACGATCAGCACGTCGATGCCGGCGACGGCCTTGAACAGCTCGGCCGACAGATGCTGCGTGCTGCCAACAGCAATGGTGCCGAGAGTCAGCTTGCCGGGCTGCGCCTTGGCCTGTGCGACCAGCGACTGCAGCGTCTTGAAGCGCGATTCCTGCGCCACGAACACCGCCAGGTCGAAGCTGCCCAGCAGCGCGATCGGAGCGAAGTCGTGCACCACGTCGAAGGGCAGCTTCTTGAACAGGCCGGTGCTGACGGCATTGCCATTGCTCATCAGCAGCAGGGTGTGGCCGTCGGCCGCGGCCTTGGCCACCAGGGAAGAGCCCACGATGCTGCCGGCGCTGGGTCGGTTGTCGACGATCACCGGCTGCCTGAGCGAGGCGGTCATGGCCTGCGCCACCGCGCGCGCGGTGAGGTCGGCGATGCCGCCGGGCGCAAACGGCACGACCAGCGTGATGGGTTTGTCCGGGTAGGCCGTCTGTGCCGAGGCTCCCTCGGCCAGCAGCAGTGCGGCACAGCCCGCGGTGAACGAACGGCGGGACAGGGGCGGGGCAGGGTGTGGCATGGCGTCGATTGTTCAACGAGGCCGCGGTTCGTTGCACCCCCCGCACGTAAGATCTTGCGCCAGGACCTTGGCGATGAACCTCAAGCAACTCGAATACTTCGTGCACGTGGCCGAGCTGGGCAGCTTCAGCAAGGCCGCGGTGGTGCTGGACATCGCGCAGCCCGCATTGAGCCGCCAGGTGCGCGCACTGGAAACCGAGTTGCGCGAGACCCTGATGCTGCGCAACGGCCGCGGCATCAGCCTGACCGAAGCCGGGCAGCGGCTGTTCGAGCACAGCACGGGCATCCTGCAATTGGTGGCGCAGGCGCGCGAGGACATGGGCGCGGTGCGCGACGAGCCGGTGGGCCAGATCACCATCGGCCTGCCGCCTACCATCGGCCGCCAGCTCACGCTGCCGCTGATCGACGGCTTCAAGCGCCGACTGCCGCGGGCCCGGCTGGCCATCGTCGAAGGCCTGTCCACGCACATCGTCGAGTGGATCACCACCGGCCGCGTTGATCTGGGCGTGCTTTACAACCCGCAGCCGCAGCCGGCGCTGGAGATCGTCCCGCTGCTGGAGGAACCGCTGTGCCTGGTATCGCCAGCGCCACCTGCAGGCCGCCGCAAGGCAGTGGCGCGGACGTGCGCCGCGGTACCGCTGCGTGAACTGCCCGGGTATGCGCTGGTGGTGCCGGAGCGCTCGCACGCCATGCGCCGGCTGCTGGAGGCGCAGGCCACGCTGGCGGGCTTCCGGCTCGACATCGCCTGGGAGGTATCCAGCGTGGCGTCCATCATCGACCTGGTCTGCGCCGGTTACGGCCATGCGGTGCTGACCGCCAGCGCGGTGATGGCCTCCGGCAAAGCCGACGAGCTGACGGTGCGGCCGCTGGTGGAGCCCGGCCTGACCAGCGTGCTGTGCCTGGCCAGTTCGGTGCACAAGCGGCCCAGCCCACTGACGCGCCAGGCCACGCGGCTGCTGACCGAGCTGGTGCGTGGCCTGCCGCAGGGGGCTGCGGCGCGTTCGCAGCCGGGTTGACTCCCGGTTGATGTCGGCGGCCGGTCATGCCGGCCCGCGATACCAGCTATGGGCCGCTCCGGCTAGGCGCGCCGCCCAGCCCTCGCCAGAATGCCGGCTGGGGCCCAGGACACCTAGCAGGGCTGCGCAGTCAATTTCGAGGAGCACCGCATGATCATCGACGTTCACGGCCACTACACCACCGCCCCCAAGGCGCTGGAAGACTGGCGCAACCGCCAGATCGCGGGCATCAAGGATGCGGCGCTCAGCCCCAAGGTCAGCGAGCTGAAGATCAGCGACGACGAACTGCGCGAGTCGATCGAGCTGAACCAGCTGGCCAAGATGAAGGAGCGGGGTAGCGACCTCACTATCTTCAGCCCGCGCGCCAGCTTCATGGCCCACCACATCGGCGACTTCAACGTGTCGAGCACCTGGGCGGCCATCTGCAACGAGCTGTGCTACCGCGTCAGCCAGCTGTTCCCCGACCACTTCATCCCGGCGGCGATGCTGCCGCAGTCGCCTGGTGTCGACCCGGCCACCTGCCTCCCCGAGCTGGTGAAGTGCGTCGAGCAATACGGCAACGTCGGCATCAACCTCAACCCCGATCCTTCGGGCGGCCACTGGACCAGCCCGCCGCTGAGTGACCACCACTGGTACCCGATCTACGAGAAGATGGTCGAGTACGACATCCCGGCGATGATCCATGTGAGCACCAGCTGCAATGCCTGCTTTCACACCACCGGCGCCCACTACCTGAACGCCGACACCACCGCCTTCATGCAGTGCCTGACCAGCGAGCTGTTCAAGGACTTCCCGACGCTGAAGTTCCTGATCCCGCACGGTGGTGGCGCGGTGCCGTACCACTGGGGCCGCTTCCGTGGCCTGGCGCAGGAGCTGAAGAAGCCGCTGCTCGAAGAGCACCTGCTCAACAACATCTACTTCGACACCTGCGTCTACCACCAGCCCGGCATCGACCTGCTGACGAAGGTGATCCCGGCCAAGAACGTGCTGTTCGCCAGCGAGATGATCGGCGCCGTGCGCGGCATCGATCCGCAGACCGGCCACTACTACGACGACACCAAGCGCTACATCGAAGCCTCGACCATCCTCACTGCTGAAGAGAAGCAGATGGTGTACGAAGGCAATGCGCGCCGCGTGTTCAGCCGCCTGGATGCGGCACTCAAGCAGAAGGGGAAGTGAGATGTACGAACTCGGCGTTGTGTATCGCAACATCACCCGCGCGGATCGCGTCATCACCGATGCCCTGGCCGCACTCGGCTCGGCCACCGTGCACGAGGCCATGGGCCGCGTGGGCCTGCTCAAGCCTTACATGCGGCCGATCTACGCTGGCTCGCAGGTCTCGGGCACGGCCGTGACCGTGCTGCTGCACCCCGGCGACAACTGGATGATGCATGTGGCCGCTGAACAAATTCAGCCCGGCGACATCGTGGTGGCCGCCATCACCGCCGAGTGCACCGATGGCTACTTCGGCGACCTGCTGGCGACTTCCTTCCAGGCCCGCGGCGCCCGTGCCCTGATCATCGACGCCGGCGTGCGCGACGTGAAGGAGCTCACCCGCATGAACTTTCCGGTGTGGAGCAAGGCCATCAGCAGCAAGGGCACCATCAAGGCCACGCTGGGGTCGGTGAACATCGCCGTGGTATGTGCCGGCATGTGGGTGAACCCAGGCGACGCCATCGTGGCCGACGACGATGGCGTGGTCTGCGTGCCCAAGGCCATGGCCGCCAAGACCCTCGAAGCCGCGCAGGCCCGCGAAGCCAACGAAGGCGCCAAGCGCGAGAGGCTGGCCTCAGGCGTGTTGGGGCTGGACATGTATAGGATGCGCGAGCCGCTGGCTTCGGCAGGGCTGAAGTACATCGATTGAATGCACACGGCCCGTTCGTGACGAACGGGCCGTGTGGGTGGCGCTCAGGAAAGACGCGGGAGGGAAGGAGCGAGCCGCTGAGCGACTCGCTCCGGTCTCACGGCCGCGGGCCGTAGACCGGCAAGGCCTTGCCCACCTCGTAGGCGCCAGCGTCCGGCGCGACGCCCGCGTAGCCGTCGTTGATGTTGGGGATCACCTGCCCGACGTCGGCAGCCGCAGCGCCTGCACGCAGCCGCAGATCGGGAATCGGGTACTGCGTCATCGCCGCGGACGGGAATGAGATGGCCGTGGCGAACACCGACAGATCCACCTGCACAGCATTTTTTTCGGTGGTGCCCGACTTCAGCGTGGCCAGGCTGGTGAAGCGTGTGCCACCCACGCGGCCGGTGAAGGTCCCGGTGGTGGAGCCCAGCGCGTCGTAGTTGATGTTGGACGTGGTGGTGTCGAGATCCGACAGCTGGATCACCGCGCCACTGCCGTTCGAGTAGCCACCGTAGGTGCCGCCAGGCCCGCCGATGAAGAGGTTGTTGCGTCCATACAGGTTGCCGATGACCGCGCCGGCGTAGGAGCTGTAGGCGTCACCGCTCTTGACGATGGTGTTGTGCAGCAGCACGTCGCCCTGGCTGCCGTTGTACAGCTTGAACGGCACATACGCTACGTTGTAGGCCACGTTGCGGATAAAGTACGTCGGGCCGCCGAGGCCCGGCTGCGACGACATGCCGGTGAACACATTCGTCATGCGGTTGCGCATGATGCGGCAGTTGTGGTGGCAGTAGTCGGCCTCGATGCCGTCATCCGCCGCTTCGCTCAGCTCATTGTTGAGGATGTCGATGCTGTACTGCTGCAGTGAGTTCTCGGCTTCGAGCAGCGAGATGTTGTCGCGGAAGCCGCGCACCCGGTTGTTCATCACCACATGGCCCGGGCCATTCACCAGGATGCCCTCGCCGCGGTTGTTGCCGTTGACGCCCAGCGACGAGTTGGCCCAGACGGAGGTGCCCACCACGGTGTTGTCGGCGATGTAGGCGTCCTGCGAGACGTTCCAGGTGACGATGCCGTCGCCGCTGCCAACACTGGCATTGGCATTGACGGTGTTGCGCGTGATGGCCACGCCGATGGAGGAGTTGTAGCGAATGCGCCCGTTGACGGTCAGGCCGCTGACATGCACGTACTGGCGGCTGATGAGGGAGAGTTCACCGTTGTAGATCACCGAGCCTGCGGCGGCGCTGGCGGCGCGGCGGATCACCAGCGGCTTGGCGGCCGTGCCGTTCTTGGTGATGTTGAGGCTGGTGTAGGTACCGGCGCCGAGCTCGATGATGTCGCCCGGTTGTGCTCCCGACATCACGCTGGCGAAGGTGGCCGGCGTGGCAGCCTTGATGGGTGCACCGGCCATCGGCGCCGGCACGGCGCGGGTGGCGACCTGCAGGGTTCTGACGGTCGCGCCACCGTCCGGATCGACCAGGCTCAGTTCGATGTCGTAGGTGGTGGCGGGCGTCAGGTCGAACACGCTGCCGCTGTGACGGGTGGCCCAGGTGAAGCCCTTGTTGGTGCCGCCTTGCACGCGGCGCAGCGGCATGCCAATGGACCAGGCCGTGGTGCCTGCCTTGCGGTAGCGCACATTGACCACGCCGTTCTTGTTGGCGTCGCCGCTGAAGGCCCACTCCAGGCTGATGTTCTCCAACGTCGGGTGAGGCGCCGTCACGGCGCCGGCCACGCTGGTGTTGGCGGTCGTCACGGCGGTGGCCTGCACGGTGGGGTCGGCGGCGGCGGTTGCGGTTGTGGTTGCGTCGGGCGCTGCGGCCGTGTTCGCCGGCGGGCTGGTGGTGTCCGAGCCCGCGGCGCTGGTGGTGTCTGCCGGCGGGTTGCCGTAGGTCTCGGTGTTGGGGTTGGCGCTGCCGTCGGCGGCGGGGTTGGTGGCGGCCGTTTCAGCCGCTGTGGTGTCGGTCCCCGTGGTTTGGGTGGCGTCGGTGCCGGTGGCTGCCTGCGCCGAGGTGCCGGCCGTGTCGTCGCCGCCGCCGCCGCAGGCAGCGAGCGCAACGCTGGTGGTCAGGGCGACGATGCCGCGCCGGGCCAGGAAGTTCAGATCGATTGTTCTCATCAGGATGGGCTCCGCGTTGATGTACTGCTCAAGAGCGGCGGATGATCCTTGCGGCTTTGCTGATCCGAGGTTACGAGTCGAAAGCGTTCGCATCGACATGAAGCGGACGGCGGGCGCCGGGCGCCCCTGTCCGGCGGGAATAGCGTGTCTGCGCCCCGCAGCGGCATGCCGTTTGCCCTGCGCGGCCGCTACCGTTGGTAGCGCTTTGACGCCGCTGCGCACAGGGCTCGACGGGGTTTTCCCGGTCCAGCGCGGCCCTCAGGGTGCCGTTGCGCAGGTCAACCCGCGAGTGCTGGCGCCACCACGGCCTCAAGTTCACTGCGCAGCCAGCGGTGCAGCGGGTCGGTTTGATGGCGCAGGTGCCACACCAGGTACATCGGCATGCTGGGCATGTGCGGCAGCGGCACCTCGGCATGTGCCAGGCCCCGCAGCAGGTCAACCCGCAGCAAACTGGGCAGGGTGGCCAGCCAGGGGCTGCCGCGCAGGAAGCCGGCGATGCCGGCAAAGCCCGGCAGCGTGGCCACGAAGCGGCGCTGCACACCGCGCTGGGCGAGGTGCTGGTCGATGTCGAGCTGGCGGCGCGGCTCGTAGAGAACGGTGACGTGCTCGGCTTGCAGGTAGTCGTCGGCGTTGGCGGGCGCCTGGCGCTGTGAGGCATCGAAGAACACGCGGTAGTGGTCTTCCAGCAAGCGCTTTTGCATCACGTCGCCGGCCTCGGGTGGGCGGGGGGTGATGATCAGCTGGCAATGTTCGTCGCGCAGCATCTCCGCGCTGGGCACGCCGGAAGGAATGACCCGCAGGCTCAGCCCTGGGGCTTGGCTGCGCAGGCGCCGCAGCAGCCGCGGCAGCAGCAGGCTGCACTGCAGGTCGTTGGCGGCCACCGTGACGGTGGCGTGCAGCCGGGCGGGATCGAAGCCGTCGGCGATGCTGAAGCTGCGCATCTGCTGTAGCAGCAGACGCGCTCGCCCGGCCAGGGCCTCGGCCTGCGCGGTGGGCACGATGCCGCGGCCCGACTTGACGAACAGCGGGTCGCCGACGATGGCGCGCAGCTTGTCGAGCAGGTGGCTGACGGCCGATTGCGTCACGCCCAGCCGCTGCGCCGCCCGCGTCACCGAGCGCTCCTCGACCACCGTCAGCAGCAGTTGCAGCAGCCGGCCGTCGAGGTCGAGATGGCTCCACTGATCGATTCGGCTCATGGCAGGCATGAGTATCCCTGCGTTGATTCGCATCGGTGCGGCGCCAATACTGGCGCTGCGACGCTGATGGGCCCTGAGTGGGACCCACTTGATGCAGCACAAACCGGAGAGCGACCATGAACGCGCAAGCCACCCGACCCGAGATTCCCGGCACCGTGATCTTCGACGGCGCGCAGGCCCGCAAGGGCTATGCGCTGAACAAGATGTGCTACTCGTTCAACGAGGCTACTAACCGCGAAGCTTTCCTGCGCGACGAGGACGGCTACTGCACGAAGTACGGCCTGAACGCGCAGCAGCGCGAGGCCATCCGCAACCGCAACGTGCTGCAGTTGATTGCCGCAGGCGGCAACGCCTACTACCTGGCGAAGTTCGCCGGCATCTTCAAGCTCGACATGCAGGATATCGGCGCGCAGCAGACCGGCCTGACCAAGGACGAGTTCAAGGCCAAGCTAGTCGCGGCCAACCACCAATAAACCAACCCATCGCACAAGGAGCGCACATGGCCAAGATCGTCGGTGGCATCACCACCTCCCACGTGCCCGCGATCGGCGGCGCCATCGCCAAGGGGCTGCAGAACGAGCCGTACTGGAAGCCGTTCTTCGACGGCTTCATCCCGGTGCAGCACTGGCTTGCCGAAGTGAAACCCGACATTGCCATCGTGATCTACAACGACCACGGGCTGAACTTCTTCCTCGACAAGATGCCCACCTTCGCCGTCGGCGCGGCGCCCGAGTACCGCAATGCCGACGAAGGCTGGGGCATCCCGACCGTGCCGGTGTTCCAGGGCGACCTGGATCTTTCGTGGCACCTGATCGAGTCATTGGTGGACGAGGAGTTCGACCTGGTGACCTGCCAGGAGATGCTGGTCGACCATGCCTTCACGCTGCCGATGGCGCTGCTGTGGCCCGACCAACGCTGGCCGGTGAAGGTGGTGCCGGTGTGCATCAACACCGTGCAGGCGCCGGTGCCTTCGGCGCGGCGTTGCTACAAGCTCGGCCAGGCCATCGCGCGGGCCGTACAAAGCCTTGCCGGCGACGAGAAGGTCGTCATCCTAGGTACCGGGGGGCTGTCGCACCAGTTGGACGGTGAGCGGGCGGGCTTCATCAACAAGCCCTTCGATCTGGCCTTCATGCGCAGCCTGATCGACGACCCGACCTGGGCCACGCAGTTCAGCACCCACGAGCTGGTGGAGCAGGCCGGCACCCAGGGCATCGAGCTGCTGATGTGGCTGGCCACGCGCGCCGCCTTGCCGGGCAAAGTGTCGCAGTTGCACACCAACTACCACATCCCGATTTCCAACACGGCTTCCGGCCTGATGTTGATGGGCTGCGAGGAATGAGCGGCATCGAACGCCGCCCGTTCCTCAGAGGTTGAAGCGTGTGCCGTAGGCCAGGCCGATGCGACCACTGCGCAGGCGCAGTGCCATCTGGCCGGTGTCGCCCACCTTCCAGCGCAGCACCGAGCCCAGCGACATGCGGGTAGCTTGGCCCGGGCTGGGGCGTGGCTCCAGCGTCAGGCCGCCTTCGGGCTTGCCCAGCAGTTGGCGCACGCGTGTCGGCAGCGAAGGCGATAGGCTGACGTAGGCGTACCAGCCGGCGTCACCCAGCCGATGGGCCGAGCGCCGCAGGGCCAGGCCGGTGGTGTCGACCGCCTGGCCCCAGCCCAGCGCCGTGGTCAGCGCGGCGGGACGCGGCGGCGCATCGCTGGTGTCGGTGGCCAATCCCAGCTGCCACTGCCAGGTTGTCGGCTCTGCCGTGTCCGGCACGGTGAGGTCCGCCGTGCCGGCCTCGGGCGCTGGCGCGGATTCAACGGCCCAGGCCGGTGCCCCTATTGCGCAGGCCGCTGCGATGCCGAGGTGGACCCCGCCGCGGCGAAGCCACCCGGCCGACAGAACCAACGCGTTGTGTGCGCTGGTCGCAAACGAAGCCGCAATCTTGAAACCGTTGACCATGGTGCCCTCGCCTTCTGGCAGACGACGGCGCAGCAGCGCTGCGCCGACCACTGGTCTTCGACGCGCGCACACCGGGGGTTGAGCATCCGATTGTGAGCCGTTGCGCAGCTGTGCAACGAGCTGTGAAAGCGCTGGACAGGCGCCGTGGGATTGCGGTGCGGCCAGCTCGGCTGAGCGCATTGCGAGGCAAACTGGTATCGGCCAGCCGCCCCGCAGGCTTGAGGCCTTTAGCCGCGCAACCCCCTCGCACAGGTGGGGATGAGTTCCGGGCCTTGGTAGATCAGGCCGGTGTAAACCTGCACCAGCTGAGCGCCCGCCGCATGCTTGGCATGGGCGTCGACCGAACTCATGATGCCGCCCACACCGATGATGGGGTACTCGCTGCCCAGCTCGGCCCGCAGCTGGCGGATCACCTGGTTGCTGGCCGCGAACAGCGGCCGGCCCGACAGGCCACCGGCCTCGGCGGCATGCGGCAGGCCCTGCACGGCCTCGCGCGACAGCGTGGTGTTGGTGGCGATGACGCCGTCGATGCCGTGGCGGCTGAGCGTACGGGCGACAACGCTGATCTGCGCCTCGTCCAGATCGGGCGCGATCTTCACGAACATCGGCACATTGCGCCGGTGCTGCGCGGCCAGCTGGGCGCGGCGTTCCTGCAGGGTTCCCAGCAGCGCATCGAGTGCTTCGTCGCTTTGCAGGCTGCGCAGGTTCTGCGTGTTCGGGCTGCTGATGTTGACAGTGACGTAGTCCGCGTGCGGGTACACGCCGGCCAGGCCAATGAGGTAGTCGTCCGCGGCGCGTTCGATCGGCGTGCTGGCGTTCTTGCCGATGTTGAGCCCCAGCACGCCGCCGGCTTCGCGGAAGCGCCTGGCCCGCTGCACGTTGGCGATGAAGGCGTCGAGCCCATCGTTGTTGAAGCCCAGCCGGTTGATCATGGCGCTCGCCGCGGGCAGGCGGAACATGCGCGGCTTGGCATTGCCCGGCTGCGGCTTGGGCGTGACCGTGCCCACCTCGATGAAGCCGAAGCCCATCGCGCCGAGGCCATCGATGCAGCGGCCGTTCTTGTCGAGGCCGGCGGCCAGGCCAATGCGGTTGGGGAAGTTCAGGCCGGCCAGCGTGACCGGATCGCTCACCCGAGGCTGCGACCAAAGGCATTGCAACGGCGTGTTCTGGAAACGGGCGATGGCGCCCATCGTCAGCTCATGGGCCTGTTCCGGATCGAGTCCGAACAGGAAGGGACGGGTCAGTGCGTAGGGGACGAGCGACATAATCCATCGGCGAGTTGCAACGCGCATTGTCGGGGACGCCATCGGGGCGTCCAACGCGCTGCTGAAGACTACATGACGCAAGACGAACTCAAGGCCCTGGTGGGCCGCGCAGCCCTGGATCACGTGGTGCCAGGCACCGTGGTGGGGGTGGGTACCGGCTCCACGGTGAACCACTTCATCGACGCGCTGGCGACCATGAAGGACCGCATCGCCGGTGCGGTGTCCAGCTCCGAAGCGAGCACCCAGCGGCTGGTGGCGCATGGCATCCGGGTGTTCGACGCCAACGAGGTGACATCGCTGCCGGTTTACGTCGACGGTGCCGACGAGATCGATCATCAGGGCTGCATGATCAAGGGCGGCGGCGCCGCGTTGACGCGCGAAAAAATTGTCGCCGATCTGGCCGAACGCTTCATCTGCATTGCCGACGAGTCCAAGCTGGTGCAGGTGCTGGGGCGGTTTCCGCTGCCGGTGGAGGTGATTCCGATGGGACGTGAAGCAGTGGCGCGGCGGCTGCGCGCGCTGGGCGGCGAGCCGGCGCTGCGCGAAAGCGTGGTGACCGACAACGGTCAGCAGATCCTCGATGTGCGAGGTTTGCAGATCGCCGACCCTCTGGCGATGGAAAGCGAGATCAACCAGTGGCCGGGTGTGGTGACCTGCGGCATCTTCGCCCGGCACCGGGCGGCGTTGTGCCTGCTGGGTACAGCAAGCGGCGTGCGTACGTTGATCTTCTGATCGACGTCGGCGTCAGGCCTGCAGGGGCGGATCGTCGAACTCGATGCAGCCCAGCACCGTGGCCCGCAGCGAGGCATAGAACGCCGCGAGGAACATCAGGCCCAGCGGCATGATCAGCACCAGCGCGGCGCTGCCCAGGCCGAGCAGGCCCAGCAGCGTGGCCACCAGCGTCGAGCAGACCACGTCGGCCAACAGCCAGCTCAGGCCGAACAGGCCGAACGCGCCGATGTTGCGCAGCGTGGCCAGCCCACTCGAAAACAGCGCCTTGGCCACACCGGCCTCGGTGCGCCAGGCAATCACCGGGGCATGCCAGAACAGCAGCACCACCGGCAGGAAGGCCAGGGCGCGTATCACGGCACCGCGCTGCACGGCGGCCATCGTCTCGGCGGCCCGGGTCAGGTCGGCCGGCGTGTCGGCACTGCTGCTCATCATGGCCTGCCAGTGGGTGTCGAAATCGGGGTCGGCAAGGTCGGCCAGCCAGAAGGCCGCGAGGCCGCAGACGGCATAAGCCACGCCCAGCCGCAGCAGCACGCCGCGCCGGGTTGATCGAAACGGCGCCAGCAGCATCAAGGGGGTCAACCGTTGGCCGGCGGCCACGGCGGTCGAACTGGCCACCCAGCCGACGGTGAGTGCGGGCAGCACCACCAGGGCCAGCAGGGCGCCGATCCAAGGCAGCGTCAGCAGCAGGCCCATGCTGAAGGTCATCAAACTGGCGGCGGCAAGGTGGCCCAGCGGTTGTTGTCTCAGCATTTGCAGGCCGGAGAACATCCAGCGCGCGCCATCGGTCGGTCGGGCCGAGCGTAGTTTCATCGGAATGCTTGTAGGGCTGCGTTCAACGCAGCCAATGCCAGGGGTTGTCGACACGCTCGCGCAGCACCCGCTCGAAGTGGGCCGGGTCGTGCGGCTTGAGCATGCTGGCCTCGCGCGGCAGGTGGTAGTCCCACAGGCGTGAGATCCAAAAGCGTAGCGCGGCGGCGCGCAGCAGCGCGGGCAGCAGCCGCAACTCGTCGCCGTCGAAGGCGCGCTGCTGATCGTAGGCACTGAGGAAGGCGTGGGCGCGCGGTTCGTCGATGCGGCCGCTGTCCGGGTCGATGCCCCAGTCGTTGAGGCACACCGCCACGTCGAACAGCCAGGTGTCGACGCCGGCGAAGTAAAAGTCGAAGAAGCCAGTGAGCTTTTCGTGGCCGGGCAGGCCGTCGAACATCACGTTGTCGCGGAACAGGTCGGCGTGGATCGGGCCGCTGGGCAGTGCAGCATGCGCGGGTGAGGCGGCCAGGGCCTGCTGCAAGACCAGCTCGGATTCGATCAGTTCACGCTGGTCGGTGGTCAGGAAGGGCAGCAGCAGCGGCGCGGTGTCGAGCCACCACGGCAACCCGCGCAGGTTGGGCTGCATGCGCGGATAGTCCTGCCCCGCCAAATGCATGCGCGCCAGCATGGCGCCCACCTGGCCGCAGTGCCAGGCGGCCGGGGCCAGTTGGTGGTCACCCGGCAACCGGTTCACCACGGCCGCGGGCTTACCGCACAACGTGTGCAGCACCTGTCCCTGCATGTCGGGTTTGGGGTCCGGCACGGGGATGCCGCGTGCGGCCAAGTGCTGCATCAGGTACAGGTAGAAGGGCAACTGCTCGGCGTTGAGCCGTTCGAACAGCGTGAGCACCCACTCCGTTCTTTCGCCGTTGCGCTCGGTGCTCAGGAAGTAATTGGTGTTCTCGATGCCCGAGGCAATGCCACGCAGTGCGACCAACGAGCCCAGGCCGAGGCGCTGGGCCAGCGAGGCCGCGTCGGTGTCGGAAACTTCGGTAAAGACGGCCATGGGGCGGGCGTGGAGGTCTCAGGAAGTGCTTTGGGCAGGCCCCGAGCGCGGCAGGCGCCGGTATGTCGCCAGGCGCTGGCGCATCAGAACGAAAGCACCGACCAGACCCGCTGGCCCGCCACGCCTCGCATTGACGAGGCGCTCGGCGACATGTCGCGCCCACCGCTGGCCGGCAAGATCTCGTAGCCCAGGCGCGGTGACAAGCCCTTGGGCTGCACCTTGATGCGCTGCGCTTCGCCGCGCACATGCAACTCTTCGATCCGCGCGCCGTCGTCCTCGATCACGATGACCTGGACTCTCGGCTCGATCGGAAAGCCAGCCGAAGTGTTTTCCTTCGCCGGCTGCGCCTGCACCATGCCCGCGCAAAGCAAGAGCGAGGTCGCCCAGAGCGGGCGGTTCAGCAAATGAGCGAGGAGAGGGCGCGGCATGATGGATTCATTGTAGGCGCCGCAATGTGCGCCGCAGTGGTGTGCAAAAACGCGCGGGTGGGTGGTTTGCGGGTGCGAGAACGAACTCCGCTACAATGGCAGGCTCTTCCGGCTCAAGCTCGTCCGGAGGACGCGCGGCCTTCACAGCAGGTCGCGCGGCAACCACCCCAAGAGGCCGCCGCCGCTTCCCGCGTACTGCCAACACCACGGCAGGACAACGGCACGGCACCAGAAGCGGCGCCGAACGGTGGTCACGAGCTGCACATCTACTTGAGTTGCATATGAAGACCTTCAGCGCCAAACCGGCCGAGGTGGTGCACGAGTGGTTTGTGATTGACGCGACCGATAAGGTTCTCGGAAGGGTGGCCAGCGAAGTCGCCCTCCGCCTGCGCGGCAAGCACAAAGCCATTTACACGCCCCACGTCGACACCGGTGATTTCATCGTCATCGTCAACGCCGAAAAGATCCGCGTGACCGGCAACAAAGCCGAGGACAAGGTGTACTACCGCCACTCGGGCTACCCGGGCGGCATCTACGCCACCAAGTTCAAGGACATGCAGGCCAAGCACCCCGGCCGCGCGCTGGAGAAGGCCGTCAAGGGCATGCTGCCCAAGGGACCTTTGGGCTACGCGATGATCAAGAAGCTGAAGGTCTACGCCGGTGGTTCGCACCCGCATACCGCTCAGCAGCCCAAGACGCTGGACATCTAAGGAGCGGCCATGATTGGTGAGTGGAACTATGGCACGGGCCGTCGCAAGTCGTCGGTTGCACGCGTGTTCATGAAGAAGGGCACCGGCAAGATCACCGTCAACGGCAAGACCGTCGACGAGTACTTCGGTCGCCAGACCTCGATCATGATCGTCAAGCAGCCGTTGCTGCTGACGAACAATGCCGAGGCCTTCGACATCAAGGTCAACGTGCACGGCGGTGGCGAGTCGGGCCAGGCAGGCGCAGTGCGCCACGGGGTGACCCGTGCGCTGATCGACTACGACGCGGCGCTCAAGCCCGACCTGAGCCGTGCCGGCTTCGTGACGCGTGACGCGCGCGAAGTGGAACGGAAAAAAGTGGGTCTGCACGGCGCGCGGCGTCGGAAGCAGTTCAGCAAGCGCTGATCG
This sequence comes from Burkholderiales bacterium, assembly GCA_039932275.1. Classification (GTDB taxonomy): domain Bacteria; phylum Pseudomonadota; class Gammaproteobacteria; order Burkholderiales; family Burkholderiaceae_C; genus Sphaerotilus. The sequence goes on from JBDTQF010000048.1 coordinate 16,434, forward strand.
GCGTTTCCTGTACCCAACGAGCAAGGCCACCTTCGGGTGGCCTTCTTGTTTTGGGGTTCCAGGGGACCTATGCGGCTTCGTGTATGGTTCGAGCCCATTTGCACCGATCTTGTGCCTTGCATGGGCCACTCCCCGCAAGCCGCACGCTCGAACTGGCCTCCGATGCGTTGGAAACTGTTTCGCCGCCGCCTGTCCATCAGCGCCCCACCGATGATCGTGCGCAGCCGCCTGCCCTGGCCGCTGCGGTCACTGGCGATTGCACTCGTGCTGGGTTTCTCGGCGGCGCTGGCGCTGTGGGCTTTCGAGTTCGGCCGTGAGATCGCCGGGCTGGACCGGGGCGCGAGGCAGGAGATTGCGAAGCTGCGGGCGCAACTCGACGTCTTGAGTGCCAACCATGCCCAGGCGCAGGCGCTGGCCAATTCGGCTGACAGCCTGCTCAAGGCCGAGCGCGCGGCGCAGGAACGCCTGGCCACGCAGGTCAAAACGTTGGAAGCGCAGAACGCCGACTTGACGCGCGACCTGGGGTTCTTTGAGAAGTTGTTGCCGACGAAGTCCGCCGGGCAAGGCCTGACCATCCGCGGGGTGCAGGCGGAGGTGCGGGCGCCGGGCCGATTGCATTACCAGTTGCTGATCATGCAGGCACAGGCGGCGCGCGGTGCGGCCGAATTCCATGGTCGCTACGAGCTGAGCCTGGCCGGAACATTGGATGGGCGGCCCTGGAACTGGGCCGCACCGGGCGGCGTCAAGTCGGTGAGCCTGAAGCAATACCAGCGTCTCGAAGGTGCCATTGACTATCCTTCCACCGCAGTCGTGCGCCAACTCACGGTGCGGCTGGTTGATGCAGCCGGCACCACGATGGCCACCGAAACCGCACGGCTTTGACAGCGAAAATCGAGCGACGGCGTGGTGCCGGCCCGGCGCCCCAGCGCCTCGACGCGAGGAGATTCCATGTTCGGATCGAAGAAGCAGCCCGCCATCCGCAGCTTGGTCGGGGAGGGCACTGTGATTCACGGTACCTTGCACTTTGCGGACGGCCTGCGCATCGATGGTGAGATCCAGGGCGATGTCATTGCCGCGCCGGACAGCAACAGCATTCTGGTCATCAGCGAAAAAGCCAAGGTCACGGGCACGGTCAAGGCCGGCCATGTCATCATCAACGGCAGCGTGTTCGGCCCGGTTGAATCGAATCAACTGCTTGAATTGCAGCCCAAGGCCCGCATACAAGGTGATGTGCGGTACGTGGCGCTTGAAATGCACCAGGGTGCCACAATCGAAGGCGTGATGCAGCGCTTGAAACCTGACGCGTTGCTGGCCGATGAGAAGGTGCTCAAGCTGGCACTGGCCACAGATTGACCGACACGTTTGCTGAGTAGATGGAGAACCTTATGAGCGCAGTAGCTGAATCAATTGGCATCGAGATGCCGACCCCGATCGTGTTCACCGACAGCGCGGCGGCCAAGGTGGCAGATCTGGTGGCCGAAGAAGGCAACCCTGATCTGAAGCTGCGTGTGTTCGTGCAGGGCGGGGGCTGCTCGGGCTTCCAGTACGGCTTCACCTTCGACGAAATCGCCAACGACGACGATACGAAGATGGAGAAGAACGGCGTCACCCTGCTGATCGACGCGATGAGTCTGCAGTACCTGACCGGCGCCGAGATCGACTACAAGGAAGACCTGCAGGGTGCGCAGTTCGTGATCAAGAATCCGAATGCGACCACGACTTGCGGTTGCGGATCGAGCTTCACCGTCTGAGCCCTGCTGCCAGTGGGTGACCAAAGCCGCCTACGGGCGGCTTTTTCGTGGCCGGCGCTCGTCAGCCGGGGTAACACGCGCCCAGGATGCGTGGCCCCAGCGCACCGGTTACCGACGCCAGACTGCCGGTCTCGCGGTGGCAGTGCTGGCGTGCCAGCCAGGCAAACGCTGCGGCCTCCACCTGCATCGGCGGCAACCCGGCTTGAGCGGTCGAGACGACCATGACGCCGGGCAACAGTGCTTGCAGGTGTTGCATGAGATCGAGGTTCAAAGCGCCGCCGCCGCACACCAGCAGATCGGCTGCGTCCGGTGCATGCAGCGTCACTTGATGGGCGATGGTCCGTGCGGTCAGCTGACTCAGCGTGGCCTGCACGTCCGCGGCGGCTAGGTGCTCGAAGCCGGTGAGGTGTTTTGTCAGCCAGCTGGGATTGAACAGGTCGCGCCCTGTGCTCTTCGGCGGTGGGGCAGCGAAATACGGCTCCGACTCGAGGCGGGCGAGCAGGGTGGCTTGCACCTGCCCGGTGGCTGCCCAGCGGCCGGCCTCGTCGAAGGGCTCGCCGGTGCGCTGTGTGCACCAGTGGTCCAGCAGCGCGTTGCCCGGTCCGCAGTCGAATCCGAGCGGTGCGGCGGTAGGGCGCAGCACTGTCAGGTTGCTGATGCCGCCGATGTTGGCCACCACCTGCACGCGGTCGGCCAGCCCGAACGCGGCCTTGTGAAACGGGGACACCAGCGGTGCGCCTTGGCCGTGCGCGGCCACATCGCGGCTGCGAAAGTCGGCGATGACGTCGATGCCAGTACGCTCGGCCAGCAACGCGGGCTGGTTCAGCTGGAGGGTGTAGCCGGTGCCATCGAACTCACCCGGCCGGTGTCGCACCGTCTGGCCATGGGCGCCAATGGCGCGGACTTCGCCCGCCGATACTTCCGCTCGCAGCAGCAGGTCGGTGCACACCGCCGCGTAGGCCAGCGCGAGCGCATTGCCGGCCAGCGCGGCCTGATGCAATTCGTCTGGTCCGTTGGATTGCAGCCGCTGCAGGGACCGTTGCAAGGCGGGGTCGAACGGATGGTGGATATGGGCCACCACGCCGTCCCACTGGCCATCGGATTTGAAACGGCACAGCGCCCCGTCGACGCCATCCATCGAGGTGCCGGACATCAGTCCGATGTAC
>JBDTQF010000049.1:0-19142 GCA_039932275.1 Burkholderiales bacterium
CGAGCATCAGCACATTGCCGCCCTGGGCCAGCGTCTTGGCCAGGTGCAGGCGGCCACGTTCACCGCCCGACAGGTTGCCCACCAGCTTCTGCTGGTCGTTGCCCTTGAAGTTGAAGCGGCCGATGTAGGCACGCGACGGCATCACGAACTTGCCCACGACGATGTTGTCGAGCCCGCCGGAGACGTCTTCCCAGACCGTCTTCTCGGCCGCCAGACCTTCGCGGCTCTGGTCCACGAAGGCCAGCTTGGCGGTCTTGCCCACCACCGCTTCGCCAGAGTCGGGTTTCTCTACACCCTGGACCATGCGGAACAGCGTCGACTTGCCGGCGCCGTTCGGGCCGATGATGCCGACGATGGCGCCGGCCGGCACCTTGAAGCTGAGGTTGTCGATCAGCATGCGGTCGCCGAAGCTCTTGCTGACGTTCTCGAACTCGATGACCTCATTGCCCAGGCGCTCGGCCACGGGGATGAAGATTTCGTTGGTGACGTTGCGCTGCTGGTACTCGACGTCGCTCAGCTCCTCGAAGCGGGCCAGGCGCGCCTTGCTCTTGGCCTGACGGCCCTTGGCGTTCTTGCGCACCCATTCCAGCTCGGTCTTCATCGCCCGCATGCGGGCGTCTTCGCTCTTTTGCTCCTGCTCCAGGCGCTTTTCCTTCTGCTCCAGCCAGTCGGAGTAGTTGCCCTTCCAGGGGATGCCCTGGCCGCGGTCGAGTTCGAGAATCCACTCGGCCGCGTTGTCGAGGAAGTAGCGATCGTGGGTGATGGCCACCACGGTGCCGGGAAAGCGCTGCAGGAACTGCTCAAGCCAGTCGACCGATTCGGCATCCAAGTGGTTGGTGGGCTCATCCAGCAGCAGCATGTCGGGCTTGGACAGCAGCAGCCGGCACAGCGCCACGCGGCGCTTTTCACCGCCAGAGAGCTGGCCGATGTTGGCGTCCCAGGGCGGCAGGCGCAGCGCGTCGGCGGCCAGCTCCAGCTGCAGGTCGGTGTTCTCGCTGCCGCCCGCGGCGATGATGGCCTCCAGCTCGGCTTGCTCGGCCGCCAGCTTGTCGAAGTCGGCGTTCTCGTCGGCGTACTCGGCATACACCTCTTCGAGGCGCTTCTTCGCCGCCAACGCACCGCCGATGCCCTCTTCCACCGACTCTCGTACCGTCTGGTCGGGCCGCATCACCGGCTCCTGCGGCAGGTAGCCGATCTTGATGCCGGGCATGGCGTAGGCCTCGCCGTCGATTTCCTTGTCGAGGCCGGCCATGATTTTCAGCAGCGTGGACTTGCCCGAACCGTTGATGCCCAGCACGCCGATCTTGGCGCCGGGAAAGAACGACAGCGACACGCCCTTGAGGATCTGACGCTTGGGGGGAACCGTCTTGGTGACACGGTTCATCGTGAAAACGTACTGGGCCATGGGCAGCATTCGGTCGCGCGCAGCGACGTGTTGAATCAGAAGGGGAATGGCCGCGATTATCCGCGGCCACCCACTCCCTGCGGCGCCCAGGCCGTTCGCAGCCCTTGCATCGGCCGTTCAGCCGGCCTGAACGCCGCATCCGCGCACGGCGTCAAGCCGTGGCGCTCAGGCCCACACTAGAAGCCGCCGCTGTTCCAGCTTTGTGAACGGCGATCTCCCGACAGTCCTCTCGCTTCGGCCAAAATACTGTATAAAACAACAGTATTCGTTCATGCCACCCAGCCGACCCCCTCCGTCACACCATGCATGCCGCGCCTGGCTCCAGCCCAGCGGCAGGGGACCGCTTCCCCCTGCCGGGCAGCCGCACACCAGTGCTGCACCCAGCGGTCTGGCATGCCGACCAGCTCAGTCAGAGCCCGCTGCCTGGCCAACCCACCGGGTTTGAAGCGCTGGATGCCGAACTGCCCGGCGGCGGCTGGCCGCTGGGTGCGCTCACCGAACTGCTGACCACCGGCCCGGGCCAGGGTGAACTGCGCCTGCTGGCCCCTGCCCTGGCCCGCCTCAGCCAGCATCGCACGGTGGTCTGGGTTGGCATCGCCCCCCCGGGCCTGGCCGCACCCTCGTCCATGCGTCCATACGCCCCGGCCCTGCACGGCCTGGGGCTGAACCTGCGCCAGCTGCTGTGGGTGAGCACCCCCAGCCTCGCCGACGCGGCCTGGGCCAGTGAGCAGGCCCTGGCCACACCGCACTGCGCCGCGGTGGTGTGCTGGGATCAGCGGAATACCTTCGCCCTGACGGGCTGCGGTGCGGGTCCCTTCGGGCGGCCGGGCGAGGCCCAGGGCCATCCGGGCGCCTGGCCCGCCACCGCGCTGCGCCGCCTGCACCTGGCCGCCCAGGCCAGCGCCAGCCTGCTGTTCGTGGTGCGGCCACTGGCGGCGGCCCACTCCTCGCCCGCGCCGCTGCGGCTGGCCTGCCAGCCGCAGGCCGATGCACCGCAACGGCTGGCGGTGCGGTTGCTCAAACGCCGCGGCCCGCCGTGCAGCCAGCCGCTGATGCTGGACACCCAGGGCCAGTTTGCCGCGCCCCTGGCCCATCGGCTGGGCCAGCCGCTGCCCACCCCGCGGGTGCCCACTCCACGCCCGGCCATCGCTGCAGGCCAGGCCTTGTCTGCTGCTTCCAATCATGCCCCGCCTTCCACCGGCCCTGTGGCTCTGCCTGCATCTGCCTGAGCTGCCGCTCGACGCCCTCGGCCCCTGGCCCTCGCAACTGGCCCTGCCGGCGCTGGTGTGGGCGCGCGAGCGCGGCGGCCAGCGCGTACACACCGCCAATGCCGCGGCCTGCGCGCTGGGCGTGCAGCCGGGGCAGCGGCTGGCCTCGGCCCAGGCCGTGGCCCCCACCGCGCTGGTGCTGGCGCGCGACACCGGCCGCGAAGCCGAGCACCTGCAGCGCCTGGCACTGGCGCTGGGCGCCTTCACCCCGCGGCTGGCGATCGCCGCGCCCGACCTGCTGCTCGACATCCGCGCCAGCCTGCGCCTGTTCGGCGGCGTTCGGCCTCTGCTGCGACGCGCCCGCGCGCTGGCCGCTGCCCAGGGCCCGGTGCGCGTGGGCCTGGCCGCCACGCCGCTGGCCGCGCGCCTGTTCGCGCGCCAAGGCCTGCACGGCCAGCGCAGCCTGCACCTGGCCAGCACCCGCCGGCGGCTGCACGCCCTGCCGCTGATCGCCCTGCCCGGCGTGTGCACACTGCCGGCCCCGGCCGGCGAGATGCTGCAGGCCCTGGGCACCCGCACGCTGGCCGATCTGGCCCGGCTGCCGCGCCCCGGCCTCCATCGCCGCGGTGCTGGCCCCTGGCTGCAGGCGCTCGACCAGGCCAGCGGCCAGCAGCCCGATCTGCCCGCCTGGTTCACCCCGCCCGAGCACTTTGCCGTGCGGCTGGAACTGGGCTGGCGCGCCGAAACCGCGCCCGCCATCGACGCCGCCGCCGCGCCGCTGGTGCAGGCGCTGTGCGGCTGGCTGGAGCGGCGCTGGCAGGCCGCGCAGGCGCTGCGGCTGGTACTCAAGCACGAACACGGCGCCCGCCGCAGCCTGCCCGACGAAGTGCTGCAGCTCGAACTCGCCACGCCCACGCGCGACGCCACGCACCTGCAGCGCCTGCTGAGCGAGCGGCTGCAGCGCCTGCCGCTGGCAGCGCCGGTGGATGCGCTGATGCTGCAGCTCGACGCCGCCGTGCCCGACGCCGGCCGCCCCACCAGCCTGCTGCCCGACGACCCGCACGCCGCCCAGGCCGACGAGGCCACGCTGATCGACCGGCTGCGCGCCCGTCTCGGCCCCGAACGCATCCAGCGCCTGGTGCTGCAGGACGACGCCCGGCCCGAACAAGCCGGCCGTGCCGAGACCGCCCAGCCGGGCGCCACCCCCCTCCCAGGCACTGCACCCGCATTGCCACGCCCCGGTTGGCTGCTCTGCCAACCCCAGCCGCTGCCCGAACGCGACGGCCTGCCCTGCAAAGGCAACGAACCCCTGCGCCTGCTGACCCCGGCCGAACGCATCGAAACCGGCTGGCACGACGGCGCCCTGGTGCGGCGCGACTACCACGTGGCCCTGGCGGCGGACGGTGCGCTGCTGTGGGTCTACCTTGAGCGCGGCCACCACCGCACTGGCTCATCGACTGAGCCACCCAGCTGGTTCCTGCACGGACTGTTTGGCTGAAACACACGCCCCCAAGCTCACTCCGTTCGCTACCCCCCGAGGGGGCTCAGTGCCCTTCGGGCGGCCGGGCGGGCACTGACTCCCATGATCCCCAGCTACGCCGAACTGCACTGCCAGAGCAACTTCAGCTTCCTCACCGGCGCGTCGCACCCGGAAGAGCTGGTGGCGCGCGCCGCGCAGCTGGGCTACCGCGCCATCGCCATCACCGACGAATGCTCGGTGGCCGGCGTGGTGCGCGCGCATGAAGAAGCCAAACGCCAGAAAGACGCCGGCACGCCGATCCAGCTGCTGATCGGCGCACGCTTCCACATCGAGGGCGATGGCGCCACCCCCGGCTGCCAGCTGGTGCTGATCGCGCAAGACAAGCATGGCTACGGCAACCTGTGCGAGCTGATCACCCTGGCCCGCCTGCGCCGCCCCAAGGGCACGTACCACCTGACGGTGCGCGACCTGGATGCACCCACCGGCAACAGCGCCCACCTGCGTGGCCTGCCACGCTGCCAGGCGCTGCTGATCCCGCGCCGTGACGACCCGCCTGAGGTGCTGCTGGCGCAGGCCCGTTGGCTGGCCGACACCTTCGCCCCCGACACCCTGCCCCGCGCCAGCCTCGCCATCGAGCTGCTGCACTGGGCCGACGATGGCCTGCTGAGCGACCGCCTGCAAACCGTGAGCCGCGCCACCGGCGTGCCGCTGGCGGCAGCCGGCGCGGTGCAGATGCATGTGCGCTCGCGCAAGCCGCTGCACGACACGCTCACCGCCATCCGCCTGAACCAACCCATCAGCACCTGTGGCCATGCACTGGCCCGCAATGCCGAGCAGCACCTGCGCTCGCGCCTGGCGCTGGCGCAGGTCTACCGGCCGGCCTGGCTGGCACAAACGCTGCGCATCGCCGGGTGCTGCACGTTCTCGCTGAGCGAGCTGCGCTACGACTACCCGGACGAGATCGTGCCACCCGGCCACACCGCCACCAGCTACCTGCGGCAGGAAACCCTCGCCGGCGCACAACGCCGTTACCCACAAGGCATTCCGCCCAAGGTGCAGGCGCAGCTGGAAACCGAATTCGCCCTGATTGCCGAACTGCGCTACGAAGCCTTCTTCCTGACGGTGTACGACATCGTGCTGTTTGCAAGAAGGCAGCAGATCCTCTGCCAGGGCCGCGGCTCCTCGGCCAACTCGGCGGTGTGTTTTTGCCTGGGCATCACCGAGGTGAACCCGGCCAAGGCCACCTTGCTCTTCGGCCGCTTCCTCAGCCGCGAACGCAACGAGCCGCCCGACATCGACGTCGACTTCGAACACGAGCGGCGCGAAGAGGTGATCCAGTACATCTACGGCAAGTACGGCATCGAACGCACCGCGCTGGCTGCGGCACTGAGCACCTACCGCACCCGCGGCGCGGTGCGCGACGTGGGCAAGGCATTGGGGCTGGATACGCATTTGATCGACGCCGTCGCCAAGTCGCATCAATGGTTTGACAGTCAAGAAGCGCTGACGGCCCGCCTGACCGAACTCGGCCTCGACCCGGCCTCCCCCGTCACCCAGCACTGGCTGGAACTGGGCTCGACCCTGCACGGCTTTCCGCGTCACCTGTCGCAGCACAGTGGCGGCTTCGTGATCTCTGGCGAGAAGCTGTCGCGCCTGGTGCCCATCGAGCCGGCCGCGATGGACAACCGCCGGATCATCCAGTGGGACAAGGACGATCTCGAATCGCTCGGCCTGCTGAAGGTGGACGTGCTCGCGCTGGGCATGCTGACCACCCTGCGCAAAACCTTCTCGCTGCTGCAGGGTTGGACCGGCCGCCCCTGGTGCATGCAGGACATCGGGTGGGACGACGCTGCCACCTACGAGATGACCCGGCGCGCCGACACCGTCGGCGTGTTCCAGATCGAAAGCCGCGCCCAGCAGAGCATGCTGCCGCGGCTGAGGCCCGACAAGTTCTACGACCTGGTGGTGCAGGTGGCCATCGTGCGGCCCGGGCCCATCCAGGGCGGCATGGTGCACCCCTACCTGCGCCGCAAGATGGGCCAGGAAGCCATCACCTGCCCCGAGCCCTTGAAGGTGGCCCTGGAACGCACGATGGGCGTGCCGATCTTCCAGGAACAGGTGATGCAGGTCTGCATGATCGCGGCCGACTTCACCGCGGGCGAGGCCGACGAACTGCGCCGCGCGATGGCGGCCTGGCGCCGCAAGGGCGGGGTCGACAAGTTCAAGGACCGGGTGATCAACCGCATGGTGGCCAACGGCTACGAGCCCGCCTTCGCCGAAGCCATCTTCCGCCAGATCGAAGGCTTCGGCGAATACGGTTTCCCGGAAAGCCATGCCGAAGGCTTCGCGCTGCTGGCCTACTTCAGCGCCTGGCTCAAATGCCACCACCCGGCGGCCTTTACCGCCGCGCTGATCAACTCGCAGCCCATGGGCTTCTACCAGCCGGCCCAACTGATCCAGGACGCGCAACGCCACGGCGTGCGCGTGCTGCCGGCCGACGTGCTGCACAGCGATTGGGACTGCACGCTGGAGACCGATCCGCACGCCGACGCCAACCCGCAACGCCCCACCATCCGCCTCGGGCTGCGGCTGGTCAAGGGCTTGAGCGAAGCCGCTGCGCAACGCCTGGTGCAGGCCCGCACCGGGCAGGCTGATGAGTCAACGCCGGGCCGTCCCAAGTTGACTCACTCCCAGCCCAAACGAAGCGCAGGGCACACCTGCGGCCAGGGGACGGCGGCAAAGCCGCCTGGGGGCCCTTTCCACGACCTGCACGACCTGGCCCTGCGCGCCGCCCTCGACCCCCGCGACCTGCAGGCCCTGGCCCGCGCCGATGCGCTGCGCGGCCTGGCCGGCCACCGCCGCCAGCAAGTCTGGGCCACCGCCGCCCCGGCCGCCGGGGCGGCCGACAGCCTGCTGCGCGCGGCGCCCGTGCACGAGGCCCAGCTCTCACTGCTGCCCGCCGCCGAGGGCGAGGCCATCGCGCTCGACTACGCCGCCACCGGCCTCACGCTCGGCCGCCACCCGCTGGCGCTGCTGCGCCCGCGGCTGGCCGCACGCGGCGTGCGCAGCGCGACTGAGCTGGCCAGCCTGGGTCACCTGGGCGATGGCCGCAGCGTGCGCGCCGGCGGCTTGGTCATCAGCCGCCAACAGCCCGGCACCGCCAAGGGCACCATCTTCGTCACGCTGGAAGACGAAACCGGCCCCATCAACGTCATCGTCTGGAAAGACGTGCGCGACGCCTACCGCCAGCCCTTGCTCAGCGCCCGGCTGCTGCTGGTGGCCGGCACCTGGCAGCAGCGCGACGGCGTCAGCCACCTGGTGGCCAAACGCCTGTTCGACGCCAGCGCCTGGCTGGGCCGGCTGGCCAGGGAGGGCAGCGGGCTGCAGTCGCGGGATTTTCACTGAGCCGCCACGGCAGCGCGGCAACAGCCACGCGCCAGCGTCAAAGCGCCAACTTCCTCACGCAAGACGCCCCGCCGTCTTCGGTGCGCCGACGAACGTCACCTACAAGCCGACGTACGGCAACCCTTGAACGCGCCGTGCCCGCCCGGGCCCCTAGGATCCACCCACCGAACCTGCCACCGCCATGCCCGCCTCCACCACCATGAAATACATCCAAGGCCGCACGCGTGGCTTCACGCTGATCGAGCTGATGATCACGGTGGCCATCGTCGGCATCCTGGCCGCGGTGGCGCTGCCGTCGTACACCGACTACATGCGCCGCGGACGGGTTCCGGAAGCCTTCACCTACCTGAGCAACTACCGGGTGCAGATGGAGCAGTACTACCAGGACAACCGCAACTACGGCGACACCGACTGCGCCGGCGGCAACATTGCTTCAGCCCCGGCCGGCAGTACTTTCTTTACCTACAGCTGCGCCCTGACCAACAGCGGCCAGGGCTACACCTTGACCGCTACCAGCACCAGTGCGATGAGCAGCTCGCACGTCTACACGCTCGACTCGAACAACGCCCGCACCACCACCACCTTCAAGGGCGCAGCACAGACGGGCAAGAACTGCTGGCTGGTGAGAGGCAGCGAATGCTGACCTCACGTCGGCGTGCCAGCAAGGCAGGGCTCACACTGGTGGAGCTCATGGTCACGCTCGCCATTCTGGGGCTTCTGCTCGCGGCCACCATGCCCAGCATCAACACCTGGATTCGCAACACGCAGATCCGTGGCGCCGCCGAAGCATTGCAGACGGGCCTCAGCAAGGCCCGCAACGAAGCGGTCCGACGCAATACCCGGGTTTTCTTTTCATTCGTATCGGATGCCAACGCCGGCAGTTGCACGCTGTCCTCGAGCAATGCGTCCTGGATCGTCAGCCTGCAAAGTCCTGAAGGACAGTGCAACGCGACCGCCAGCGAGACAACGGCGCCCCGCATCATCGAACGCTGGGCGCAGGGTGAAAGCTCCACCTCGGTGACGATGACGATGAAAGCCGCCGACTGCACCTCGGCCGCCAGCACGACGCAGGCGGCCTTCAACGGATTCGGGCGGCTCGACACCGCGGCCGTGGCGCCGCTGCGCTGCCTCGTGATCGACCACGCCAGCGGCACCGGCAACCGCACGCTGCGGCTGGTGCTGAGCCCAGCGGGCGCCGTGCGCATGTGCGACCCGGCCGTCACCGATGCCACCGACCCTCGCAAGTGCTGAGATGAAGCCGTCCACTCCTCTTCGTTTGCCGCAGGGCTTCGCAATGCTGGAAGCGCTGATTGCACTGCTGATCTTCTCGCTCGGCGTGCTGGGGCTGGTGGGGCTGCAAGCTTCGCTGGCCCGTGCCACCTCGTCATCCAAGTACCGCGCCGAGGCCTCCTTCCTGGCCAATGAGCTGATCGGCACGATGTGGACGGATGCCCCCAACCTCGCCAGCTACAAGACTTGCAGCACCCACGCGCCGTGCAACCGATGGCAGACCCGCGTCAATGCCTTGCTACCGTCGGGCACGCCTTCGTTGTCGGTCTGCACAAACAGCGACACCAGTGCCGAGTGCAGCGACGACCTCGGCTACCAGACCGTCGGCCGGGTCCGCATCACGATCACCTGGACGGTGCCGAACGAAGCCTCCCACACGTTCACCACGATCACCACCATCAACCCCAACTGACCATGGCGATGTCCCCCTATACGCGGCGGCGGCGCCTCAGCGGCGTATCGCTCATCGAACTGATGGTCGGCATGGCCATCGGCCTGCTGGCGGTGCTGGTGATCACCCAGGTGACCACCGTGTTCGAAGCCCGCAAGCGCCAGACAGCCACCGGCTCCGACGCGCAGCTCAACGGCGCGCTGGCACTGCACACCCTGCAGCGCGACGTGGAGATGAGCGGCTACGGACTGACCAGCGGTGGGGTCCTGGGCTGCACGGAAATCCGGGGCGCACGTTCCGGCACCGACTACAACCGGACGATGGCAGCCGTGCTCATCACGCAGGGGTCGGGCGCCAGCGGCACGGAAACAGGCCAGGCCGACGCCATCCAGCTGCTGATGAGCAGCCAATCGAGCTTCTCCCTGCCCATGCGGCTGCGCGAGAACCACACGCGGCAGGACACGCAATTCGTGCTCACCGAGCGCACCAATGTCGGCAACCGGCAGGGCGACCTGCTGCTCGTCGTGCCCAACGCCACCGCCGCGTCATCACCCAGCCCGTCGCCAACGAACCAGGTCAGCCCCAACTGGTGCACCCTGGCAATGATCAACACCGACCCCGCCACCACCGGCGACAACCTCACCCATGGCACTGCAGGGGGCGCCTGGAACCAGGATGTCGGCACCACGAAGTTCCCCGGCACGCTCAACAACGATGTGAGCTACGCGGCCGGCAGCTACGTGATCAACCTGGGCACGCTGATCGACCGCTGCTACTTCGTGGCCGGCAGCAACCAGCGCTGTGGCCTGGTGGCCGACAGTTCCGAAAGTGCCTACTCGCTGCACCAGCGCACTTTCTCGACCACCGACGGCAGCACCACCAACGAAGAACTGTTTGCCAACATCGTCAACCTGCAGGCCACCTACGGCCTCGATACCAATGCCGACGGCAGCGTGGACAGCTGGACCACCACCACGCCGACCACGGCCGCCGGGTGGAACCAGGTGCTGGCCGTACGCATCGGTGTCTTGTCCCGCGCCAGCCAGTACGACCAGGACGAAGTGACCGACGCGGCGCCCACCTGGCAACCGGATGGCCAGAGCAACCTGGCCTTCACCTTGCCGCCCTGTCCCTCAGGTGAAGCCACTTGCTGGAAGCACTACCGCTACCGGGTTTTTGAGTCCGTCGTCCCGCTGCGAAACATGCTGTGGCAGGCGCGCCAGTCATGAGTCACGGTATGAAGAAGATACCCACCCATTTCCGCCGGGCCCAGTCGCGCGGCATGTCGCTGATCTTCTCGCTGGTGACGCTGGTCGCCTTGTCACTGGCCGCCGTGGCGCTGGTGCGCTCGGTCGACAGCGGCACCCTGATTCTCGGCAACCTGGGCTTCAAGCAGGACAGCCAACAGGCCGCCGACGATGCCGCCCGCACCGCGGTGCGCTGGCTGACCGAGAACATCGCATCAACGCTGATCAACGACGATGCACCCGGCAATGGTTACTACGCCACCACACGCGACACAACCGCAGCGCCTCTGGACGCGACCAACAAGGGGTCAGGCACCGCCCGCACGGTCATCGACTGGGGCAGTGGCTGCGGCGCTGTGGCGAGCAGCCAATGCCTGCAGACAGTGGCCGTACCCGCGCTCAATGCCGGGGTCACCGCACGCTACGTCATCCTGCGCCTTTGTGACGGCACCGGCGACCCCACCGCCGTGACGGCCACGATGAACTGCGTCAGACCCCTGGTCAACGGCACCTCAGAAAGCGGCGAACGCGGCTCGCTCAGCTATGCCACGGCCCAGCGCATCGGCGTCACCACCGTGAGTCAGTACTTCCGTGTCCTGGTTCGATCCCAAGGCGGGCGCGACACCGTGACCTACACCGAGACCCTGGTGCACTACTGATGTGGGTGGACCCCTTGCCGACCCGGAGCCCAACGTGAACAGATCCCCCCGCTATCTCTTGCTGTGTGCGGCGCTGCTGGCTTCAGGCCTGTGCCTGGCGGCACCGACCAGCATCTCGAACGTGCCGCTGGGCACCACCTCGGTCCGGGCCAAGCCGAACATCATGTTCATCCTCGATGACTCGGGGTCAATGGCCAGCACGTACATGCCGGACGACATGGACGACAGCAACGCCTACGGTTTCCGGTCGGCCCAGTGCAACGGCAATGCCTATGACCCCAGCGTCACGTACTCACCCCCGGTGGATTACCAGGGCACCAGCTACGCGGATGCCACCTTCACCAACGCCTGGAAAGACGGTTTCAACACCGGGGGCAGCAAGACCAACCTCAACACCACCGTCACCGAAAGCACCTATTTCAAGTACAAAGGCAGCCAGACCAAGATGGACTGGCGCTACAAGAGCAACGGCTCGGTCGATACCAGCACCACGTTCTATACCGAGTGCAATCTGAACAGCGGCACGGCTTCAGCACTGTTCGAATCCGTGCTGGTCCGTTCGGCCTCAACCGAGGCACAGAACTACGCCAACTGGTACGCCTACTACCGCACCCGCCTGAACCTGATCCGCACAGCGGTCGGCCATGCCTTCATCAAGCTGGACGACAACTACCGCATCGGCTTCACGATGATCAGCGATACCACGGTGACCAGCAGCAACTTCCTGGATGCTGCCGACTTCACCGCCGGCAGTGGCAACCAGAAGAGCAAGTTCTACAGCAAGCTCTACAACTCCTACAGCGGCAGCTACACGCCGCTGCGGGGGGCGCTGTCCAAGGTCGGCCAGTACTACGGCAAGGTCGCCCCGGGGCAGAGCGTCGACCCGGTCCAGTACTCCTGCCAGCGCAACTACGCCATCCTGTCCACCGATGGTTACTGGAACAGCAACATCGAGACCTCGTCGTATGGTCCCTACGACCTGAGCGGCAGTCTCGTCGGCCAACAGGACGGCAACGAAGCCCGACCGATGAAGGACAGCGCGACGTCGACACGAACCGTCACCACCACCACGCTGAACACGGTGCGCAACAACCGCGATGGCACGGCCAAGCTGACCAGCGAGGTGCGGCGAGTAGCAACCGAGGTGCAGTCCTGCACCATTGGCAGCGGCAGCAGCGCCGTCACCGGCAAGCGCAACAAGGTCTATACCCAGAAGGCCACCCAAACCGATCTGGCACCCCGAACCCAGGTTCTGGAGCGTTCCCGCACGGACAAAAACGTGGCCATCTGGGTCAACGGCGTCAAGACCAGCGACACCACGACCTATACCTACAGCCCCAGCAACATCAACAGCAGCACGCTGATCAGCAACACCATCGGCACCATCAGTTCCAGCTCCACGGGCAGCTGGTCCACCGTTTCGGGCACCACAACGACCGGCAGCTGCGTCACGACCATCAGCGGGGCGGTCGGCTCCATCACCTACGCGGCCACGACGGTCTACACCGGCCCCACCACGGCCTGGAACGGCACCACACCCACACCCGGTGCAGACACGGTCGCAACGCCTGGCACCGCGGCCGTGACGGACAACACCGTGGTCACTGGGGGTGCCTCCAATTCGCTGGCCGACGTGGCCGAGTACTACTGGGCCACCGACCTGCGCAGCGACCTGATTGACAACGTCGGTGCGTCGCTCGGCGACAACAACAAGAAGCAGCACATGAACACCTTCACGCTCGGGCTGGGCGTGCGGGGCACCATCAGCTACGACGCCAACTACCTCAACCAGACCAGCGGTGACTATGCCGACCTGAAGAGCGGCACCAAGAACTGGCCCAATCCGGGTGCAGGTGCCACCATGATCGACGACCTCTGGCACGCCGCCGTGAATGGCCGGGGGCAGTACTTCTCGGCGACGTCCCCCGATTCACTGACCTCGGCACTTTCCACAACCCTGGCCAAGATCCAGGAACAGGTGGGTGCAGGTGCTGCGGCGGCGGCCAGCACGCTGACACCGACGGTGGGCGATGACTGGATCTTCCTGCCCAGTTACGCCTACAACCCGGACAAGAGCCTGCCTTGGTATGGTGATCTGCGCGCCTTCAAATTTGTCATCGACAGCAAGACCGGTGCGGTGTCGGTGCCCGACACCAGCAGCGGCAAGGAAATCTGGAGCGCCAAGTCCAAGCTTGACGGCCGCGCCACCGACCGAGCCATCTATTTCCGGCAGGGCACGTCTCTGCTCTCCTTCACCTACGACAACCTGACCACCGCCGCGCTGAACGGCAGTTTGGACAACCGGTGCACATCGGCCACACCGGTGCTGACCCAGTGCACGACGATCAACGCCACCGCCATGGCCAAGGTCACCGGCGCGAACCTGGTCAACTTCCTGCGTGGCGACACCAGCCTGTACCTGAACAACGCCGACACCGCCAACCAGGTGTTCCGCACCCGGGCCTCGCGGCTGGGTGATTTCATCAACGCCTCGCCGGTGTATGTCGGCAAACCGCCGTTCAAGTATGTCGACTCGGGCTATGCCAGCTTTGTGTCGTCCAACAGCGGCCGATCGAAGATGGTCTATGCCGGCGCCAATGACGGCATGCTGCACGCCTTCAAGGTGGGCATCGACGCCACCGACGTGGACGGTGGCACGGAGCTGTGGGCCTTCGTTCCCACCGCCGTCGTCCCTGAGATGTGGCGTCTGGCCGACAGCGCCTACGACAGCAACCACCGCTACTTCGTCGACGCCACACCGGTGGTGGGTGATGTCTTCGACGGTACCCAGTGGCGCACCATTCTCGTGGGCGGCCTGGGCGCAGGAGGACGTGCCTACTACGCGCTCGACATCACCGACCCGACCAGTCCCAAGGCACTCTGGGAGATCAGCTCCGCCACCACGGGTTTCGAGAACCTGGGGCTGACCTACGGCAACCCGGTGATCACGAAGAACAAGGCCGGCACCTGGATCGTGGCATTCACCAGCGGCCTCAACAACATTTCAACGGGCGATGGCGTCGGTCGCCTTTACACCGTCAATGCCGCCACCGGCGCCAAGCTGGTGGAGGTGTCCACCGGCGCAGGGGACTCCTCCACACCCAACAACCTGTCACGCATCGAAGGGTGGGTGGACGCCACCACCAACAACACCGTGCTGCGGTTCTACGGTGGCGACATGCTGGGCAACATGTGGCGCTTCGACCACGACGACCGCCTCGCGCCATCGGGAGCCGAGGCCATGCTGCTGGGCACGGCCAAGGCGATTGACGGAACCGCACAGCCCATCACCAGCAAACCCGTGCTGACGGCCCTGCCCAAGACCTCACCGGAAGTGCCAGTGATCGCGTTCGGCACGGGCCGATACCTGGGCACCGGTGACCTGTCCGACGCCACGCTGCAGACCGTGTATGCGATCAAGGACCCGCTGGGCACCACCGGTCTGTGCGCCACCACACCGTGTGTGCTGCGCAGCGCCGATGCCAAGCTGGTGCAGCAGACCTTGGGCAGTGACCGCAAGGTCGCCTCCCCCAATGCGGTGAGCTGGAGCACGCAGAATGGCTGGTACGTCGATCTGAGTCGGAGCTCCGGCGAACGCATCTACATCGACGGCGAGCCGCTGTCGTCCGGCGTACTGGCCTTCGCTTCGGCCGTGCCGGGCGGCAGCGTCTGCTCGCCCAGCGGGGTGTCTTATCTGTACCAGTTCAACGTCACCAACGGTGTGGTGCTGGAAGTGCAGAGCTACAACACCCTGGTGGTCGGTCTCGGTCGCATCGTCGACCCCAGCGGCAACGTGTCAGCGACGGCCACACTGCAGGACCAGACACTGGAGCAACGGCAATCCGGCACCACCGGCGCTGCAGCCGGTGCGACGCTGCGGCGCGCCTCGTGGCGCGAACTGATCGATTGATCCTGTGAACGTGTGTCACGTCGCCTGGCTATGACTGCAACAGGAGCTTCGGGTCGCTCACGCACGCCAATGAGATTGGCAGGGCTTGGCGCGTTGACCCTTCATGCCTTGGTCGGCTGGGCGGTGATGACTCACGACGTCCATCCGTCGCGTGACACGCTGCCGTCACTTGCCGCCGCGACCTCGCGCCCTCTGGTGGCGCGCACCGTGGCTTTCCCCGCTGCTGGAGGACCGCGTTCCGTGGCACCGGATATCGGTTCGACCTCCATCACCGACCACACGGATGAAGCGCAGATGGCCCAGGGGGGCGCGGCGCTCCGTTCGCCGGGCGCTGACGAGGCCAACGCGGTACGCCCCGGTGCAGAAGAGGCCTACTTGCCCCGCCAGGCACTCGACCGTTCACCCGCCGCGTTGGCACCGGTGCTGCTGGCCTATCCGGAGGGCGCCCCGCCCGGCCGCTACCAGGCCCGCCTGACCGTGTTCATCGACGAGACCGGTGAGGTACGCCGCATCAGGATCGATCAAGGGCAACTGCCCGCCGCCCTGGCCAGCGCCGCCACACAGGCCTTCATGGCCACACGCTTCTCACCAGGTGAACGGCAACAACGCGCGGTGAAAGCCCGCCTCTCCATCGAGGTGGAATTCGCCGCCGATGCGGATCCGCAGGACCACTCGCTCTGAGCGAAGCGGAAGCCGGGAACCCCGGCGCGCCCCTCACACCCCCGCCAACACCCTCACATGCGCCGCCACGCTGCGCGCCAGTGCACTCAGCGCGTAGCCGCCCTCCAGGCATGACACGATGCGGCCCTTGCTGTGGCGCGCGGCCACGTCGACGATGCGGCGGGTAATCCAGGCGTAGTCGGCTTCCACCATGCCCAGCTGGCCCAGTTCGTCCTCGCGGTGCGCGTCGAAGCCGGCGGAGATGAAGATCATCTGGGGCTGGAAGGCTTCCAGCCGCGGGATCCAGTTGGCTTCGATCACCTCGCGTATTTCCATGCCGCGCGCATAGGCGGGGATCGCGATGTTGAGCATGTTCTCGCCCTTGGGCACGCCGCCGCAGTAAGGGTAGAGCTGGTCCTGGAAGATGCTGACCATCAGCACGCGGTCGTCGCCGGCGATGATGTCTTCGGTGCCGTTGCCGTGGTGCACGTCGAAGTCGACGATGGCCACGCGTTCAATGCCACAACTCGGCCCGCGCACGTCCAGCGCATGGCGCGCCGCCACGGCCACGTTGTTGATGAAGCAAAAGCCCATGGCCTTGTCGCGGGTGGCGTGGTGGCCGGGCGGGCGGATGGCGCAGAAGGCGTTGCTGGCCTGGCCGTCGATCACCGCGTCGGTGGCGGCCACCGCCGCGCCGGCCGCGCGCAGCATGGCCTGGCGGGTGGCCGGGCAGGCAGTGGTGTCGGGGTCGACGCCGCGCGGCTCGCCGGTTTCCTGGATGGTGCGCAAGAACTCGTCCAGCTCCAGCAGGTAGCCGCTGCTGTGCGCCAGCGCCAGGTCTTCGAAACGCGCCAGCGGCACCTCGGGGCGGATCAGGGCGATGTCCAGCCCGGTGGCCAGCAGGTGGTCCTCGATGGCATCGAGCCGCTGCGGGCACTCGGGGTGGCCCGGGCCCATGTCGTGGCCACGGCAGTCGGGGTGGCTGTAGAAGGCAGTGGTCATACGGCTTTTTCACGCCAGCAATGCATCACTGGCGTGGCTCCTCGTTCTTGGGTCGTTGTCGTGCGTCGTTGCCCCCGATTGTTCGGGTATGGTGCCCAGCATGCAAGCACAGGACAACAAGCACCTGACGCGCCAGTTGGCCGGCCTGCTCGACCAGGTCGGCTCGGTGGTGGTGGGCAAGCGCACGCAGGTGCACCACGGTGTGGCCTGCCTGCTGGCCGGCGGCCACCTGCTGATCGAAGACGTGCCCGGTGTGGGCAAGACCACGCTGGCGCACACACTGGCGGCGTCGCTGGGGCTGGCGTTCTCGCGGGTGCAGTTCACTGCCGACCTGATGCCCAGCGACCTGATCGGCGTCAGCATCTACGAACGCAGCCAAGAGCGCTTCGTCTTCCACCCCGGCCCGGTGTTCACCCAGGTGCTGCTGGCCGACGAGATCAACCGCGCCGGCCCGCGCACCCAAAGCGCGCTGCTGGAGGCGATGGAAGAGCACCAGGTCAGTGTCGATGGCGAAACCCGCGCGCTGCCCGCGCCCTTCTTCGTCATCGCCACGCAGAACCCGAGCGACCAGCTCGGCACCTACCCGCTGCCCGAGAGCCAGCTCGACCGCTTCCTGATGTGCCTCACGCTGGGCTACCCCGACCCGCAGTCCGAGCGCGCGCTGCTGGCCGGGGCCGACCGGCGCGAGCTGCTGCGCACGCTCAAGCCCGCGATGGCAGCGGCCGAGCTGCTGGCCGCGCAGGCCGCAGTGCGGGCGGTGCATGCCGCCGAGCCACTGCTCGATTACGTGCAGGCGCTGATCGCCGCCACCCGCTCGGGCCGCTGGTTCCGCCAGGGCCTGTCGCCGCGCGCCGGGCTGGCGCTGCTGCGCGTGGCCCGCGCGCATGCCCTGCTCGAAGGCCGCGACTACCTGGCGCCCGACGATGTGCAGGCCGTGGCCGTGCCGGCGCTGGCCCATCGCCTACAGCCGGTGGCCGGCGCCGGGCGCGGCGCGGCCGAGCAGCTGCGCGCGATGATCGAGGCCCTGGGGATGGTTTGATGGCGGGCCGGCCAAGCTGGTGGCAGCAACGCTGGACCGCCTGGTGGCTGCAGCGCCACCCGCCCAGCGACACCCTCGCGCTCACCCAGCGCAATGTCTACATCGTGCCCACCCGCGCCGGCTGGCTGTTCGCAGCCATGCTGGGCGTGCTGCTGCTGGCGTCCATCAACTACCAGCTCAACCTGGGCTACCTGCTCACCTTCTTGCTGGCCGGTGTGGGGCTGAGCTCGATGCACGGCACCCATGCCACGCTGCGCGGCCTGCAACTGCAATTGGTGGTGGGCGAACCGGTCTTCGTGGGTGAATCGGTGCGGCTCACCATCACGCTGCAAGACGGCAGCAGCAACCGTCGCCAGCGGGCCCGCTACGGCATCGGCATCGGTTTCATCGCGATGACGGGCAACGACGCAGCCCCCGCGGCCCCCGCGCCCACCACCCCGACCTGGCTCGACGTGCCCGCGAGCACAACTGCGCAGGTGCAGCTCACGCTGCCCGCCACTCAGCGCGGGCGCTGGCCGCTGCCGCGCCTGGTGCTGGAAACGCGCTTTCCCTTCGGCCTGTTCCGCGCCTGGAGCTACTGGCGCCCGGCTTCCACGCTGCTGGCCTGGCCGGCCCCTGAAACCCCCGCGCCCGCCCTGCCGCTGGGCGCCGCCGCGCACGGCCAGCCAGCAGCGGTGATGCGGTTCAGCGGCAGCAGCGAGCCCGACGGCGTGCGCGCCTACCGCCGCGGCGATCCGCTGCAGCAGGTGCTGTGGAAGAAATCAGCCCAGGCCCTGGCCGGCGGCGGCGATCTGGTCAGCCGCGAGCGCGTGCACTTCGCGCGCAGCGAGCTGGTGCTCGACTGGGCTGACGCCGTGCGCCCGACGCTGGAGCAACGCCTGTCGCGCCTGGCCGCCTGGGTGCTGGCCGCCGAGCAGGCCGGCCTGCGCTACGGGTTGACCTTGCCCGGGCAGGTCATCGACCCCGGCCACGGGCCGGCGCATCGGCGCCAATGCCTGGATCTGCTGGCGGATTGGGAAGCCAGATGAATCCGTTTCCAGACAAGCAAGCGCACGCGGGCCGAGCGCCGGGCCGCCCCAAGCCGGCCCGCATCCCCTTGGGGGATCGGTCGAGGTACTCCTCGGACGAGGGGCTCCATTGACCCGCGAATCACGGGACACCCTGTTCCTGCTCGGCGTGCTGGGCTGGACCCTGGCGCCGCAGCTGCTGCGCGTGCCGCTGTGGTGCAGCGCTTTCGCCCTGCTGGCGCTGGGCTGGCGCGCGTGGCTGGCGTGGCGCGGCCGGGCGCTGCCGTCGCGCCCGGTGCTGGTGGCCGCGCTGCTGCTGGCGGTGGCCGCCACCTTCTGGCAGTACCGCACCATCGCCGGCAAGGAGGCCGGCGTCACGCTGCTGATGGTGCTGGCGGCGCTGAAGACGCTGGAGCTGCGCGCCCGCCGCGACGCGGTG
>JBDTQF010000050.1:0-19030 GCA_039932275.1 Burkholderiales bacterium
ACTTCTACCCCGACCTGCCCAAGGGCTACCAGATCAGCCAGTACGAGATTCCGGTGGTGCAGGGCGGCCATCTCGATTTCTTCGTCGACGGCCAGCCGCATCGGGTGCGCCTGACCCGCGCGCACCTCGAAGAGGACGCCGGCAAGTCGCTGCATGAGGGCGTCGGCTCACACGATGCGCTCGGCCACGGCATGACCGGCATCGACCTGAACCGCGCCGGCACGCCGCTGCTGGAGATCGTCACCGAGCCCGACCTGCGCTCGAGCAGGCAGGCGGTCGAGTACGCCAAGGCGCTGCATACGCTGGTGGTGTGGCTGGGCATCTGCGACGGCAACATGCAGGAAGGCAGCTTCCGCTGCGATGCCAATGTCTCGGTGCGCAAGCCCGGCGAGCCTTACGGCACGCGGCGCGAGATCAAGAACCTCAACAGCTTCCGCAACCTGACGCAGGCCATCGACTACGAGGTGCAGTGGCAGATCGACCAGATCGAGGACGGCCACAGCATCCAGCAGGCCACCGTGCTGTTCGACCCCGACAGCGGCGAGACCCGCATGATGCGCACCAAGGAAGACGCGCACGACTACCGCTACTTTCCCGACCCCGACCTGCCGCCGCTGGTGATCGCGCCCGAGTGGGTAGAACGGGTGCGCGCCGAGCTGCCCGAGCTGCCTGGCGCCTTGGCCGCGCGGCTGCAGCAGCAGGATGGCCTGGCGGCCTACGACGCTTCGATGATGACGCAGAGTCGCGCCTTCGCCGAGTTCTACCGCGCCGCCACTGCGGCCTGCGGCCAGCCCAAGCTGGTGGCCAACTGGCTGATGGGCGAGCTGTCGCGCCGGCTCAATGCCGAGGACCGCGGCATTGAGGCCAGCCCGGTGAGCCCGGTGCAGCTGGGCCAGCTGATCGGGCGCATCAGCGACGGCACCATCTCGAACAACGCGGCGCGCCAGGTGTTCGAGGCGCTGTGGAGCGGCAACAGCAGCGAGGTGGACGCCGTCATCGAGGCCAAGGGTCTCAAGCAGATGAACGACGACGGCGCGCTGGACATGATCCTCGACGCGGTGCTGGCCGCCAACCCGAAGTCGGTGGAAGAGTACCGCGCCGGCAAGGACAAGGCCTTCAACGCCCTGGTGGGCCAGGCCATGAAGGCGAGCCAGGGCAAGGCCAACCCGGCGCAGGTCAACGCGTTGTTGAAGAAGAAGCTGGGCTGACGCCGGCCGCGCTGGGTGCGGTGGCCGCAGTGGGTATAGGCCCCACCGACCCCGGCTGGGCCCCGGCCCACAGCCTCTTCAAACGCAGCAGTTCCTCGTCGAACAGCGCGGTGATGCGCGCCGCCTCCTGCTCGTGCTGGTCGATCGAATGGCGCTGCGCCTCGGTGCTGGCCTGGTTCTGGCCGAGCGCGTTCTTGAGCTTGCGGGGCAGCTCCCTGCCCTTGTAGAACTCGGTCTCGGCCAGCAGTTGCTTGTGTTCGAGCGCCAGATCGGCCAGGCGCTTTTCGGCGCTCTTCTGTGCCTGCTCGGCCGCTTCCAGGGCGCCTTCGCGAGCGCGTTGATGCGCGGTGGCATTGGGATAACGCGACAGCAGGTTGCGGTCGTGACGCACCACGTCCTTGCGGGCCGCCTCTTCGGCGAGCTTGCGGCGCTGCGCCTCCTCATAGGCCGCACGCTCGTCGGCACTCATGCTGGGCCCCACCACCGACTGCTGCGCACCGTCGCGCCGCAGCACCCGCTGCTCACGGTCCTGGCATTCGGGAATGGGCCGGTCGGCGGTGATCTTGCGGCCCTTCGCATCGACACAGCTGTAGATGGTCTGCGCCAGCGCGGATTGCGCGGCCAGCGCCAATAGCGCGCCGAGGACCGTGAAGGTGCGGGTCGTCATGCGCCTCAGAGAGCAACGCCATACCGGGCGCGGTAGGCCTGCACGCCCGGCAGGTGCGCGGCCAAAGCCGGGTCACTCTGCGCCGCCAGGTAGGCCAGCAGGTCGTCCAGGGTGGCGATGGCCACCACCGCCAGGCCCAGCTCGCGCTGCACGAACTGCACGGCCGAGTGCGGCGCATCCTGGCCGTTCTCGCTGGCCTTCTCCTGCCGGTCGAGGGCGATGGTGACGCCGCAGGGCGTGGCACCGGCCGCGCGGATCAGCGCGATGGATTCGCGCACCGAGGTGCCGGCCGAGATCACGTCGTCGATGATCAACACGCGCCCTTTGACCGGTGCGCCGACCAGCGTGCCGCCTTCGCCGTGGTCCTTGGCTTCCTTGCGGTTGTAGGCATACGGCAGGTTGTGGCCCAGTCGCGCCAGTTCGACCGACACGGCCGCGGCCAGCGTGATGCCCTTGTAGGCCGGGCCAAACAGCAGGTCGAACTCAAGGCCCGAGGCCAGCAGCCGCTGGGCGTAAAACTCGGCCAGGCGACCCAGCTTGGCGCCGTCGTCAAACAGGCCGGCATTGAAGAAGTACGGCGACAAGCGCCCGGCCTTGGTCTTGAACTCACCGAACCGCAGCACGCCCGCCTCCACCGCAAAGGCCACGAAGGCCTGGGCCAGAGGGTCACGTGCAAGGGCGGCAGAGGACATGGCAGTGGGCATGAACGCGGGATGGGCAAGGGCGGTCCCGTCGCTGGCAACACGCCCGGCGTGGGAGGCCGTCTTCAATCGATTGTAGAGGGGCCCTCAGGGCGTGAGGCCTGCGCGCCGGCCCGGGAGACCCCCGATGCAGGGTTGTCCGCGGGCCCGATCGTGTGCATGGCGCACGCCCCGCGCCCGCGCTGCGCGACACGCACTACAGCCCGGCGGCCCGCTGACGACAACACGGCCTCGCGCGGCTGCGCACCCCTGCTCCGCCACCTTTGCTTCTTTCCTACTCAACACCATGCCCCACCTGCTCCGCCCGCTTCATGCCGCCGTCATCGCCGCGGCCCTGTTGTCGCCGTTCGCCGCGTCGGCCGGCGAGGTGTATGCCAACCTCGGCCTGCCGGGCCTCGGGCTGGGCTATGCGCACGCGCTGAACAACAGCGTCACGCTGCGCGGTGACTTCTCGACGCTCGGCAACCACAGCAAGAACCGCAACGAACAGGGCGTGGACTACCTGGTGACGGGCAAACTCAACCGCTTCGGCCTGTTCGCCGACTGGTTCGTGCTGGGTGGCGGCTTCCGGCTGACCGGCGGCATCACCTCGAACGACTTCAAGGTGGACCTGCTGGCGCAGGGCAACGGCCAGCAGATGACGGTGGGCAGCAACACCTTCACCACTGCGCCCGACGACCGGCTCAACGTGAAGATCCGCTTCCCGCGCACCACGCCGTACCTGGGCATCGGCTACGGCCACCAGCTCAGCCAGGGTGTCGGCTTCGTGTTCGACCTGGGTGCCTCGATCGGCAAGGCCACCGTCAGCGAAACCCACTCGGGCACCAACCTGGGCGACCCCAACCGCGTCTCGCAGGCCGACATCGACGCCGAGCTGGCGCAACTGCGCAACGGCGTGGGCAAGGTCAAGGCGCTGCCGCAGGTGTCGATCGGCTTGGCAGTGCGCTTCTGACTTATTGATTCATGCGCCGAGTTCGGTGCGCGTGCCGCCGAGCAGGCTGTGCACGTGCGCACCGCTTTCCTGCGTACGCAGGGCGTTGATCACCACCTGGGCGCCGCGCATCAGCAGGCTCAGGTCCGACGCCACCGCCAGGTAGTCGAAGCCCGCGGCGCGGAACTGCGCCACCGACTCAGGCACATGCCCCAGTGCGCCAATGGGCTTGCCGACGGCGCGGGCGCGCATGGCCGCCTGGCTCATCAGGTCCATCACCGCCGGGTGCTGCAGCTCACCCAGGTGGCCCATCGCGGCCGACAGGTCGGACGGGCCGACGAACAACGCGTCCACCCCCGGCACCGCGGCAATTTCTTCGAGCCGGCGCACGGCCTCGGGCGTTTCCATCTGCACGATCACGCCGACGTTGTGGTTCGCGGTCTTCAGGTAGTTGGGCTGCATGCCGTAGCGCGAGGCCCGCGTCACCGCCGAGACGCCGCGCACGCCCTCGGGCGCATAACGGGTGGCGGCCACCGCGCGGCGCGCGTCCTCGGCGTTCTGCACGAAGGGGAACATCAGCGTGGTGGCACCGGCATCGAGCACCCGCTTGACGGTCACCGCATCGTTGATCGGCACCCGCACCACCGGCACCATCTTGGTCGAGGTCAGCGCCTGCAGCATGTGCACCAGGTCCATCAGGTCGATGGGCGCATGCTCCATGTCGATCAGGCCCCAGTCGAAACCGGCGTGGCCCACGGCCTCGGCGACGACCGGGCTGGCGGACACCAGCCAGGTGCCCACCGGCGCATGCGAGCCGGCGGACTTGAGCAATTGACGGAACGGGTTCATCTCACCTCCTTGAGCAACATCAGGCCGCCCCACGGTACGCCCCGAGGCGACCCGAAGCATCGTCGGGAACCCTATCCCCTGCCGACGAAGGGCATCTGCGTGGCCATCACCGTCATGAACAGCACGTTGGCCTGCAGCGGCAGGTTGGCCATGTGCAACACCGCCTCGGCGGCATGCCGCACGTCCATCACCGCTTCACTGCGCAGGCTGCCGTCGGCCTGACGCACGCCGCTGGACATCACCGCCGTGATGTCCGACGCGGCATTGCCGATGTCGATCTGCCCCACCGCGATGTCATGGGCCCGGCCGTCCAGCGCGGCGGCCTTGGTCAGGCCGGTGATGGCGTGCTTGGTGGTGGTGTAGGCGACCGAGTTGGGGCGCGGTGCGTGCGCCGAAATCGAACCGTTGTTGATGATGCGCCCGCCGCGTGGCGTCTGCGCCTTCATCAGCCGGAAGGCCTGCTGGGTGCAGAAGAACACGCCGCTCAGGTTGGTGTCCACCGCGCTGCGCCAGGCATCCAACGGCAAGTCTTCCAGCGCCACACCCTGGGTGAAGATACCGGCGTTGTTGAACAGCAGGTCGAGCCGGCCGAAGTGCTGCTGCACCTGAGTGAACAGCGCCGCCACTGCGTCGGGGTCGGTCACGTCGGTACTGACAGCCAGCGCACGCTGGTCGATGTCGCCCCAGGGGTCGCCCAGGCTGTCGATGGCAGCCTGCAGGCGCTCGAGCCGCCGGCCCGCGAACACCACACGCCAGCCATCGCTCAGCAGCGCCCCGGCACTGGCCAGGCCAATGCCGCTGCCGGCGCCGGTGACCAGGGCAACGCGGTCATGGGGAACGGTCGGGGGCGGCATCGGCGGCATCCTACGCAGAAGGGGCGGTGTTGGAGGAGCGCCCAGTCTGCCACCGAGCGCAGGCGAGTTGGCCGGTCACGGTCTGATCACCGCACCCCAGCCGACGCGCACGCTGCGCTGCGGTGCCGTCAATGGTCAGTAGCGGCCGTACGGCACACCACGGAAACCACGCCATTCATCACCACCACGGTGGTGATGATGGTGCGGGCGTTCGTACCCTTGTTCGTACCCCCGCTCGTACACCACCTGGCCGGCCGGCGGATACCAGCCGCGCACCGGCTGCGGGGCATAAACCACCTGCGGCTGGCGCACCACGTACACCGGCGGCGGGCCATACACCACCGGTGGCGGCTGCACATACACCGGCGCCGGCGCATACATCACCGGCGGCGGGCCATAAACGGCCGGCAGGTTGATGCCGATCGACCACTGCACACCACCGGCATGCGCGGCGCCAGCAAACACGGTGGCTGCCAGCGCGGCAACAGCCAGCAAACCTTGGCGACGGGTGACCTTCATGGAAGCTCCTTTGACAACGGGGCAGCAAATGGCCCTGCCCGGATGCAACGGATGGGAAGGCCATTCAGTGCACCGGGCAGATGTGTCGCCAGGTAAGCCACGCCTGACAACAAATTTTTCATTTCAAGATGATTCAGACGCGACCAAATGCAAAGCCGTTTGGTTCAACCGTCTTGCCCGCTGAAGATGCCCCGGCCCCTGCTACCCCTTGAACCCATCGACAGCCGGGGCGGGGCCCGCCCGAAACCGCGGCGCGGGCTCGATCGCTTCATCTCTGCACGGGAGTTATCCATGACGATTTCAATCGCTGACGACAAGAAGACTCTGGACCAAACGATCGCGGCCATCGAGGCACTCGACCTCGGACCCATCAAGCTCAAAGCCACCCGCAAGGAAGATGGCTACGGCTGGACCCCCGAACACGCCGACCGCATGGCGCTGGCCTACAAGCGCTACCTGATCCTGTGCGCCAAGTACCCTTTGATGACCCTGGCGCCCGACCAGGACACCGACCGCTTCTGGCACATGCACATCCTCGACACGCGCAAGTACGCAGCCGACTGCGACGCCATCTTCGGCCACTTCTTGCATCACTTCCCGTACCTCGGCCTGCGCGGCGCGGACGACGAAAAGGCACTGCAGTCGGCCTTCGACAGCATGCGGGCACTGCTGGCCGAAGAGTTCGGCACCACCGGGCACCCGCACCAGGCGGCGTTCTGCGCGGCCGATGCCCAGCCCGCGTTCTGCGCCGCCGACAGCAAGCAAGCGCAGCAAGCGGCGTTCTGCGCCGCTGACGCCAAGCCCGCCTTCTGCGCAGCTGACGGCGCGGTGCCGCTACAGGCTGCGTTCTGCGCGGCCGAGGCCAAACCGGCTTTCTGTGCGGCTGATGGCGCGGCCCAGACCAAGGCGGCGTTCTGTGCCGCCGAGTCGGCACCCGCCTTCTGTGCGGCCGACATGCCGGCGGCCAAGGCAGCGTTCTGCGCAGCCGATGCCAAGCCGGCCTTCTGTGCGGCCGAGGGTCTCATCCCGCAGAAGGTCCAGCCCGCTTTCTGCGCCGCCACCGTCAGCGCCGGCTGACCTTCCGAAAAGGCCTGGCCCGTCCATGCCATAGACGGGTCTACTGCCCGCAGCAGGAGACGCCGGTGCGCCGGACCTCCTGCTGCACGCCCGGCAGGCTCACTCCGCCACCGTGTCGACCTGCACCGCACTGACCGGCCGCTGCAGCTGCGCGGCGGCACGTACGTTCAGCCAGGCGCTGGCCGCACCGCAGACACCGATGATGGCCATGCCCAGCCAGCTCCAGCCATCCGGCACCAGCCCGAACACCAGGTAGCCGGCCAGCGCGGCCACGCCGAGCTGCACGTACTGGAACGGCATCAGCGTCGAGGCCGGCGCCTTGCCCAGCGCCAGAATGAGCAGCAGGTGCCCAGTGGTGCCCAGCGCGGTGATGGCCAGCAGCGCGCCGACCTGGGTGGTCGAAGCAGCGAGCAAGGCGTCGAGCGGGTCGGTGGCACTGGCCAGCAACAGCGGTGTCGCAATCGTCGCGCCCGTGACCCCGGTGTAGAAGTTGGTCGTGAACGGGTCTTCGTGCGGCGCGAACCGGCTCGTCATGATCTGGAAGGCGGCATTCGAGAAGGCCGCGGCCAACGGCAGCAGCGCGACCCACCCGATCAACCCGCTGCCAGGGCGCACCACGATCACCGCGCCGACAAAGCCACCGACCACCAGCGCCCAGCGCAGCCGCGAGACGTGCTCCTTCAGCCAGACCCACGCGATGAGCGTGGTGATCACCGGCGTCAACATCACGATCGCGGTGAACTCGGCCACCGGCATCCGCCGCAACGCGGCAAACGCCATCGTCGACGAGAACGCCAGCAGCGCCCCGCGCGCGATCTGGAACATCGGGTTGGCGCTGCGGAACGTGCGCTTGGTCGACAAGCCGATCCACAGGCTCATGATCACCGCATGCAGGCCGTAGCGCGCCCACAGCACCAGCGACACCGAGAAGTACGCTGAGATGTAGCGCACCGTCGTGTCCATGATGGCGAAGCAGCTGCCGGCGCCGATCACGAACGCGATGCCGAGCAGGCTCTGGTGTTTGGCGGCAGAAGACATGGGCGGGTGCGAAGAGGCCATAGGCCATCACAGGCCTGCCGGCCCAGTATCTCAGCGCAGGCGGCCCGTCCCGCGCAGCGACCTATGATCCTTCGATGGTCAGCTCGGCCCAGCTTCTTGCCTTCACACTCGCGGCCGTGTTGATCACGGCCACGCCGGGCCCCGACAACCTGCTGGTGCTCGGCATCGGCATGTCGAGGGGGCGGCGGCAGGGCATCGCCTTCGGTCTGGGCTGCGCCTTCGGCTGCCTGAGCCACACGCTGCTGGCCGTGATCGGCGTCAGCGCCCTCGTCGTGGCCTCCCCGGTGGCGTTCACGGCGCTCAAATGGCTCGGCGGCGGCTACCTCATCTGGCTGGGCGCCCAGGCGCTTCGCCACGCCAGCCAAAGCACCGGCGTGGCAAGCAGTGATACGCAGCCCACCTCGCTTCGCCGGCTGTTCCTGAAAGGCGTGTTCGCCAACGCCGTCAACCCGAAGGTCGTGTTGTTTTTCCTGTCGTTTCTGCCCCAGTTCGTGGTGCCTTCGCAGGGCAGCATTGGCATGCAGCTCGGCATCCTGGGCGTGCTGTTCACGCTCCAGGCGGCCCTGCTGTTCGGCTTGCTCGGATACTTCGCCGGCACCGTGGGGGCCTGGCTGAGCCGCCATCCCGGCGCCGGGGCCTGGCTGGACCGGGTGGCCGGCACGGTGTTCATGGGCCTCGGTGTGCGGCTGGTGGCGGGCCGGTAGCCGCTGCGCCCAGTCACCGGCCAGTTCGGCGGACCGGGCCGCATGCGCCGGTCACGCCTGCCACACCCCGTGCCCCTGCTGCCGCAGGCCGATGGCGAGTTCGACCTCCATCTCGCGCGCGGCCTCATACGGCATCGGGTTGAACACCTCGTACAGCGCCGGCACCAACCGCAGGCCGTAGCGCAGCACGAACCGGTTCGCCTGGATGCCCGCCTTGTGCCGGTCGAACCGCAGATCGGGGTCCAGCCCCGTCATGCCGACGTAGAGAAACGGCTTGATGACATCGCAGCCGGGGTTGGCGCGCCGGAAGCTGGCTTCGTTCCAGACCTCGTCGGACAACTGCACCACGTAGACGTGGTGATGGTGACGGGGCACCTCTACGCCACGTCGACCACCGGCTGGAAGCCGCCAAAAATCATCCGCTTGCCGTCGAATGGCATCGGGTTCTTTGCGGGGTCCCATCGCGGGTCGGTCTTCATCAGCTCTTCCATGTTGGACATGGCCGCGTCTCGGGTGGCCTTGTCGGGCCATTCGACCCACGAGAAAACGACCGTCTCGTCGTCTCGCGCATCGACGGCTCTTCGAAAGTCGGTCCACTTGCCTGACTTCACGTCGTCGCCCCAGCACTCGAGCACGCGCGTGGCGCCCAGCTCGACGAACATGGCGTCGAACTTCTCGGCATGGTCGATGAACTGCTGCTTGTTGGTGGTCGGCACAGCGATCACGAATCCGTCAACGTAGGCCATGAAAATCTCCTGGTGAAGTTGCTTGGCGTTGCGCCCCCATCGTGGCAAACGGGGCGCCGCCCTGGCGCTGACTCGGTTATTACTTCTGCAACGGGATCGGCCGGTCCCACGGCGCGATGTCACCGCCAAAGCGCTCGGCCAGGAACTCAATCAACAGCTTCAAAGGCAAGGGCTGGTGGTGGCGCGACAAATACACGGCATGGATGCCCAACGCTTCGGGTTCGTGATTCGGCAAGACGCGCACCAGCGTGCCCCGGTCGAGTTCATCGCCGACGAAATAGGTGGGCAACATCGCAATGCCGCCACCCGCCAGCGCCGCCTGACGCAGCACGGCGGTCTCGTTGCTCGACAGCGGTCCCCTGACGGCCAAGGTCGTCAAGCGGCCGGCCCGACCCACACGGTATTCGGCGCGGGTGCCAAAGGTATGGGTGATGCAGTCGTGCGATTGGAGGTCTTCCGGCCGCTGCGGGTGGCCGCGCCGCTGCAGGTAGGCCGGCGAGGCGCAGAGCACAGAGCGGCACGTCGCAAGCCGACGCGCCACGACGCCGTCATCAAGCCGGTTGGTGATGCGCACGGCCAGGTCGATCCGTTCGCCGACCAGGTCGATCGCGCGGTCCACGGTCAAGAGTTCAACCTCGATGTGCGGGTGCTGACCCTGGAAGTCCACGATGGCGTGAGCAAGCCGGGCAGTCGCGAATGACAAGCTGGTGGTGATGCGCAACTTGCCCGCGGGTTCGGCCCGGCGCGCACCCGAGATCGCCTGCAGGTCGGCGCTGAGTTCAAGCATCTGCCGCAGCCGGGGCAGCACTTCCGTTCCGGCCTCGCTCAGGCTCACGCGACGTGTCGTGCGATGCAGCAGCCGCAGGCCCAGCCACCGCTCCAAGCTTTCGAGGTGCCGGCTGACCATGGCGCGAGAAAGGTCCAGCGTCTCGGCAGCCCGTGTCAGGCTGCCTTGGTCGGCGATCTCGACGAACGTTCGGATGGCGCTCAGATGGTCCATTGGATTGACTCGATTGAGTTAACAAACTCTTGTCGAACTCGCAGTTTATCTACCTTCTTAGTATCAATAGAGTCTGCCCATCGACAACCACCCTTCCGGACCCACGATGAAAACCTTCAAGACCTTGTCCCTGAGCCTTGTGCCCGCAGCGATCGCGTTGGGCATCGTCGCAACCGACGCGGCGGCCCAGCCGGCCGCGCCGCTCACCGTGCAGGTCTACAACGCCGACGGCGCGAGCTTCCACGTCAATGCCGTGCTGGTGGCGGGCAAGACCGATGCGGTGCTGCTCGACACCGGCTTCACGCGTGCTGATGCGCTGCGCATCGCCGCGATGGTGCTGGACAGCAAGAAGATGCTGAAGACCGTCTACATCAGCCAGGCCGATCCCGATTACTACTTCGGCATCGAGGTGATCAAGCAGTACTTCCCCGATGCGAAGGTCGTGACCACGGCACCCACGCTGAAGAAGATCGAGGCGACGCTGGCCACCAAGCTGCAGGTCTGGGGCCCGCGCATGGGCGCGAACGCGCCGAAGAGCGTGCCGCTGCCCGAAGTGCTGAGCGACAACACGATCACGCTGGAAGGTCAGGCCCTGGAGATCCGTGGGCTGGACGACAGCCTGGCGCACCGCAGCTACGTGTGGATTCCGTCGATCAAGACGATCGCCGGCGGCGTGAACGTGTACGCCGGGCTGCACCTGTGGACCGCCGATGCGCAGAGCGTGCAGGAGCGTGCCGACTGGGCGAAGAAGCTCGGCACCATGGCCGCGCTGCAACCGGCGATCGTGATCCCGGGCCACAGCCTGCCGGGCCAGAAGCACGACGCCTCGCAGCTCGCCTGGAGCCAGGCCTACCTGGCACGCTACGAGCAGGAACTGCCCAAGGCCGCCAACAGCGGCGCCCTGATCGAGGCGATGAAGAAGGCCTATCCTGATGCGGGCCTGGGTGTCGCGCTGGAGATCGGCGCCAAGGTGAACAAGGGCGAGATGAAGTGGTGAGCTGACTGAACCCCAACGAAGGAAGACCATGCCGACGCCGACACTCCACTACATCCACGATCCGCTCTGCGGCTGGTGCTACGGCGCCGCGCCGCTGGTCGAGGCGGCCCGCGGCATGGTTCGCGTGCAGGCGCACGGCGGCGGCATGATGGCCGGCGCAGCACGCCGCGCCGTCACCCCCGAACTGCGCCAGTTCGTGATGACGCACGACCGTCGCATCGCGCAGGCCAGCGGCCAGCCTTTCGGGCCGGGCTACTTCGAAGGCCTGCTGCGTGACACCAGCGCGGTACTGGACTCGGCGCCACCCATCACCGCCATGCTCGCCGCCGACGAGGTGGCCGGCGTGGGACTGGACATGCTGGCGCGCATGCAACAGGCCCACTATGTCGAAGGCCGTCGCATCGCGGAATTCGCCGTGCTGCAGGCACTGGCCACCGAACTCGGACTGGACGCTGAGGCCTTTGGCCGCGCGTACGGGCAACGCCAGGGCGCAGCCACGCAGGCGCACATCGAACAGAGCCGAGCGCTGCTGGCGCGCGTTGGCGGCCAGGGATTCCCGACGTTCGCTCTGGAGCTAGACGGCCGCCGCACGCGCGTGGACATCGGCCCGTACATGGGCCGCCCGGAGGCCTGGCGCTCCTGGCTGATGCAGCAGCTGGATGGCCTCAGTGCGCAAACGCCTGGTGAGGTACCGCAGGTCTGCGGCCTTGATGGCTGTCGGCCGTGACCCCAGCGGGCCAGACGGGTCACGCCCGTCTTCGCCAAGTCCTTGTTCACCTGCGGGCCGGGCAATGGACCGAAGCGCACAACCTCGTGCAACAGGACGACTCGCCCCTGGCCGCTTGGCTGCATGGCATCGTGCACATCCAGGAGGGGGACCTGGAGGACGCTGAGTACTGGTACGGCAAGGCGTACCGGCCCTTCCGCAGCCGCGGGTCGCTGGCCGAAGAACTGGCGCGTTTCGAGGCCGCCTTGCCCCCCGGGCTCTGAAGCGGGCCACCACGGCGCCAAGCTCCCCGTCGAAAACCCTGCGTGGCCGGATGCCGGCGCAGCTCTTACTTCTGAAACTGAATCGGCGCGCCGTTGACCGCCCAGGCCACGCCGAAGCGGTCGGTCAGCATGCCGAAGGTCTGTGCCCAGAACGACGGTGCGAGCGGCATCGTGACCTGGCCGCCCACTGAGAGCGCTTCGAACGCGCTGCGCGCTTGATCGACCGTGTCGTACTGCACCGCGATCATCACGCCCTTGATGCCGTCGAAGGGCATGCCGGGTGGCACGTCGCCCGCCATGATCATGGCGCCGCCGGGCAGCGTCAGGCAGGCGTGCATGATGCCGTCGCCCATGGGCGGGCCACCGCCTTCCGCGCAGCCGGTGCCGGCATCGGCGGGGGGCGCCGGCATGTCGGCGTACGACAGCATCGCGTCGATGCTCGCGCCGAGGGCCTTGGCGTAGAAGCCGAACGCCTCGCGCGTCGTGCCGGGAAAACTCAGGTAAGGGGTCACCGTCGTGGTCATCGCATCTCCTTTGAGCGGGTCAGGGGTCATCGGGTCCGACAGGGTGCCGGTACGCCCACGACGAACGACCGGAGGCCGTTTCGACATCCTGCCGTCGGGCACATGCGCGGAGAAGACTTCAGCCCTGCGGGTCGGTGGCCGGCATGGCCGCCGGGTCCATCCAGAATGGGCCCCACAGGTGGTCATCGGGGTCGGCCAGGTCACGGCCGTACATGAAACCCAGGTCCTGCACCGGGTTCACATCGGCCCGCCCACCGTGCGCCGCGGCAGCGCGGTTCATCGCATCGACAGCCTCGCGGCTGTCCACGCTCAGCGACAGCATCACCGCGGCGGTACCGGCCGGCGGCAGCGGCCGCGCGGTGAAGGTGCGCCACTTGGCGTGCGTCAGCAGCATCGCCTGGATCGTCTCGCTCCACACCATGCAGGCCGAAGCGTCGTCGCTGAACTGCGGGTTCTGCTCAAACCCCAGCGCCTTGTAGAAGGCGATCGAGGCGTGCAGGTCGGCGACGGGGAGGCTGACGAAGATCATCTTGGTCATGGGGGTTCCTTTGGTTGCTTCATCGAGACGACGAATGACGACCGTCTGAATCGACAACCAGCGATGGACCCGTCAGCCGCGGACCGATGATGGCCGGCTAGGGAAAGGCCTTGTCGAAGAAGGCCGTGATCTCGACGCCGAGCTGCTTCAGGAATGCATTGCGATCGAAACCCGGCGGGTTCGCGGCGACGTCGCCGTCCGGGCTGGGAAGGGACATGCTGGGCAAATCCATGAAGGCAAAGTGCCAGGCGTTGGGCACCCGACGCAGGTTCGGTGCGGGCAGGTTGCTGGCGACCCATTCAGCATGAAACCGCGGCACCAGGAACCGATCGAGTTCAGCCTCGTAGATCAGGGTCGCCGGGCGCACCGCGGCGAGCGATTCGGCGGTGAACGGCACCCCCGTCGGGGCCATCGCAACCACCGCCCGAACGCGCTCGTCTTTGAGCGAGGGAGTCACCACGGGTGTCGGCTGCGGCGGCACCGCACCCGCCGAGCGCCCCAGGCTGCAGAAGATCGGGTCTTCGGCGGCCTCGCCCTGACAGTGCTGCCTCATCCGGGCCAAGTCCGGCCGCGCTCCCGCCAACGCCAGCACGGTGTAGCCGCCGGCCGAGTGCCCCAGCGCACCCACGCGCGGCCCCTGGCTGTCGTTCGCGATCCGATCCTTCCACGCCGGATCGGCCAGGATCGCATCGATCACCCGCGACGCTTGCCGCGGCCGCTCGTCGAAGTAGCGCTCGGGGCTCTTCTCCATCAGCGACCGATCCTGGTAGTTGTCGCCGGGATGACGCAGCGCGGCGACCAGGTAGCCGTTGCGGGCCAGGGCTTGCGCCAGCGCGCTGTGCCCCAGCTCGCTGCCGCTGATGCCGTGGCTGAGCAGGATCAGCGCCTTGACCTTGTCCACGGGTTTGCCGCCGATGGCGACGTTGAGCGTGAAGGGTCCCATGGGGATGACCCGCTCCGTGGCCATCGTCGGGTAGTACAGCGCGACCGTCGTCTTGGGCGCATCCGCTGTCACGCCCGCCGTCTGGATCTGCATCCAGCCGGCCTCGAAGGCATGCGCGTGGGCTGCGACGAGCAGGGTGGCCAGCAAGGCCAGGATGCGCCGGAGGGAGCAGATCATGAGACACCTCAGATCGTTGGGGTGTCGGATTGTGGGTCGCCGACTGCGAAAGAACCCCGTGGCTTGCGACGAAGCGTTGGCTGGGCAGCGCGAATCGACTGCCGGTGTCGCCAGCAGCATGCCAGCCCGAGGTGCTTGCTTAAGCAGGGACCTCAAGAGGCCGAACGGCCGGTGTTTGACATTGACGGCTTCGGCTGGCCGGCGTTGCTGTACCCGATGCACATCGCCTTCCTCGAATTCATCATCGACCCGGCGTGCTCGATCGCGTTCGAGAACGAGCCTGCGGAAAGCGACGTGATGCAGCGCCCTCCGCGCGATGCCGCCGCACCCCTGTTCGGCGGCGCCACCATGGGCTTGGCGCTGGTTCAGGGTCTGGGCGTACTGGCGGTGGTCATGGCTGCATTCGCCTGGGCCAGCGCGCGAATCCCCGAGCCCGAGGCGCGGGCCTTTGCGTTCGCCACTCTGGTGGTGGGCAACCTGGCGCTCATCCTCTCCAACCGCTCGGCCACCCGATCGCTGTGGGCAACGCTGCGCACACCAAACAGGACGTTGTGGGGAGTGGTGGGCTCGGCTTGGCTGCTGCTTCTGGCGGCGCTCTACATCCCCTGGGCCGTCGACGTGCTGCGATTCGCGCCGCTGCCTGCGCATGAGCTGGCCGCCGCATGCGGGCTGGGCTTGCTGAGCGTGGTGTGGTTCGAAGGCATCAAGTGGGTGCGACGGCGGACCCGCAA
Source organism: Burkholderiales bacterium (assembly GCA_039932275.1). Classification (GTDB taxonomy): domain Bacteria; phylum Pseudomonadota; class Gammaproteobacteria; order Burkholderiales; family Burkholderiaceae_C; genus Sphaerotilus. The sequence goes on from JBDTQF010000050.1 coordinate 15,216, forward strand.
GTCCGGTGGTTCAGGCGCGGTTTCGGCTTCACAAACGGATCGGCCAGTGGATCACGGCGAGACCCGTGGCTGACTCGCGCAACGGGCATCCGCGTACGTCACGACGGTCGCATCACGATACCTTTGCATTCGTGCCGACTGACTTTGAACTGACCGAATTGCGCAATCCAGAACCCTGCGAGCCCGTCGAGCAGAAATCTCTTCTCCTATTTTTTGATGGTGAGTTCGTCGTGAATCGTGTGAGCACCTTCGGCGGCCCGCGCGATCCGGATCGCCTCGTCAATCTGCGCCTGGGTGTCGAGTACGCCCGTCAGGCGCACGTCTCCTTTCGACGTGACGACCGTGATATCGGCACCGTTGAGCGATGCCGTTTGATGGAGCACGGTCTTCACATGCTCCGTGATGTCAATGTCGGAGACATTCGGCGCGGCGGGAGAAGCGACAGGGCTGATCGCCGATACCTCCGTCGGCTTGCTGCAGCCAACCGTTCCGGTGGCCACCAGAACCGCCGCAACGATCCTAAAGAGAAGTCGAGAATGCTCAATCATGTGGCGTAGCCTCAATGGGTTCGGTCACAGGAAGTGACCCGAGTCGCACCATCGCCTATTCGGGCAGTCTGGTCGGTGCGATGCCGAACATTCGTCCCAACCCCAACGCCACCAAGCCTTCAGCTCGGCGCAGCAGAAACAGCACGTCCAGCCCCAGGCGCTGCGCCAGGGCCATGCCTTCGCCAGAGCCTGCCACCAGCAGCGCAGTGGCCCAGGCGTCGGCGTGCATGCAGCTGCTCGCGAGCACGGTGACCGAAGCCACGGTGTTGTTGACGGGCGCGGCGCGGCGGGCGTCCATGGTGTGCGCGAGTCGCGCATCCCCCACTTGCAGATAGCGACGGTAGTCGCCCGATGTGGCCACGGCCAGGTCTTGCAGTTCGATGACGCTGTGCACTGCACGGCGGCCGGCCTCGGGTCGCTCCAGCGCCACGGCCCAGGGCTCACCCCTGGCCTGGCTGCCCACGGCGCGCAGCTCGCCGTCAAGCGCCGCCAGCGCATGCCGAACCCCGTGCCGTTGCAGCACCGCCGCCATGCGGTCCACCGCATAGCCTTTGGCAATGCCGCACAGGTCGAGTTGGATAGGCGCGCTTTTACGGGCGCGGCCTGCGGGCAGGTCCAACGCCAGGGCCTGGTGCGTCGGGCACCGCGAAAATTGGCGCGCAGTGTGAATCGCCGCAGCGTCGGGGGCGTCGCGGACCGCGCCGAAGCCCCAGGCATCCACCAACGCGCCCACGCCAGGATCGAACGCACCCGCGCTCAGGCGGTGGATGTCCAGCGCGCAAGTCAGAACCTCCATCATCTCGCTGGGCAGATCCACCCAGGTGTCCAGGGGCGCTCGGTTCAGGCGCATCAGGTCGCTGTCGGGTTTCCAGGGCGACATCTGCCGGTCCATCTGCTGCACTGCCGCCGCGAGGTCTTGGTGCAGGGTCGCCAGATCGGTGCTGGAATCGGCGCGGGCTTCAGTCCCCAGGGTGACAGACCAGCGCGTTCCCATGGTCGGGCCATGCAGGGTGATGCGCTTGCAGGGCGCAGCCCGTTCAGAAGATGTCTTCGGCATAGCGTTCACTCGCTTTGAGCTGCAGCACGTTCAGGTGCAGCGGTGCGAGCACGGCGTCAAGCGCTTCGGTCACGCCGTGCGCCATGGCGCGGCCGCCGCACACCCGCACGATCGCGCCCTGAGCCACCAGGCTGCGCAGGTGCTCGGCGTCGCGGCGCACGGCGTCTTGCACGTAGCCGCCGCCCTCGGGCACGCGCGAGAACGCCGTGTGCACCGTCCCCAGACGCTCTTCGCCGAGCCAGCGCTGGATCTCCGGGCCGAAGTAGTAGTCGCGCTTGGGGTCGCGCCCACCGAAGTACAGGTGCATGGGGCTGTGCCGGTCGTTGCGGCGGATGAAGCCGGCCAGTGGCGCCACGCCCGTGCCCGCCCCGACCAACACCACCGGCCGCCGCGTGTGCGGCAACACGAAGCCGGGGTTGGCGCGGATGAAGGCCGCGATGCTGTCCCCCGGCTTCAGCCCCAGCAGAAGCGTGGAGCACAGTCCGCCGGGCGTGTGACCGACACAGATTTCGACAAACCCGTCTTCCCGGCCTGATGCCAGCGAGTAGTAGCGCGGCACGGCCGAGCCGGGCGCCAAGATGCCCAGCAGATCACCCGCTCCGAAGCGCGCCAGACCGAGCCCGCGCAGGCGCGCGCCCAGGCCCTGCGCAGGCCAAGAAAAGCGCAGGATCGCCGCAGCTGGCGGAGCGGGCGGTCGCTGCGAATCGGCTCCCGGCGTCCCCGCGAAGTCCTGGCGCGACACGAGGGTGAGCACGGTGGTGGGCGGCACACGCGGCACATGGACCAGCACCAGCGGCTCGCCCAGCGCCTGGGCCAACGCCACGCCCCAGCGCGTGAACTGCTGGCTCGATTGCTGGTGGATGCGCTCCAGCGGCAGCAGCATGGGCCAGCCCTGCGTGCGGAAGGCCTGCTCCAACGCCTCGCCAAACGCACAGAAGGCCCCGAACTGCCGGTCGCCAAAGCCCACCACCGTCACGGGTATGGCGACAGCGCCGGGGCTGAGCGTGGCGACGTGCGCCAGCGCGTGGCTGGCATGGGCGGGCGCCTGGCCATCGCCATAGGTTGCGGCCAGCACAAACACCTGCCGCGTGGCCGCCGTGATCTCGAAATTCTCCAGCGCAGCGGTGTGCACGCGGTGGCCGTTCTTGCGCAGCGCGTCTTGCAGCGTCTGGGCAAAGCCCCAGGTGCTGCCGCCTTCACTGGCGACGAAGATGAGCACGTCGGCTTGTGCCAGTGGGCTGTTGCCGGTGATATTCGGCGCCAGGCGGCGTGCCTGCCACCACATGACCACGCCCGACAGCCAGAACACCATCACGCAGGCACCCACCAGCCCGAGCACCACTGCCCAGGGCCAGGCGCCTTCGCCCGAGTGCAGCACCAAAGCCCAGTCGTAGGTCCGCTGCGCCAGAGTGTTGTCTTGCGAGGCCAGCGTCTGCCCCGAGTAGCGGTCGATCCAGACTTTGCCCTGTGCCGTTGTCACCTTCCAGGTGTCTGCGGGGTCAGTAGGGGCCGGGAAGTTCAACCTGCGCAAATCCGCCATGGGCAGGCTTTGCAGCATGACCATTTGCGCCACGGGTAGGACGGCCAGGCCGGTGGCCACGGACAGCGCATCGGGCTCGGCCCCGGCCTCCAGCACGACAAGCCCGAGGGTGGAGGCGCTCATGGTCAGCGCCGTGAGCGAAGTCAGGGTCAGGATCGCCAGCACCACCCGGCCCACGAGCACGTGGATACGCTGGGCCAGCGAGCCGTGCACCCGCGTCGTCAGCCTCCGCCAGCCGCCCATGCGGCGCAGCAGCAGCACCAGGCCCGAGACGCTCAGCAAGCCCATGCCGAGCGCTATGCCTGCCGCACCCCAACGCCCTGCGTCGCCCAACAGCAGCGAGCGGTGCAGATTCTTCACCCAGCGCGGCAGCGCCGAGGGTTGCCAGGGGCCCAGCACCCGGCCATCGGCCGGGTCCACATAGCTCGCCTGTGCCTGGTCGCCATCGAAGCTGAACACCACGACGGCGCCCGAAGGCAGATGGCGGATTTCCTGCGCGCCCGGCACGGTGCGCGTCACGCGCGCCGCCAGCGTGGCCACCGGCAGTTCGCCCGGCGCCGCAGGCGCCTGCCAGGCCTGCTGCACCGGGTCGAAAGCCAGGAAGGCGCCGCTCGCGCCCAGCACCAAAGCCAACGTACCCGCCGTCAGGCCCAGCCAGCGGTGGACCTCC
>JBDTQF010000051.1:0-18795 GCA_039932275.1 Burkholderiales bacterium
GCCGGCGAGGTCGGTCTGGAGATGCTGCGCAAGGTACCGGGCTGATCCGCTGGCCAGCGGGCCTCAAGAAGGCCCGGCTCGGTCAACGGCATGACGCGGTCTGGCACTGCCGCCCATGCCCATGCCAGACGGCGACGATGACCCGTCACGCTAAAGTGCCTGCATGAATTCCCGCACCGCTGCCGTCCTGCGCCGCATGTTCTTCCCGCCCTGGGCGGCGAAGGCGGCGGCCCGCGCGGGCCGGGGCGGGGACGGCGCAAGGGGTGCGGCCCATGGCGGCCCGAATGCACCACGCGACGTCGAGCCGGTGCCCGGTGCCCATCAGGCCAGCGCGGCATCGTTCGCGGCGCTGGTCGACAAGCTCGACTACCTCGAAGCGGCGGATGTGCAGCGCATCCGCGAGGCCTACCGCTTCGCCGACGAGGCGCACCTCGGCCAGTTCCGCGCCAGTGGCGAGCCCTACATCACTCACCCCATCGCGGTGGCCGGCCTGTGTGCCGACTGGAAGCTCGATGCCCAGGCGCTGATGGCCGCACTGATGCACGACGCGATGGAGGATTGCGGCGTCACCAAACCCGAGCTGATCGAGCGCTTCGGCGCCCCCTGCGCCGAGCTGGTGGATGGCCTGACCAAGCTCGACAAGCTGCAGTTCTCCACCCATGAGGAATCGCAGGCCGAATCGTTCCGCAAGATGCTGCTGGCGATGGCGCGCGATGTGCGCGTCATCCTCATCAAGTTGGCCGACCGGCTGCACAACATGCGCACGATCGAGGCGATGGTGGCCGGCAAGCGCGGCCGCATCGCGCGCGAGACGCTCGACATCTATGTGCCGATCGCGCACCGGCTGGGCCTGAACCAGACCTACCGCGAATTGCAGGAGCTGTCATTCCGCGCGTTGCAGCCCTGGCGTTACGCCGCCCTCGAAAAGGCCGTGCAGCGCGCCCGCGGCCACCGCCGCGACGTGGTCGAGCGGGTGCAGCAGGAGGTGCAGCAGGCGCTGGCGCAGGCCGAGGTGCCGGCGCAGATCTTCGGCCGCGAGAAAACCATTCATTCGATCTACCGCAAGATGCGCGAGAAGCACCTGAGCTTCGCGCAGGTCAGCGACATCTTCGGCTTCCGCGTCGTGGTCGACACGCTGCCCGAGTGCTACCTCACGCTCGGCGTGCTGCACCAGCTGTACAAGCCGCTGCCGGGGCGCTTCAAGGACTACATCGCCATCCCCAAGGCCAACGGCTACCAGTCGCTGCACACCACGGTGGTGAGCCCGGTGGGCACGCCGGTGGAGTTCCAGATCCGCACCGCCGCCATGCATGCGGTGGCCGAGGCTGGCATCGCCGCGCACTGGATGTACAAGACCCGCCAGTCGGGCGAAGCGTCGGAGGCCCAGCGGCTGGGCACGATGTGGCTGCAGTCGCTGATCGACATCCAGAACGAGACGCGCGACTCTGCCGAGTTCCTCGAACACGTCAAGATCGACCTGTTCCCCGAATCGATCTACGTCTTCACGCCCAAGAGCAAGATCCTGGCGCTGCCGCGCGGCGCCACGCCGGTGGATTTCGCCTATGCCATCCACTCCGGCGTGGGCGACCACTGCGTGGCCGCGCGTGTCAACGGCGAGCCGGTAGCGCTGCGCACCGAGTTGCGCTCGGGCGACGTGGTCGAGGTCATCACCGCCCCGGCGGCCCGGCCCAACCCGGCGTGGCTGAATTTCGTGCGCACCGGCCGCGCCCGCTCGAAGATCCGCCACTACCTGAAGAACATGGAGGCTGAGGAGTCCGAAGCCCTCGGCGAGAAGCTACTCGTGCAAGCCCTGCGCGCCGAGGGCCTGCAGTGGCCTGACAGCGGTGAGGCCGAGGCCGATGCTGCCGACACCGCCGACACAGTCCTTTGGCAGGCCATGGTGCGCTGGAGCGGCAACCGCAACCGGCGCGAGTTGCTGGTGGACATCGGTCTGGGCAAGAAGATCCCGTCCATCGTGGCCAAGCGTCTGGCCAAGCTGCTGGTGGAGCGTGGCCAGCGCCCCGATGCCCTGACGCTCACGCGCGGTCGCTTCGCGGCCGACCATGACGGCCCGGCCCAGGGCGCCATGGTCATCGACGGTAGCGAGAACGCCACCGTGCAGCTGGCCACCTGCTGCCGGCCCATCCCCGGTGATTCGATCGTCGGCTACCTGGGCCGCGGCGAAGGGCTGGTGGTGCACACCGACGAGTGCTCGGTGGGCAAGCGGCTGTTCGAGCGCGATGCGGAGCACTGGATCGCCGTCGAATGGGCCGACCACCCGCAGCGCCCCTTCGAGACCGCGGTAGCGGTGCTGGTGAGCAACGGCAAGGGCGTGCTGGCCGAGGTGGCCACCGCCGTGAGCTCGGCCGAGGCTGACATCGTGCACATCGACATGGAACCCATCAGCAGCGGCGATACGTCAGAGCTGGGCTTGCTGCTGGCCGTGCGCGACCGCCAGCACCTGGCCGATGTGCTGCGGGTGGTGCGGCGCTGTCCCTCGGTGCAGCGCGTCGCGCGCATCAAACCCTGACGTCGCTTGCTCAGCCCGCGGGCTGTGGTGCCGGGTAGCTCACCGCCACGATCTCCAGCTCCTCCACGCCACCGGGCGTGCGCAACTGGATCACGTCGCCCTCGCGGGCCTTGAGCAGGGCACGGGCAACCGGTGAAATCCAGCTCACCTCGCCCTGCAGGTTGTCGGCCTCGTCGATGCCCTTGATGGTGATGGTGCGCTCGATCCCCTGGGCGTTCACATAGGTCACGGTGGCGCCGAAGAACACCTGGTCGCTGCCGTGATGCACGCTGGGATCGGCCACCTCGGCGATGTCGAGCCGCTTGGTCAGGAAGCGGATGCGCCGATCGATCTCGCGCAGGCGCTTCTTGCCGTAGAGGTAGTCGCCGTTCTCGGAGCGGTCGCCGTTCTTGGCCGCCCACGAGACCGTCTCGACCACCTTGGGGCGTTCCACGTCGAGCAGCGTCATCAGCTCTTCGCGCAGGCGCTGGTAGCCCTGCGGCGTCAGGTAGTTGCGGGTGCCGGCCGGCAGCGGCGGTGCTGCGGCGACGCCGTCCTCGTCATCGCCGGCGTCGCCAGCGTCGGTCTCGCGGGTGAAGGCCTTGCTCATCTTGGAAGGCGATTGTGCACATCGGGCCCTGCATCGCCTGGCCCGGGCCGGTTGCGCATCTTCCGCGTGACTTCCTCACGCCCCCTGGGCCGCGGCCCTTCAGTGTTCAAAGCCGGCGCCGATGACGCAACAAGCCGCACATCTGCAAGAACAGGTGCGGAACTGCCCACGAGGGCTGGCTGGCCATGGCGGCAAGCCGTCCGTCACAGAGAGCACCAACTTGTTCAATTCGACTCCGCGGAAGGCACGCACCATGTCCCGTCCTTACTTCGCACCGGATCCCATCGACCCGCTGCTCACCACCCGCGAGGCCGCGATGCGGCTGGGCGTTTCGCTGCGCACCGTGCAGTTGTGGGTTGAAGCCGGCACGCTGCCGGCTGGCCGCACACCCGGCGGCCACCGTCGCATCCGGCTGTCGGCCGTTGAAGCACTGGCGCAACGCAGTGGCCTGCGCGCCAGCGCCGAACAGCACAGCGTGACCTCGGCCATGTCCAGCCCGGTGGACGTGCTGCTGCTCGGCACCACCGCTGAGCAGCTTCAGCTGTGGCAGTACGCCCTGGCCCCGGTGGGCTCGGTGCTGTCGATGCGTGGCGCCGACAACGGCTATACCGGCTTGCTGCAACTGGGCCGCAAGTCGCCGGACCTGCTGATCACCGACCTGGCCATGCCTGATGTCGATGGCTACGCCATGCTGCGCACGCTGGCCGGGCAGTCGGAATTCCACCGCCTGCATGTGCTGGCGGTCACGGCGCTGTCGCCATCGGCGATTGCCGAGCGTGGCGGCCTGCCGGCGCAGGTGCGGGTGATGCACCAGCCGGTGGATTCGTCGGTGCTGCGCAATTGGGTCGAGAGCGAGCTGATGCGCATGGGCCGGCGCTGAAACATCACAGCCTGCGGTTCCGGCAAAGCGCGGCCTCGGCCGCGCTTTGCCATTGGGGCGGCGTTTCGCTGCCGGCGACATACATCTTTACGTGCGCGGCACAGCCTGACAACCTCGTCATCCGACCATGAACCCACTGCCCCTCACGGGCGGTCTTGTTCCAGGAGGTTTGATGATGACTGTTCACCATGCTTTGTCCCTGCCCACCCGTCTATCTGAACGGCTGTCCGTCCGTCTCGCCACCGGCCTGTTGGCGGCGGCATGCTTGGCTGGCGGCGCCCATGCCCAGGCCGAGCCGCCGATGGCCCGGGGCGACCACGGGGCGATGGCGCACCACCGGGGCGGGCCGGGCGGAGCCGGCCTGATGCCCTGGTTCGGCCGTGCGCTCGAAGCGGCCCGCCCGACGCCGGAGCAGCGCGCCCAGATCGACACCATCACCCAGGCGCTGCAGCGCGATCTGCGGGCCGACCATGAAGCCGGCCGTGCCCTGCACGATCAGGCGCTGGCGCTGTTTGCCCAACCCACCCTGGACCCGGCCGCCTGGGACACCCTGCGCAAGCGCCAGGACGAGCAGCACCAGCGCCACTCGCAGCGTGTCACCCAAGCTGTGCTGGCGGCCGGCCAGGTGCTGCGGCCGGAGCAGCGTGCCCAACTGGTCGAGTCGCTGAAGCAGCAGCGCGTTCAGCATGAGCAGCGGCAGCAGCGCCGCGCATCGATGAAGCCGCCCGCGCCGCCGGCGTCGGCGCCGCGTTGATCTCACCCCGGGCTGCGGCCCGGGCCTTGGAGGAACCGATGGCGATGCACTATCCTGATCCGCCCACCTTGGGCCGCCCCGTGAGCCACCTGGTGCGGCCCCTTTCGCTTCTTTCGCCGGCCCCTGTTGTCATGAGCTCGAACCCTGCCGCCAGCGTTGCCGTGGTGACTGCCCGCGTGCTGATGATCGACGACGACGCGCGCTTGTCGGCCATGGTGCGCGACTACCTGCAGGCCTCCGGCTTTGCGGTGACCACTGCGCTCGACCTGGCGGGTGGCCGCAGCCTGCTGCAGCGCGAATCCTTCGATGCGCTGGTGCTCGACCTGATGCTGCCCGATGGTGATGGCCTCGACCTGACCCGCGAGTTGCGCGCCGATGCCCGCCTGCGCTCGCTGCCGCTGCTGATGCTGACGGCCCGCGGCGAGCCGATGGACCGCATCGTCGGCCTGGAGCTGGGTGCCGACGACTACCTGGCCAAGCCGTTCGAGCCCCGTGAGTTGCTGGCACGGCTGCGCGCGCTGCTGCGGCGCGCGCAGCCGGCCGGCGAGACCCAGGCGTTGCGTTTCGGCCGGCTTGAGATCGACCCGGGTGCGCGCCAGGTGCGCATCGACGGCACGGCGCGCGAGCTCACCAGCTACCAGTTCGACATCCTGATGGTGCTGGCGCAAAGCCCCGGGCGCGTGCTCTCGCGCGACCAGATCATGGACGCGCTCAAGGGCCACCCGATGGAGGCCTTCGACCGCAGCATCGACGTGCACATTTCGCGCATCCGTGGGGTGATCGAGGACGATGCCAAGACGCCGCGGCGCATCCTCACCGTGCGCGGCGCCGGCTATGTGTTCGCGCGCAAGCAGGACAGCGACGCGGCCTGAGCAGCGACCCGCCGCCGATGAGCTTTCTCTCACGCGCCCTGCGGGTGCGCAACCTGTACCTCAGCATCTACTTCACCGTGGTGGCGGTGCTGCTGGTGTTCGCGCTGATCGCGGGGGTGCTGGTGAACCGCCATGCCGAGGCGGAGCGGGTGCGGTTCGAGAGCGCGGTGTCCGAACGCACCGCGGCCTGGGCCGAGCTGATCGAAAAAGGCCTGCCGGGGGCCAGCGCACCCGAGATCGTGCAGCGTGAGGCGCTGCTCGACTGGGCACGCCGGCTGCGCCTGGCACTGGCGTTGGAGGCGCCGGATGGGCACCGCATCGGCGTGTCCGATCCGTTCGGCGAGTTCGATCGCCGCGCTGATGAGCCGGGGCTGCGGCGTGCCCGCGTGACGCTGGCCGACGGGCGTGTGCTGCTGATTGCGCGTGTGCGCCCGTCGTGGCGCCACGGCCCCCCACCCGGCTTAGCGCCGGGGTTGGGTGCGCCACCCGGGCCTGGGCCAGGCCCGGTCGATGGCATGCGCTTAGTCGGCCGCACCTGGCTGGACGAGGGCACCACGGTCATCGCCTTGCTGGCGGCGCTGTTCGTGGCGGTGGCGGGCGGCTCCTACCCGGTGGTGCGGCGCCTGACCCGCCGGCTTGAGGGGCTCAAGCACGGTGTCGAAGCCTTCGGCGCCGGCCAGCTCAGCCACCGCGTGCCCGAGGACGGCTCGGACGAAGTGGCCGCGCTGGCCACCAGCTTCAACCAGGCGGCCCAGCGCATCGAAGGGCTGCTGCGCGCCAACCGCTCACTGCTGGCCAATGCCAGCCATGAGCTGCGCTCGCCGCTGGCGCGGCTGAAGATGGCGGTGGCGATGCTGGACAGCGCATCGGCCGGTGACCGCGGCGCGCTGCGCTCGGAAATCGACCGCGATATCCGCGAGCTTGATGCGCTGGTCGAAGAGGTGCTGCTGGCCAGCCGGCTCGATGCGCAGGTGGGTATTGCCGACGAGCGGCTCGACCTGCCCGCGCTGGCCGCCGAAGAGGCTGCACGGGTGGACGCAACGCTCGAGGTCGGTCCCGACAGCGCAAGCTGGGCCCTGCACGGCGACGAGCGCCTGCTGCGCCGTGCGGTGCGCAACCTGCTGGAGAACGCCCGCCGCTACGGCGGCGACGAGGTGCAGGTGCAGCTGCGCGGCGACGCCGCTGCGCAGCGGGTTATGTTGGCCGTGTGCGACCGCGGCCCGGGCGTGCCGGTGGCCGAGCGCGAACGCATCTTCGAGCCGTTCTACCGCCTGCCCGGCCACCATGAACAAGCCGGCGGCGTGGGGCTGGGGCTGTCGCTGGTGCGGCAGATCGCCGCGCGGCACGGCGGCCAGGCCTGGTGCGAGCCGCGCGAGGGCGGTGGCAGCTGTTTCGTGCTGGCGCTGCCCCGGCGCACGTCGCTGCGTTGAAGGCTCAGCCGGCGCGGCGCAGTGTGTGCAGCAGCCACAGCGTCAGCGCCAACGCCGTGAGCACATAGCCGGCCAGGGCGGCCAGCCAGTAGCCCTGCGCACTGGCCCAGCCGGCGGGCACCCAGGCGAGGTTCGAAAACACCAGCAGGTAGCCGCCGCCCAGCCCGACGCCCCATACCGCCACGCCATACACCAACATCGGCACGGTGGTGATGCGCCAGGCGCGCAGCACGAAGGCGGCCAACGTCTGGGCTGCGTCGGCCACGTGGAAGATGGTCATGAAGCCGAACAGGCCCAACGCCACCATCGCCACCTGCGGGTCGGGCGTGTACAGCCCGATCAACGGCCCGCTTGCCAGCCAGACGATCAAGCCCATCGCGGCGGCCAGCACAACACCCAGTTCAAGCCCGTGCCAGCCCAGGCGCCGTGCGTCCATCAACCGGCCCGCCCCGATGGCCTGGGCCACCAGCACGCTGGCGGCATGCCCCAGCGACAACGGCAGCATGAACAGCAGCGCCACCATGTTGGACGCAATCTGGTGGCCGGCCACCTGCGCGGTGCCCAGCCGGGCGATGAAGACGGCCATCAGTGTGAAGCCGGAGACCTCGATCCACAGCGCGGCAGCCATCGGCAGGCCCAGGCGCAGCATGGCCAGCAGCGCTGCGCCTTGCGGGGCCTGCAGCCGCACACGACCGGGCACACCGAACGGCCGGTAGAACGGGTCGCGGCGCAGGATCAGCAGCGCCACCGCCAACTGACCCCACAGCACGAGCGTGGTGCTCCAGGCGCAGCCGGCCACGCCCATCGCCGGCAGATGCCAGGCGTCGCCCGGCGCACCGATGCCAAACACCAGCAGCGCCGACAACGGCAGCTTGGCGGCGAAACCCCCCAGCTGCAGCACCATCACCGCCTTGGGCCGCGAGATGGCATTGTTGAAGCCGCGGTAGGCGCCGAACAGCAGCGCCGCAGGCAGCGCCAGCGCCAGGATGCCCAGGTAGCTGTGCACCTTGGCCGCCACCGGCGGGCTCGACTGGGCCAGGATCAGCAGGGCGCCGGGCCAGAGCAGCAGGGCGCAGCCGGGCACGCTCAAGCCCAGCGCCAGCCATACCGCCTGGTGCAGCTGCCGTCCGGCTTCGAGTGGCTTGCCGGCGCCGAACAGTTCGCCCACGATGGGTGACAGCGCAAACACCACACCCGCGAGGCCGATGAAGGTGGTGATGTACGCGGCATAACCGACCGCCAGCGCGGCCAGGTCCTCGGTGCCCGAGCGCGCGGCCAGCACGGTGTCCACCGTCGAGAAGCCGATCAGCGCGATCTGGCCGATGAACACCGGCCAGGCCAGTCGCAGCAGCGCGCCCGCATCCGCACCCCACAGCCGGCGGCGGCCGAGGGTCATGCCGCGCGGGCTGCGCCGTCGCCGCCGGGGCCGAGGCTGGCCGGGTCGGGGTGGTCGGTGCCAGTGGCCGCGCGGGCCCGCTCGGCATAGCGGTTGAAGCGCCAGGCCGTGCCCTGTTGGGTGATGCGGCGCCACACGCTGCGTTTGTCGGCGGGGCTCATGGCGGGCCAGCCCTGCACCTCCTCGAAGGTGCGGCCACAGCCCTTGCACATCGCATCGCCCTGGGTGGTGGAGCAGATTGCGATGCAGGGCGCATCGGGCGTGCTGGCATACCAGGCCAGCCAAGCCGCCTTGGCCTCATCCGGCATGCTGGCGTCGTCGCATTCGGCATGGTGGTAATACACCATCAGCGCATACACCTCGGCCAGCGCCCGCACCTCCGCACAGGCGCCGATGCCGTCGGGCGAAGGCGTGCGCTCGCGCCACCAATTGATGGCCGATTCGATGTCGGTGATGTGGATGCCGGTCATGGTCAGACGAAGCGGGGGCGGTTCAGGGCCGCGAAGAATAGCGCTGTTTGCCGCTGCCTTCCCCTTGCCGACGCAGCACACATATTTAACACGGGTAAATTAATTAAACCCGTATACAATTTGACCATGAACTCGATGCCCTCGCCGACTTGCACGGCTTTTTTCCAAGGCCGGCGCGTCGCTTTCGGTACGTATGCCGAGGTGGCCAGCGCGCTGGCTGCGTTTGATTCGTCTGCGGGCGGGTTGATGGTTTTCGACGATGCGAGCGGTGCGCTGGTCGACCACCCCTGGCCCGCTGCCGTCGGGGAAGTGCCTGCGCCAGTGGGCGACGCTGCAGTGCCGGCGCCGCTCGTCCGCCAGGCGCCCTCGGTGGGTCGGCCGAAACTGGGGGTGGTGGCGCGCGAAGTCACGCTGCTGCCGCGCCATTGGGAGTGGCTGGCGCAGCAGCGCGGTGGGGCGTCGGCGGCGCTGCGCCGGCTGGTCGATGAGGCCCGCCGCACGCATGCCGAAGGCGATGCCGTGCGGCAGGCCAAGGAGCGCAGCTATCGCGTGATGAGCGCCGTGGCGGGTGAACTGCAGGGCTTCGAAGAAGCCGCGCGGGCCTTGTTCGCCACCGACCCGGCGGCCCTGACGCGCTGTATGGCCGGTTGGCCGACGGATGTGCAGTCCTATCTGGCGTGGCTGACGCGGGATGCCTTCGCCTCGCCTGCGCCGGCCGACCCCGCGAACACTTGAGCGCACCGCGCCGTTCGTCCCGCCACCCACTTCATTGAGTCCATCACCATGCCCCCTCCTTCCCAACCTGCCGGCCCACTGTGGCGCATCTACCTAGCGTTTCTGGCACCGATGGTGCTGTCGAACATCCTGCAGGGGCTGTCGGGCACCGTCAACGGCATCTACATCGGGCAGATGCTCGGCACGCATGCGCTGGCGGCGGTGTCGGGCATGTTCCCGATCGTGTTCTTCTTCATCTCGCTGGTGATCGGGCTGGGCGCGGGCGCCTCGGTGCTGATCGGGCAGGCCTGGGGGGCGCGCGAGCCGGCCAAGGTCAAGGCCATTGCCGGCACCTCGCTGGCGCTGGGCACGTTGATCGGTCTGGTGGCGGCGGTGCTGGGCATCGTCTTCGCGCGCGAGGCGTTGCAGGCCCTGGGCACACCGGCCGACGTGCTCGACGATGCGGCGAGTTATGCGCGGGTGATGATGCTCATCCTGCCGCTGCTGATGGTGTTCATCCTCTACACGCAGTTGCTGCGCGGGGTGAGCGACACGGTGTCGCCGCTGATGGCGCTGCTGCTGTCCACCGGCGTTGGGTTGCTGCTGACGCCGGCGCTCATTCGCGGCTGGCTCGGGCTGCCGCCGATGGGCATCCGCAGCGCCGCGGTGGCCGGGCTGGTGGCCAACGCGCTGGCGCTGGCCTTCCTGCTGTTGCGGTTGCGGCGCACGCGCAGCGTGCTGGCGCTGGATGGCGAGCTGATGGCGGCACTGCGCCTGGACGGCGCGCTGCTGGCCCGCGTGATGCGCATCGGTCTGCCGACCGGCGTGCAGATGGTGGTGATCTCGCTGTCGGAGCTGGTGATCCTGACGCTGGTGAACCGGTATGGTTCGCAGGCGACGGCGGCTTACGGCGCGGTGACGCAGATCGTCAACTATGTGCAGTTTCCGGCACTGTCGATCGCGATCACGGCGTCGGTGCTGGGCGCGCAGGCCATCGGCGCCGGCCGGGCCGAACGGCTCGGTGCCATCCTGCGCACCGGGCTGTGGCTCAACCTGGGTGTGACCGGCGCGCTGGTGCTGCTGGGCTATGCGCTGTCACACCACCTGCTGGGCTTTTTCCTGACGCAGCCGCAGGTGCTGGCGCAGGCCGACCATCTGCTGCACATCATGCTGTGGAGCCTGCTGGTGTTCGGCTTCCAGGCCACGGTGGGCGGCATCATGCGCGCCAGCGGCGTGGTGATGGTGCCGGTGGCCATCTCCATCCTGTGCATCGTGGCAGTGCAATTGCCGGCGGCCTACCTGCTGCAGGGCCGTTTCGGGTTGGAGGGCGTGTGGATGGCCTTCCCGGTGGCGTACCTGGCCATGCTGGCGCTGCAGAGCGGCTACTACCGGCTGGTGTGGCGCTACAAGAAGATCGAGCGGTTGGTGTAGTCGTTTCTCAGTCGGCCGCCGCCAGCAGGGCGGCCAGTGCTTGAATCACCTCGGCCTCGCTGACATCGGCCGGGCGCTCGACCGGCGCGTCGTTTAGCGCGGCGGCGCCCTCGGTCTTGAGCCGCTTGACCCAGCCGCCGGCGCTGCGGCCATCATCAAACGCCTGGCTCTGCAGCAGCAGTTGGCCGCTGTGGGCCTGGAGCTTGAAGTAGAAGCGGCCGTCGGGCTCGCGGTACTGCTTGAACACCGGCAGGTCGGCCTTCGCGCTGGCGGCCGGCGCCGAGGCCACGGGCAGCGAAAGCGCGCTGCGCAGGCCCACGGCTTCGCGCAGCTGCGCCATCAGCGGGGCGGCTTCGCGGCGGGCTCTGGCGGCGCCGGCCTGCAGCACGTCCTCGATGCGCTGTGGGTGCGCCATCAGCTCGGCATAGCGTTCGCGCAGCGGGCTGACCTGGGTCTCGATCTGTCGCACCAGGCGCTGCTTGGCCTCGCCCCAGGCCAGGCCGGCCTGCAGATCACTGCGGAACGCGGCCCGCTCCGGCGCAGTGGCGAAGGCATCGAACAGCGCGGTGAGCGCGGTGCTGTCCGGGTCCTTGGGCTCGCCCGGCAGGCGCGAGTCGGTGACGATGCGCGCCACGGCTTCTTTCAGCCCGTGGCTGCCGCCCTCGAACAACGGCACGGTGTTGTCGTAGCTCTTCGACATCTTGCGCCCGTCGAGCCCGGGCAGCATGGCCACGTCGTCGTCGATCTCGGCCTCGGGCAGCACGAACAGCTCCTGGCCCCGCCCGTAGAGGTGGTTGAAGCGCTGGGCCACGTCGCGCGCCATCTCGATGTGCTGGATCTGATCGCGCCCCACCGGCACGCGGTGAGCGTTGAACAGCAGGATGTCGGCCGCCATCAGGATGGGGTAGCAGAACAGGCCCATGGTGATGCCGGCGTCCACGTCGTCACCCGCGACGGCGTTGGCGTCGCTGGCCGCCTTGTAGGCATGTGCGCGGTTCATCTGGCCCTTGGCGGTGACGCAGGTCAGCAGCCAGGTCAGCTCGGGGATCTCGGGGATGTCGCTCTGGCGATAGAAGGTGACGCGCTCGGTATCCAGCCCGGCAGCCAGCCAGCAGGCCGCGATCTCCAGCCGCGAGCGCTGGATGCGCGCGGGGTCGTCGCACTTGATTAGCGCGTGGTAGTCGGCCAGGAAGAAAAAACTCTCGACGCGGGCCTCGCGGCTGGCGGCGATGGCCGGTCGGATCGCGCCGACGTAGTTGCCCAGATGCGGGGTGCCGGTGGTGGTGATGCCAGTGAGGACGCGTTGGGTCATGGCGGCACATTCTAGGCAGCGGGTCGGGCTGACCGGGGCCGCCCCGTACACTCCCGCCCCGATGAAGCGAATCGTGATCCTGATCTCCGGCCGGGGCTCCAACATGGAAGCCATCCAGCAGGCCTGCGCTGCCGAAGGCTGGCCGGCGCGCGTGGTGGCGGTGCTGAGCAACCGTCCTGATGCCGCTGGCTTGGCCTGGGCGGCGGCGCGTGGCATCGCCACCGGCGTGGTGAACCACTGCGAGCATGCGCAGCGCGAGCAGTTCGATGCCGCGCTGGCGCAGGCCATCGACACCTTTCAGCCCGACCTGGTGGTGCTGGCCGGCTTCATGCGCATCCTGGGTGATGCCTTCGTGCTGCACTACGCGGGCCGCATGCTCAACATCCATCCGTCGCTGCTGCCGGCCTTTCCCGGCCTGCACACGCACCAGCGTGCCATCGAGGCCGGCTGCACGCTGGCGGGTGCCACGGTGCACTTCGTGACCCCGGCACTCGACCACGGCCCCATCGTGCTGCAGGCTGCCGTGCCGGTGCGGGGTGAGGACGACGAAGCCGCGCTGTCGGCGCGCGTGCTGGCGGCCGAACACGTGATCTACCCGCGCGCCGTGCGCTGGTTCGTACAGGGCGACCTGACCCTTGACGGGCTGCGTGTGCGGCATCGCCACAACGAGCCCCAGTGGCTGCTTTGAACGGAACCCTCGCATGACACCCAAGGCCTTGCTGGGGCTGAGCTGCAACCTGCTGTGGGAGGTGCTGCGTTTCGAGTTGCCCGCCGACGCGGTGGTATCGGCCTTCTTCCGGCGCAACCGGCTGCTCGGCACGCGCGAGCGTGCCACGCTGGCCGAGACCACCTATGCCGTGCTGCGCGAGCGGCTGCTGCTGGAGCACCTGGCCAAGACCGGCAGCGGCGCGCTGGAGCGCCGGCTGGCGCTGCTGGCCTGGCGCGGTAACCCGGCCTTCCTGCGCGCCGCGTTATCGCCGGAAGAGATCGCCTGGCGCGACGCGGCGCTGGCGGTGGACCGGCAAACGCTGCCCGAGCCGTTGCGGCACAACCTGCCCGAGTGGCTGGCGCGTGCCTTGCGTACCGAAGTGGGCGAGGACTTCTGGCCGTTGGTGAACAGCCTCAATCAGGGTGCGCCGTTGGATCTGCGCGTCAATGCATTGAAGGCCAAGCGCGAAGAGGCACAGGCGGCGCTGCAGCAAGCCGGCTTCGAAGCAGTGCCGACGCCGTACTCGCCCTGGGGCCTGCGGCTGGCCGGCAAGCCGCAGATCCAGAAGACCGAGCCGTTCCTGCAGGGCGAGGTCGAGGTGCAGGACGAGGGCAGCCAGCTGCTGGCGCTGCTCACCGAGGCCAAGCGCGGCGAGATGGTGGTCGATTTCTGCGCCGGCGCTGGCGGCAAGACGTTGGCGCTGGGCGCGATGATGCGCAACACCGGGCGGCTGTATGCCTTCGATGTGTCGGCCTATCGGCTGGAGGCGCTCAAGCCCCGGCTGGCGCGCAGTGGCCTGTCGAATGTGTACCCGGCCGGCATTGCGCATGAACGCGACGAACGCATCAAGCGCCTGGCCGGCAAGATCGACCGGGTGCTGGTCGATGCGCCGTGTTCGGGCCTGGGCACATTGCGCCGCAATCCCGACCTCAAATGGCGCCAGTCGCCCAAGACCACCGAGGAGCTGGTGGTCAAGCAGCAGGCTATTCTGACCAGCGCGGCGCGGCTGGTGAAACCGGGCGGCCGGCTGGTTTATGCCACCTGCAGCCTGCTGGCGGCGGAAAACGAGCAGATCGCGCAGGCCTTCGGCGCGGCTCATCCGGGTTTTGCTGCGCTGGACGCGCAGGAGATCCTGGGCCGCAACGGCGTCGACGCTGCAGCCGAACTGACGCGCGACGGCTGCCTGCGGATGTGGCCGCACCGCCATGCCACCGACGGGTTCTTTGCGGCCGTGTGGCAGCGACGCTAGGCCGATTCACTGCAGGGCAAGGGGTTTGGCATACCGTGCCGACCTATTCCTTGGCAATTGCCGGTACTTGGGGGCTTGAATTTCGACACGCGCACCTACAATTGGTCCGTGTGACCCCTGCGGAATCACCTGATGGTTCGCTTCGGTGGAACGCCTGCGTTGAAGTCGAGTCAGAGCAAGTCACACCGCGCACGCCGTGATGGCCGGCCCAGGGCCCCAGATCGGCGACCTTGCCGATACTCCCTTTGACGAAGGTTTTTCATGGCTGAAATAACGCAGATCTGGTCCACCTTGCTCGACTGGCTGGCCAATGGCCTGCTGCGGGCGACTTGGTGGCAGGTCCTGCTGGCGACCTTGGCGCTGACCCACATCACCATCGCTGCGGTGACCATCTTCCTGCACCGCAGCCAGGCCCACCGCTCGCTGGAGTTGGGGCCGGTGCCGGCGCACTTCTTCCGCTTCTGGCTGTGGCTGACCACGGGCATGGTGACCAAGGAATGGGTCGCCATCCACCGCAAGCACCACGCGAAGTGCGAGACCGTCGACGACCCGCACAGCCCGGTCACCCGCGGCATTGAGACGGTGCTGCTGCGCGGCGCGGAGCTGTACCGCACCGAGGCCAAGAACCTCGACACCATCACCAAGTACGGCCACAACACACCAGACGACTGGATCGAACGCAACCTTTACAGCCGTTTCCAGTGGCAAGGGGTGGCGCTGATGATGGTCATCAACGTGCTGCTGTTCGGCGTGCTGGGCGTCAGCGTCTGGGCCGTGCAGATGCTGTGGATCCCGATCACCGCGGCCGGCATCATCAACGGCATCGGCCACTACTGGGGTTATCGCAATTTCGAAGCCACCGATGCGTCCACCAATGTGTTCCCGTGGGGCATCCTGATCGGCGGCGAGGAACTGCACAACAACCACCACACCTATCCGACGTCGGCCAAGCTGTCGGTCAAGCCATTCGAGTTCGACATCGCCTGGGGCTACATCCGGGCCCTGGAGATGCTGGGCTGGGCCAAGGTGCGCAAGGTGGCGCCACAATTGCGGCTGGGTGAGGTGAAGCCGATGGTCGACAGCCAGACGCTCGAAGCCCTCATCGCCCACCGCTACGAAGTGATGGCGCGTTATGCCGGCGAGTTGCGGCGCGCTTGTGGCGAGGAGCTCGCCCGCTTGAAGGCCCAGGGCGCCAAGAACACGCCGCGCTGGAAGGAAATGCACCTGGCCTCGCGCTGGCTGCATCGCGACACCGAGAAGATTCCCGCCGCACTGCAGGCAGAGGTGGCCAAGGCTTGCGGTCACAGCCCGTCACTGGCCAAGCTGGTGGCTATGCGTGAAGAGCTGCGCCAGCTGTGGACCCGCACCAATGTCTCGGCCGAGCAGTTGGTGGCCGATTTGCAGGGCTGGTGCCGCAAGGCCGAAGAAAGCGGCATTGCCGCGCTGCAGGATTTCGCCCTGCACCTGCGCGCCGCACGGGCCTGAGTAGGTCGCCCCGAGAGACCCCTTCCTCCCGCGAACGAGCCGCGTCGGCAGGTGTGCCGCACGCGGCTTTTTTGTGGGCTGCCGGGCGAGGCCGGGACGGTCAGGCGCTGGGTGGCGGGAGCGACCAGTCGATCAGCGGGTCGAACAGGGGCGGGCCGGCTTCGTCGTCGTTGAGCGCCGTGATGGCGTGCAGCAGCAGGGTGGTGCGAAACGCCGCAAGGCTCAGTGGCTCGAACTCCGGCGGCCGCAGGAGGACCCGGGCCAGTGCGTCGCGCGCGTCGGCGGTGGACCAGTGCTCGATGATGTGACGCAGCGTGCGCGCATGTTCGTCGAGCGGCGGGCCTTCCGGGGCGTCACCGCCGCGGAGCGGAACGCTGACGTTGTAGAGCGCTTCGAGTTGCGCCGCCACCCGGACCTGATTCCAGGGCTGGCCCATCTCACCATACAGGTCCAGCAGCGCAAGCAGCAGCCAGGGGTTCTTGTCGGGGCCGGCCTGCAAGGCCTTCTCCAGCATCAACAGGGCGCCACCCGCATAACCTTCGGCTATCAGTGATTCGACCTGGCGCAGGAAGTCGGGCTGCGGTGCGTCGCCCAGTGCCGCACGGCCAAAGTCTGCGTCGGCCCAACGGGCATCGTGTTCGTTCGACGTCGGACGCACCGCCGAGCTCGGTGATGAAGGGGTGATGGGGTGGCGCGTGGGCGGTGCAGCGGTGTCCGCAGGGGGAGAAACATCCCGCGGGACTTGCTCATTGGACCGGATGGGCCGCCGGCCGGAACGCCGGGCGAACCGACGCAGCATAGGCTGGTGCACATGCCAGCTGTCGCCGCCGATGCGCAGCAAGCCGACCAGTGCCATGCCGAGTACGACGGCACTGGCGGACCACCATGGGCCGAGCGTGTCTCGCTCACGCTGCGATTGTTGCGACTTCACGGCATTGACCAACTGCTGGACGCCGTCGATCTTGGCGTTCTGGCGCAGCAATTCATCGACCACGAATGCACTGGACGAGGCCCCCGGTGTGGGCTGCTGTGCTGCGGCCACCATCACCGCGCTGGTGCTCGCACCCGAGTCTGGCTGCAAGGGGGAGGGTGTCCCAGGCGACTGACCCTGTGGTATCGACGTGCTGGCGTCGACCTTCGGGGTGAGTGGTGGAACGAAGCCGGTGCCCGACGGTGATGCCGCTCGTGGCGCGGGTGCACCCGAGTCGGTGGATCGGGTGCCCCTCTGACGCGTGACAAGGGCTGACCTGCGAGCCAGGTCCATCGGATCGGCGAGTACTGGAAACTCTCGCACAAAATGGGCGCCGCACCGCAGCGTGACCCTCGCGGAGACCAGCGGCTCGTCGATGCGGCGGGGGTGCGACAACTTGGCGCGTGTCCAGCCCGAGTGAGGCTCTGCTTCGAGCGAAACGCGGACCTCGTCGGGCGACAAATAGACATCGCCCCATTCGAATTCGGCGTCGATGCACCGAGGCGTCAGATCGGGTGCACCGGTCGGTGCTCGCACGCGAATCTCGATGGACAAGGGTTCGCCCAGTACAGCCCGTGCGGTCGATGGGTCAATGGCCTGTGCCTGTGCCGACGGCAGCCAGCCAACCCACAGGCCTGCTGCGAGCACGGCGAACCAAGCGGCAGGCGTGCCGCAGCTGAGCTTGTCCATGGTCGTCTCCCTGAACGTATTCTTTTGTTACGTTTCAGCGAGACTCTAGGGGCGGTGGGCTGGGCGCGTCCATCCGGATCCACCCGGATCGTCAGCTACGAAAACCCCGGCCACGAAAAAACCCGCCGCAGCAAGCCGGGGCGGGTTTTGGCGCAAGCCAAGAGGGGTGTTGCAGCGGTGTGGTCGACGGCGCTGCCGTCAACCGCACGTCACATCATCTGAGCTTGGTTTCCTTGTACAGCACGTGCTTGCGCGCCTTGGGATCGAACTTCATCAGTTCGATCTTCTCGGGCGTGGTCTTCTTGTTCTTGCTGGTGGTGTAGAAGTGCCCGGTACCGGCCGAGGACTCCAGCTTGATCTTTTCGCGTCCGCCTTTGCTAGCCATGTTCAGTCTCCGTTCACAGTTCGCCGCGGGCGCGCAGATCGGCCACGATCTGCTCGATGCCGACCTTGTCGATCAACCGCAGTGCGGCGTTCGATACGCGCAGCCGAACCCAGCGGTTCTCTGCCTCGAGCCAGAAGCGGCGGTACTGCAGATTCGGCAGAAAGCGGCGCTTGGTTTTGTTGTTGGCGTGGGACACATTGTTCCCCACCATCGGGCGCTTGCCCGTGACTTGACAGACGCGTGCCATGACGCTTCTCCGGAGCTGACTTGTATGAGCGGGTGTGTTCGCGAAAAACGCGACCCTGAGAAGGTCGCATCGCACGAACCAGTGAATCGCAGATTATAGCCTGACACGGACCGCTGTCGACTTCAGTCACTGCCGAGCCGCGGCAACGTGGCTGAGACACCCGCTTGGCGGGTGGTGGCCGGCACACCGGGCACCGGGTGCCTGCTCAGACCTTGCCGCCCTGATCCAGGAAGCGCTGCGCATCAAGTGCTGCCATGCAGCCGGTGCCCGCTGAGGTGATGGCCTGCCGGTAGACGTGGTCCTGTACATCGCCGGCGGCGAACACGCCGGGAATGCTGGTCATGGTGGCCAAGCCATTGAGGCCCGAGCGGGTGATCAGGTAGCCGTCCTTCATCTCCAGCTGGCCCTTGAAGATGTCGGTGTTGGGTTGGTGGCCGATGGCGATGAAGCAGCCTTTGAGCGCCAAGTCTTCCGTCGCACCGGTCTGCGTGTCTTTCAGGCGCACGCCGGTCACGCCCGAGGCGTCGCCGAGCACTTCATCCAGCGTCTTGAACAGATGCAACTGCATCTTGCCGGCCGCGACCTTCTCGTGCACCTTGTCGATCAGAATCGGCTCGGCGCGGAACTTGTCGCGCCGGTGCACCAGGTGCACCTTGCTGGCGATGTTCGACAGGTACAGCGC
>JBDTQF010000052.1:0-18720 GCA_039932275.1 Burkholderiales bacterium
GCGTGAAGTCCACCAGCCGCTTGACGAAGTTGAAGCGCACGCCGCGCACGCCGGCTTCGTGCAGCGCCTGCAGCTCGGCATCGCTGATGCTGCGCTTGACCGTCGCCACGCCGCGCGCCTTGCCATTGGCGCTGATGCAGGCATCGACCAGAGCGCGGTTGTCGGCGCCATGGCAGGTGGCTTGCACGATCACATTGCGCGCAAAGCCCAGGTGGTCACGCAGCGCGAACAGTTGCTGCTTGCTGGCGTCGCAGGGCGTGTACTTGCGTTCGGGCGCAAAGGGGAACTGGTCGCCAGGGCCGAACACATGGCAATGCGCATCGACGGCGCCGGCGGGCAGGTTGAAGCGTGGCGTGCTGGGGCCGGCATACCAGTCCAGCCAGCCGGGGGTCTTGTCGAATGCCATGCGCGGTCTCCTTGGCCCGCGCCGGCCAGGCAGAACCGCGTGGCCATCACAAGCGGGCGCCCGGCCTGTGCCGGACTGGGCATTGTGACCAGCCTCATCAGGCATCGCCAGCGGCGGAGTCCGATAGCAGCTATTGCATCCCGGCATGGGCCACCGCCGGACAAGGCGGCCCCGCCCAGCGCTGCAGAAGCGCCGGATAAGCCAGAAAATGCCAACCAATCATTGTGTTGTTATGGTCCCTTCATCAAGGCCCGTCTGCATCATCAGCTCCCGCTGAACGGCCTGCTGTCACCGGGCATGACCTCCCCCGTCACGAAGCAAGGAATCCTCACATGCATGCCCTCGTGATTCGCAATGGCCTGTTGATCGACGGCACCGGTGCGCCCCGCCGAATGGCCTCGGTGGCCGTGGATGGCGGTCGCATCACCGCGGTGGGCGACGACATCGGCGCCGGCTACCGCGACATCGACGCGGCTGGCCGCCTCGTCACCCCCGGCTTCGTCGACATCCACACCCACTACGACGGTCAGGCGCTGTGGGACGCCTACCTGACCCCCTCGTCGGTGCACGGCGTCACCAGCGCGGTGTTCGGCAACTGCGGGGTCGGCTTCGCGCCGGTGCGCCCTGGTGCCGGCAGCTACCTGATCAACCTGATGGAAGGGGTGGAAGACATCCCGGGCACCGTGCTGGCAGAGGGCGTCGACTTCGGCTGGGAGTCGTTCGAGGAGTACATGGCCGCGCTGGAAAGGCGCAGCCATGCCATTGACTTCGCCACCCAGATGCCGCACTCCGCGCTGCGCTTTTACGTGATGGGCGAGCGCGGCGCAGACCATGCCGAGATGCCCACCGTCGACGAGATCGAACGGATGGGTGTGTTGCTGGAGCGTGCGCTCAAAGCCGGCGCATTGGGCTTCACAACCTCGCGCACCACGAAGCACAAGGCGCGTGACGGCCGCCTGGTGCCGAGCCTGACTGCCGGCGACCCCGAATTGCACGGCCTGGCGATGGCCATGCGCCGCGCGGGCAAAGGTGTGTTCGAGGTCAACTCCGACTTCGGTCCCGGCGAGTACGCCCTGCTGCGAGCGGCGGCGGTGACTGCGGGACGCCCGATGTCGGCCCTGCTGCTGCAAGTGGGCGGCAACCGCGGGCTCTGGCGTGAGACGCTGGCATGGGTGCAGAGCCTGCGCGCCGAGGGCCTGGACGCCACGGCGCAGGTGGGCGCGCGAGGCATCGGGGTGCTGATGGGGCTGGAAACCAGCATGAACCCGTTCTCCGACCACCCCGCCTGGGCCGCGCTGGAAGCGCTGCCACCGCCCGAGCGCCTGCAGCGCCTGCGCGAGGACGGCGCACTGCGCCGTCGCCTGATCGAGGGGCGACCGGACACGCCGCGCACGCAGTTGATGGCTGAATGGCTGCAGCGCACCTTCCCGCTCGGGCCCGAGCTCGACTACGAACCCGACCTGACCAGCGCCATCGGCGCAAGCGCTGCAGCCAGTGGCACCAGCCCGTGGGCGCAGGCGCTGGCGCACATGATGAGCAGCGATGGCAAGGCCATGCTGATGTACCCGATCGAGAACTACTGGGATGGCAGCCTCGAGACCGTGCGCGAGATGCTCACGGCCGAAGGCACCGTGCTCGGCCTGGCCGACAGTGGCGCCCATGTGGGCCTGATCTGCGACGGCAGCCAGCCGACCTTTCTGCTCTCGTACTGGGGCCGCGACCGCGCCCTGGGACGCATCGACCTCGAAACGCTGGTCGCCAAGCTCACCCGCGACACCGCCGCGGCCTACGGCCTGAACGACCGCGGTCGCATCGCCCCGGGCATGAAGGCCGACCTCAACGTCATCGACTTCGATGCGCTCGCGCTGCTGCCACCCGAGGTGGTCTATGACCTGCCCGCCGGCGGCAAGCGCATCCTGCAGAAAGCCCGGGGCTACGCGCACACCTTCGTTTCAGGCATCGAGATCCTGCGCGATGACGGCCATACCGGCGAGCTGCCCGGCCGCCTGGTGCGGGGCTGAAAGGCGTGCGCGGCTCCTTTGCTGTGGGCTCGGCTGCAACGCCTTGCAACGGCCGGGCGCGGCCAAGAGCGCGCTCGCGGGCAGGCGGCTAGCCACCGCCGGCTGCCACTACGCCGCTTGCTGCTCCAGCCAGCGCAGCGGCGGGTCGAGCACCAGCAGCCGGCTGGCGGCCTGCTGCTCGGCGGCCAACAGTGGCTGCAGCCAGTCGATCTGCCCGGCCACGCTGGTGGCCACCGCCAGGCCATCGCGGTACAGCACGCGCGCCCCGGCCACGCGCGGCACCTTGGGGCCGGGCAGTACGGTGCCCAGCACGCTGGCCGGGTCGCTGGCAGCCAGGCAGACCCAGCCGGCGTCGGGCGGCTGGCGGCGGATCTGGCGGAGCAGGCCAATAGCTTCCGGCAATGCGTACTGCTCGCCGGTCAGGCCGGCGATGAAGCGGCCACCGCGGATCTCGCCGCGCGCCTCAAGCCGGCGGTACACCCGCACCAGTTCGCGCCAGGGCGGCAGCCACGCGGCCTCGCGCTCCAGCAGGCGCCAGAACACCACGCCGTAGCGCTGCAGCAGCGTGCGGGCGACGTGTTCGAGCGCATCGGCCGCGGCCGCGCGCGACTCGGCCGTCGCCGCGCCGGCCGCCGGCACCACCGGCCGGACCAGCGACCAGCGGCCGGCATCCTCCACCCCGGCCAGCGCGATGCGGCGGCGCCGCCCGGCCTGCGCCGCGGCCCGCTTGGACGCTGGCACCAGCAGCGCGCGCAGCCCGGCATAGCTGTCGCAGCGAATGCGCCCACGCACCACCAGCTCGCTCAGCGCCTCTTCCAGCTCGCTGCGCAGCAGCCGTTCGCCCTGTTCGATCTCGTCGAAGAACGAGGCGCCATGCGCGGCCAGGTAACCCACCCCCCGCTGCGCGCGCGAGCCCAGCCCGGCGTCATCGGCGGGCGGCGGCGCCAGCCGCGCCCACAGCGCTGCGTTGCGCCGCGGCAGCAGCAGGATGGGCGTGGCGCGCAGCGAGCCAGTGCCGCTGCGGCCCTCGGTGGCCTGCGGTCGCAGCCGCGCCCAGGTGGTGCGGCCGGCGGTGCACAGGTCGTCGAGCCAGGCGCTCTGGTAGTCCTGCACGCGTGCGGGTAGCAGCTCGGCCTCCCACATCGCCGCCGGCGCTTCGAAGCCTTCGAGCTGCGCCAGCACCGCGCCCAGCGCCTCAGGCCCGCTGACGCGGCTGTCGGCACCTACGCGTTGCCACGCGAACAGGAAGCGCACGAAGTCGCGCGGCTCCACCGGCTCGATCTCGCGCCGCAGCCGCTTCAACGTGTAGCGGTGGATGCGTGCCAGCAGATGTCGTTCGCACCACTCCTGCACCGGCGCCCCGGGCGTGAAGCGGCCTTGCAGCACATAGCCCTCACGCTGCAGGGCTAACAAGGCCTGGTCGACATCGGCCAGCGGCAATTGCAACGGCCCAGCCAGCGCCGCCACCGTCGTCGGGCCGAGGCCACTCAGTCGTGAGCGCAGCAGCTCGGGCAACGCCTCGCCGGCATCGGCCGGGGCGACTTCATGGCCAGGCGGTGGCTCGATAACGGGCCGCAACACGGCATCCGGATAGATCGCCCGCCCCAACATCAACCGTTCCGCGGCCACCCACACGCCGGTGGACAGCCGCGTCGCACGGCCCGCCTCCGCCAGCGCCGTCAACCAGCCGGTCCATGCGGGTTCGGCCGCGGCTTCGGCGTCGGTGATGACACCCAGACCGCACAGCGCCTCATGCATCTCATCGGCACTGCGCGCCAACGGCCAGGCTTCCTCGCGCACGCTGGCAATCGCGTCGGCATCGAGCTGGCCCAGCTCATCAGCATCCTCCGGCGCACCGTAGCGGCGGTTTTGCACGGCCTGGGTGCGGCGCTCTTCCAGCGGCGCATCGTCAAGGAAGGCATACGGCTTGGCGCTGAGCACCTCGGCCGCCAGCGGCGAGGGCGCGGGCAGGTCGCACGCCAACACGGTGATCTCGCCCGACTGCAGCCCCTGCAGCAGGCGCAGCCAGCCATCCGAATCCATCGCCTCGTGCAGGCAGTCGTGCAGGGTCTGCGCCACCAGCGGGTGGTCGGGCACCTCGCGCTCGCCGACCAGGTTCTCGGCACAGGCTACCTGGTCGGGGAACACGGCGGCCAGCAGGTCTTCCGACTTCATGCGTTGCAGCTGCGGCGCCACCTTGCGGCCACCCTGGAAGCGCGGCAACGCCAAGGCGTTGGTGGCATTCCAGCGCCAGCGCGCGGTGAACAGCGGCGCGTCGAGCAGCGCCTGCACCAGCACGCCGAGCGCAGTGGCCGGGTGCAGGTAGCGCGCCACCTCATCGAGCGGGAAGCTGTGGCTGGTGGACAGCGACAGCACGATGGCGTCTTCGGTGGCCGCGGCCTGCAGCTCGAAGTTGAACTGGCGGCAGAAGCGCTTGCGCAGCGCCAGCCCCCAGGCCCGGTTGATGCGGCTGCCAAAGGGCGCGTGGATCACCAGTTGCATGCCGCCCGAGGCGTCGAAAAAGCGCTCGAACACGATGGTGTGCTGCGTTGGCAGCGCGCCCAGCACCGCCAGCGCGCCGGCCAGGTAGTCGATGAGCTGGCGCGCGGCTGCATCAATCAACCCGATGCGCTGCATCAACGACTCGATGGCCTGCTCGCGCGAGCCCTCCTTCAACAACGCCGCAACGTGCTCGCGCAGGCGAGCGACGGCCCAGGAGAGTTCATCGCTGCGGCCCGGCGCCTCGCCCAGCCAGAACGGGATGCTGGGCGGCTGGCCGTGCGCGTCTTCCACCCGCACGCGGCCGGGCTCGATGCGCAGGATGCGGTAGCTGGCATTGCCGAGTTGGAACACATCGCCGGCCAGGCTCTCGACCGCGAAGTCCTCATTGACAGTGCCGATCAGCTCGGCCTGCGGCGCCAGCAGCACGCTGTAGTCGCCGGTCTCGGGGATGGTGCCGCCGGAGGTCAGCGCGGTCAGCCGCGCGCCCTTGCGCTCGCGCAGGCGGTGGTGCACGGCGTCGCGGTGCACGTAGGCGGCGCGCTGGCCCTGGCGGGTGCTGAAGCCTTCGCTGACCATGCGCAGCACCGCGAGGTAGGTGTCATGCGTCAGCGCCGCATACGGCCAGGCGCGCCGCGCCAGCGCGAACAGCGCCTCTTCGTCCCATTCCTGGCAGGCCACCTCGGCGATGAGCTGCTGCGCCAGCACGTCCAGCGGCGCGACGGGGATGTGCAGCGCATCCAGCTCGCCGCGCTGCACGGCGTCGAGCAGCGCGGCGCATTCCACCAGCTCGTCACGCGTCTGCGGGAACAGCCGCGCCCTGGGCACGCCACTCACCGCGTGGCCGGAGCGGCCGGCGCGCTGCAAGAAGGTCGCGATCGAGCGCGGCGAGCCGAGCTGGCAGACCAGGTCGACATCGCCGATGTCCAGCCCCAGCTCCAGCGAGGCGGTGGCCACCAGCACCTTCAGATCACCCCGCTTGAGGCGCTGCTCGGCATCGAGCCGCAGCTCCTTGGCCAGGCTGCCGTGGTGCGCGGCCACCGCCTCGGTGCCCAGGCGTTCGGCCAAATGGCGCGCAGCGCGCTCGGCCATGCGGCGGGTGTTGACGAACACCAGCGTGGTGCGGTGCTGCAGCACCAGCTCGGCCACGCGGGCATAGACCTGCTGCCACTGGTCGTTCGACATCACCGCTTCCAGCGGCGTGGGCGGCACTTCCAGCGCCAGGTCGCGCTGCTTGGCGTAGCCGATGTCGACGATGGCGCAGTCGGCCACGCCGTCGTTCACCGCGCCCGCGCCGACCAGGAAGCGCGCCACCTCGTCGATCGGCTTCTGCGTCGCAGACAGGCCGATGCGCGTGAGTCGTTGAGGGCACAGCGCCTGCAACCGCTCCAGCGACAGCGCCAGATGGCTGCCGCGCTTGCCCGCCGCCAGCGCATGGATCTCATCGACGATGACGGTGCCGACGGTCGCCAGCATCTTGCGGCCCGACACCGAGCCCAGCAGCACGTACAGCGATTCCGGCGTCGTCACCAGAATGTGCGGCGGCTTGCGCAGGCTTTGCTGGCGCTCCTTTTGCGGCGTGTCGCCGGTGCGCACCGCGGTGCGGATGGCCACGTCCGGCAGGCCCAGCGCGGCCAGCTCGGCGCGGATGCCGGCCAGCGGCGCATCGAGGTTGAGGTGGATGTCGTTCGACAGTGCCTTCAGTGGCGAGACGTACACCACCGCGGTCTCGTCGGGCAGGCCCGCCGGTTCATGCAGGCCGCGCTGCACCAGCGTATCGATCGCCGCCAGAAAAGCCGTCAGTGTCTTGCCCGAGCCGGTGGGCGCAGCGACCAGCGTGTGGCGCCCGGCGCGGATGGCCGGCCAGGCCTGCGCCTGCGCTTCAGTGCAGGCCGGGAAGGTGCGCTCGAACCACCGGCGGGTGGCCGGGTGGAAATCGTGCAGCGGATGGCTGAATGCATGCGCCATGAGCGCCATCCTGCCACGGTCGCCAAAAGCCCTTGCCGCCCGCCACGCCAACCAAACGGCCGGGCCGCGGGCGGGTGTCAAATGCCCGGCCTGCGCCCCGCGTTGCCCGCCGGGGCACGCCACTTGCCGGTCCTGGCTGGCCCGTTCCCGATCAGGAGGTCCCGATGCCGTTCCCCTCACCCGGCCACCGCCAGTTCCCCACGCACCGTGTCGAGGAGCAGCCGCTCGACACGCGTGTGACCGTTTCGCTTGCCGGCCAGACGCTGGCCGATTCGCACGACGTCATCCGGGTGCTGGAAGACCGCAATCCACCGCGCTACTACATCGCCCATGCCGATGTGAAGGCGGCGCGCCTCGAACCGTCCGAGACCACCTCGCACTGTCCGTTCAAAGGCGATGCCCGCTACTTCCACCTGAAGCTGGATGACGGACAGTTGCGGGACGTCGTGTGGACCTACGAGCAACCCTATGACGAACACCGCGCCTTGCAAGGCCGCCTGGCCTTCTGGGAAGAGAAGATCCCCGGCCTGCGCATCGAAATGAACGACACGCAACAGCAGCAACGCCGCGCCGAGGCCCGCGATCCAGCCTCGACCGGCTTCACCGGCGGTCCTCGAATCGTCTGATTCGACGAATTGAGACAGGGGGTCGCGCCCTACCATCGGCGCAGCCCTGCCCTTTCAACGAACCTGACCGCCATGAACCTGATCGACGACTACCGACCGCGCTGGATGACCGAGGAGCTTGAATCGCTCCAGTACATGACCCGCCGCTTCGTCGCCGACGAGGTGATGCCGCATCAGGGCCGCTGGCAGGCCGAAGGCGCCACCGACCGCAGCGTCTGGCACAAGGCCGGCGAACTCGGCATCCTGCTGCCCGACATTGCCGCCGAGCATGGCGGCAGCGGCGGCACGTTTGCGCACGAGGCCGTGGTGGCCCACGAGCTGTGCCTGGCCGGTGATTCGAGCTGGCGCCCCGGCAAGCAGATACACGTCATCGCGGCCCACTACATCGAACGCTACGGCACGCCCGCGCAGAAGGCGCAGTACCTGCCGCGGCTTGCCAGCGGCGAGCTGGTGGCCGGCATGGGCATGAGCGAACCCGGCGGCGGCACCGACCTGCAGAACCTGCGCACGCAGGCGCTCAAGCGCGGTGACCGCTATGTCATCAACGGTTCGAAGACCTTCATCACCAACGGCTCCACCGCCGACCTGCTGGTGCTGGCCACCAAGACCGACCCGAAACTCAAGGCCAAGGGCGTTTCGCTGTTCCTGTTCGAGACCAAGACACCGGGCTTCCGTGTGGGCAAGCGGCTGAACAAGATCGGCCTGCACGGCTCGGACACCTGCGAGCTGTACTTCGACGACTGCGAGGTGCCGGCCGAGGCGTTGCTGGGCGGCGTCGAGGGCCAGGGCTTCTACCAGATGATGCAGGACCTGACCTACGAGCGCACGCTCGGCGGCGTGAACTGCGCGGCCATCATGGAGCATGCGTTCCAGGTCACGCGCGACTACGCGCACGACCGCAAGATGTTCGACAAGCGGCTGATCGATCTGCAGCACCCGCGCTTCGAACTGGCCGAGGTCAAGACCCTGGCCACCATCGCGCGGGTGTTCTCCGACTTCGCCATCGAACGCATGGTCGACGGCACCATGACCCCCGATCTGGCCTCGATGAACAAGTGGTGGATCAGCGAACGCCAGTGCGAGGTGGTGCACCGCTGCCTGCAACTGTTCGGCGGGCACGGCTACATCCTCGACTACCCGATCGCCCGCATGTACATCGACGCCCGCATCGAGCCGATCTACGGCGGCGCCAACGAGGTGCTGAAAGAGCTGATCGGGCGCGCGCTCTGACCCGGCCCGGCCAGCAAAAAGCCCGCCTCAGGCGGGCTTTTTGCTGTGCGCAGCACCGCGGTGCCGCGGCGCCTGCTTGTGGCGCTTATCTGCGCTTGCCGATGCGGCTGTAGGCCGCGCCGATGCGCTCGACCACGTCGGGATGCCAGATCACTTCCTTGTAGGCCATGGTCTCGTAGGTGAGCGCGCTGATCGGGTCCATCGCCGGCGAGCGCAGCATCAGCTCCTTGTTGTTCATTGCCGAGCCCACAGTGGTCTCGGCAATCGAGCGGGCCAGCTTGGTGGCCTCGGCGACCACGCTGCCGGTCTCGACCAGGCGGTCGAGCAGGCCGATGCGCAGGGCCTCCTGGGCATCGATCTTGTCGCCCGACAGCGTCAGCAGCTTGGCCTGGCTCAGGCCGACGATCTTCCACAGCGGCGAGAAGTACGGCGTCAGGCCCATCTTGATCTGCGGGAAGCCCATGATGGTGTTCTTCGCGCCGATGCGGATGTCGCAGAACACCGCGATGTCGCAGCCGCCGCCCAGAGTGGGGCCGGCCACGGCCGCGATGGTGGGCTTGGCGTAGTCGAGCAGCACACCGTAGCCGCGCAGACAGGCCTTGGAGTAGGCGTCGCGCGTGGTCTTGTCGTTGAAGATCGACTGCAGCTTCAGGTCCAGGCCGGCACAGAACACGTCTTCACCGCCGGTGATGACCACGCAGGCCACCTCGTCGTTGTCGCGCCAGTCGTCCAGGCAGTTGCTGAGGTCGGCAAACACCTCCAGGCTCAGCGCGTTGCGGCGATCCGGGCGGTTGAAGGTGATGTATCCGACGTTGTCCTTGATCTCCGTTTGAACTTCGGTATAGGTCTTCAAGGTGTTCTCGCTTCAGGTAGGGATGGGGCGGGCCGGGCAGCCCGGAGTCAGTCCAAGGCATTCTTCCAGCCCACCCCGCTGCGGGCATCAGCAGTTCGGACTATTTGGCCGGCTGCAGCGCATCCGCCTACCCGGCATCCTGCGCAAGGAAGAAGCGCACCATCTCCTCGGACGCATCCGGTCCCAGCACATCGGTGTACGAGCCGTCCGGGCTGCCGCCCGACCAGGCATGCCCACCCCCGTGCACCACCCAGTGCTCAACCTGCGGCCGGCCGTCGGGCATGGCATGGACCGTCCTGGTGAAAGCTCGCGACTGGGCGCTGGCATCGCCGACGGTGGTGACCACCGTCAGGCCCTGCAGATCGGCAGGCAGCGCCAGCGCAGCGATGGCGCTGCCGTTGGCGGCGGTCACGGTGCGGTCCTCGTCGCCATGAAAAACGATGGTCGGCAAGACCGGGCGCACCGGCCCCGCGTCGTGTTGGGCGGCATGCCGGCGCGTCGGCGTGGGCGTGGCCGAGCGCATGGCAGTGAACGCCGACACCACACCGTCTGCGGCCCCGTGGGGCAAGCCCGAGTGCGCGCCCACCGCGGCAAACAGGTCGGGGTAGCCCGCGCCCACAATCACCGCCATCGCCGCACCGGCCGACAGGCCGGCCACGAACACCCGCGCCGAGTCCACGGCGTGTTCGGCCATCACGTCGTGGACGATGGCCGCGATGATGGCGGGCTCTCCGGCGCCACGGTGCTGGTCCTTGTGCTGGAACCAGTTCCAGCAGTTGGCGCCGTTGGCATGGGTCGTCTGCGCTGGGTAGGCCACGAGCAAGCCATGCTGTTCGGCCAGCCCGTTCATGCCCGTGCCCGCCGCGAAGTCGTCGGGATTTTGTTGGCACCCGTGCAGCATCACGAGCAAGGGCATCGGCCGCGCCGCCGGGTTGGCCGGCACGTAGAGCCGGTAGGCACGCTCGCCGGCTTCAGCCGTGCAGGTGCGTGACAGCATCGCACCGGGCGCGCCGGTCCGCACGCGGGCGCCAGGTTGGTCGTGCAACAGCCGGCCCAACAGGCTGCTCACGCGGCTGAGAACGCCGCCGCTGGACTTGCCCGCGCGGGTGCGCGGCGCAGGCACCGTGGCGGCGGTATTGGGGGCCTCGCTGGCGGAGCCGGGTACCTGATTGCGCGGCCCCAACGGACCGGCGGCACCGGGTGCAGACGAGATCAGCCCGGCGTCTCGCAGGGCCCGGTTGATGGTGTCCGACAGGTCGAACGGCTTCATGTTGATTCTATTTGCTGCATTGCAGCATTCTGCGCCCACCCTGAGCCTTCCACCCCTGCGGCAGCCAAGACACGCCGTCGTCCTACAGCCGCAAGGGGTTCAGTGGCGGCGCTGCCGGCCCAGCACCGGCTGCCACGCGTAGCCGCTGCGCGTGACCAGCGCACACAGCAGCGTGACGATGGCCTCGGGCTCGGTGGGGGCCGCGTCCGGCAGCCGAACGAGGTCGTCGGTGAGGTCCAGGCGCACCGCGGCCAGCTTGGTCGGATCGATCATGGTGGTCTGGATGCTGCGGCCGGCGATGCGCTGCGCGTCGGGCCGCGCCGGGTCGAACGACGCATCGCCCAGGCTGCGCAGGCTGGCCTCGTCGGCATTGCGCGGCGCGGCATCGTGCAGGCCCAGGCGTTCACGCACGAACACCTGGCCGGCCGGCTCGTCGATGTCCAGCGTCACGGCATGCGAGCGGCCTTCGGTGGCAGGCAGGCGCAGCGTCAGCCGCCATTGGCCGGGCTGCGCGCCCGCGGCCACGTCGAACGGCACGCCCGCGGCCACCAGCGACTGCAACCGTTGACCCAGCCGCGCCTGGCCCACGCGGCCGGCGCCGGCAACCGCCTCGACCCGCGTCACCGCGGCCGCTAGCCACCAGATCGCTGCGAGCAACAGCAACACGTTGCCGACCGCAAAGGCGCTGAAGAACACCCAGGGCTGGATCAGCCAGCGCAGCGGCGGCGCCGCAGGCGCGGCATGAACGGCAGCATCACCGACGGGGTCCTGCGAGCCGGCCCACATCATGAGCAGGATCGGCAGCATGACGCCGCAGGCCAGCAGGCGCGCCACGTACTGCTGGCGGTCCGCCTGCGACGTCAGGCTCAGGCCCACCGCCAGCACGGCCGGCGCAGCGCACCAGGCCAGGTCGAGCCCGCTGCGCTGCGCGCCGATCAGCGTCAACCAATACCAGGCCACCGTGCCGGCCAGCGCAGTGTGGGCGACGGCGATCAGCGCCGCATCGCGCAGGCTGGCCATGCGCGGCAGGGTCGCGCCGTTGGCAAGGTCTTGAACAGCCGGGGGCATGGTCGGCCCGCGTCAACCCGCAGCCGGCGGCGCTGACAGCTCGGCCAGTTTGGCCATCACCGCGTCACGCGCGTTGGCATCGGCCAGCATGCGCGCGAGCATCGGCGCCATTGCCCCGGCCTGCTCATTGGCCTTGGCCCAGGGCAGCCCGGACAGCATCAGCAGGGCATTGAAGCTGTGGTAGCGCAGCAGGTAGTCGGGCTCGCTCTGCAGCAGCCCGAGCAAGACCTGCCGGGTCTGCTCGGCCGGCATCTCGGCCAGGGCCCGCACGGCATCCATTCGGTGGGTGTTGTTGAGCTGTTTGGCCTGCGCCAAGGCGACGACCGCCTCGATGGCCGCCGGATCACGCGCGATGCGCCACAGCGCCTGGGCATAGGCCACCGACGCGAAGGACGCGTTCTTCTGCACGGCAGCCAGTCGCCGCAGCGGCGCGACCGCCTGCTTGGCCCCGATCACGCCCAGGCCCACCGCAGCGCGGCTGTCGCCGGGCGCGGCCAGGCGCTCCATCAGCAAGCGCTCGGCCTCGGCCAATTCGCTGGGTGTCAGCTTGGCGAAGACCGCTTCGTCAAGGCCGTTGCGAATCGCGTCCCGCCCGGGCGCAGCGATGTAGTCGCAATAGAAGGCCTGGAAACTTTCCGAGCCAGTGGCTGCCACCGGTTTGGTTTTCTTGAACAGGCCGAACAAGGACATGAGGAGGCTCCCAGTGGTGTGGCGCAGATGGCACCGCAGCGTGCTTTCGCCGGGCTCGCGGCGAGCCGTCGCATTCAAGCTTCGTCGGCACGCGTGCCCGCGTCCAGTGCGGCGTAGACCTCGTCGCCTTCGACCTTGACCGGGTAGATCATCAGTGCCTTGACGCACGGAAACGCGGTGACCTTGCCGGTGCGGATGTCGAAGCGGCCGTTGTGGAAGGGGCACTCGATTTCGCAGCCGATGATTTCGCCCTCGGACATCGACGCCGCACCATGGGTGCAGGTGTCGTCGATGACGAAATAGCCTTCGTCCAGGCGCACCAGCGCCACCGGTTCGCGGCCTTCGACAGGCACCTGAAGGGCGTAGCCCGCCTCGACATCGTCGATGCGGGCGATGAATGTCATCGTCTTGGAGTCGCTCACGCGGCGGTCCTCTCGTTGGGCAAGGGCAGCTGACAAGTCAGTGCAGGGTTGGGAAAGCGCGCCCGGCGGCCAGCGAGCCGGCGGTCGATGCACTGGCGAAACACCGTGTCGGGACTCACAGGGCCGGTGACATCGACCCCGGCAGCATGCGCCCGGTCGAGGCCCGGCATCACGTGCTGCTCCCAGCAGCGGCGGCGCCCAGCCATCGTTCGGCGTTGCCGTGCCGGAGCTGACGCTCGACCGAGTCGTCCAGTTGCAGCGCTTGCACCCGCCCGACCGGCGCCTTGTCCATGATTGCAAACGGATAGTCGCTGCCAAGCATCAGCTGGGTGGCGCCGAAGGTCTGCACCAGGTAGGCGATTGTCGCCGCGTCGTAGACGAGGTCGTCGTAGTACATGGCCCGCGCGCCAACGCCCGGTGCCGTCGGCATGGATTCGCGCAGCGCCGGAAAGCTCTCCCAGGCGTGCTGCAGGCGCGGCAGCAACTGCGCCAGCGTGCCACCGCCATGGCTGAACGCGATGCGCAGCCGCGGGCAGCGCGCCAGCGTGCCGCCGGTCAGAAGCGACGCCGCGGCCAGGCCCACCTCGCCCGGGAACCCCAGCGCCTGTTCGAGGATTGGCAAGCCGACCAGCCGCTCCATGCCGGCGGGCCGCATCGCATGCACAAAGATCGCCGCGCCATAGCGCTCGGCCGCTTCGAAGAAGGGCAGGAAGCGCGCATCGCCGATGCTGACGCCGTCGATGTTGCTGCCGATCTCTACGCCGGCCAGGCCACATTGGTGAACGGCGTAGTCAAGTTCGCCAATCGCGCGCTCGACATCCTGCAGCGGCACCGCGCCAAGTCCGACAAAGCGTGCCGGTGCCTGCTGCACCATGCCGGCGATGGATTCGTTCAAGAAGCGCGTCAGCACCGCGGCATCGTCGCCCGCCAACCAGTACGACAACAGCTCGGGCATCGGCGACAACACCTGCCGGCCGATCTGCATGGCGTCCATGTCAGCCAGGCGCACCTGGCAATCCCAGCACTGGTGCGACACCGTGCGGTAGACCTTGGCGTCGAGCATCACATGGCGGTGGCACGCCTGAGCCGGCACCATCGATGGCCAGCGCACGCCGAGCCGCTGCCCGAGGTAGGGCGGAAATTCGGCCGGAACCACGTGGGTGTGGATGTCGATGCTGTCGTGGGCGGTCATGTCAGGTTCGGGTTCGCTTTCGAGGGGGCGCAGCAGCGTCAGCCGCAGAGGCCTTCGCAGACATCTTCGCCGCGATATAGGTGTCGATCATGTCTTGCCACAGCGTGAGCAGGCCCGCCACGCGCTCCGGCTCCGCCGACCACAGCTGGCGGATGCCAAAGCCTCGCACCAGGCTCACAGTGAGCAGCAGCAGGTCCTCGCTGATCCGGGCCGGCAGGCCGAGTTCCTGCATCACGGCGAGCCACTGCTGCTCGACCGGGCGGCGGTAGTTGCGCACGACGCGAATGCCGGCCTCCTTCAGCGCCGGGTCCTTGCCGCCGGCGAGCAGCATGTCCACGCCGACGAGGAAGTAGTCGCTGAAATAGAAGGCCTGGGCATCACTGATCAGCGCCTCGACCGGCCGCCCCGAGCGCTTGGCGGCTTCGGCGAGCCTCAGGCCATCGGCCAGCGCGATGCCGAAGACGTGCTCCATCGCGGCCGTCACCAGGTCGTGCTTGCTCGGGAAGTGGTGTACCTGCGCGCCGCGCGACACGCCCGCGCGCCGCGCGACCTCGGGTGTCGTGAAGCCGGCGAAGCCGCGCTCCTTCAGCACCTCGAAAGCCGCATCGAGGATGCGGCGCTTCATCTCGCCGCTGCGCACCGCTTGCGTGCGTCTGGACTTCGGTGCCGCCGACACCGGCGAGCTTCGACGCCCGCTGCGGGCCACTGGGTCATCAGCCATGGACCGCCTTCGTGGCACCGTATGCGCGCAGCTCCGGCGCTTTCGCCGCTCGCAGGATGAGCAGCGCCAAGGCCGACGCAGTCGCGAGATAAGCCCAGCCCACACTGTGCCAACCGCCAACGCCGACCAGCGCTGCCGCCAACGGTGGACCGAGCAAGGCGCCGAGATTCGAGGCCTGCACCACCAGGCCATTGACCGAGCCAAAGTTCTGGCGTGGCGCCGCGACCGCCGGCAGACAGGCATAGATCGCAGCCGGCAGCACGCCGCCGATGAACGAGAACACAACGCACAGCAGCAGGCGCAGCAGCGGGTCGGCATTGGAGACGAACGCGCCGCAGCCGGCGAATCCCATCACGAGGCCCGACACCAGCACCAGCCATGCCGGCGCCACACCGCGGTTCGAGAGCCACCCCCCCAGCCACGCGCCCGGCGCGTTGACGATGATGACGAACGCGACGAACGCGGCAGCGCGCGCGAGTCCGAAGCCGAGTTCGTCCTGCAGGAAGGTCGGCAGCCACACCATCATCGTCATCCACTGCAGGGTGTAGACGCTGAAGCAGCCGGCAAGCAGCCAGGGCGTGCCTGACTGCAGGCCGCGCAGCAGTGAGGCCGGGGTCTGCGCGCCAGCGGCAACTCGATCGTCCGTGGGAAGGGCCCATAGCGTCAGCGTCAACAGTACCGCCGCGCCGAACACGCCGACCCACCAGCCGCCGCGCCAGCCGAGCAGACCCATCAGTTGCGGCGCCAGCAGCAGCATCGTCGCCATGCCCAGCGCCATATAGCTGCTCCACAGACCGAGCGCCAGCTTCAGCCGGGACGGCCCCGCAGCGTCGCGCATCAGCGCCGGCGCCGAAACCACGATGCAGACGAATCCCAGGCCCTCGACGATGCGGGACGCGAACAGCACGCCCATGCCCTGACTGAGCGCGCCCAGCAAGGCGCCGGCACCGAGCGCCAACAGTCCGAGCTTGAGAATGTTGCTGCGCCCGATGCGGTCGGCCAGCAGCCCGGTGGCCAGACCGATCACAGCCGCGGTCAGGTTGACGACCGAGGTGATCCAGCCGAGCTGAACCAGGCTGGCACTGTACTGCTCGCGCAATGCAATCATCGCGGGTGGCAGCTTGCCGACCTGCGTGGCGGCGAACACACCGCACAGCAGCAACAAGGCGATCCGTGGCCAGTCGCTCGACCTGGCGATGGCGGTGGACGCCATCACGGCATCGTGCTGCCGCCGTTGACGCTGATCACCTGGCCAGTGATGAACGACGCCTCGGTCGAGGCCACGTAGCTCACCAGCGAGGCGACCTCGGCCATTTCGGCGGCTCGGCCCATCGGGATGATGCTCAAGAACTGGTCCACCAGTGCCGGGTCTTTGATGTTCAGCTCTACCAGTTGCGGCGTGCTGACGGCGCATGGCGCCACCGTGTTCACAGTAATGCCGTCGCGCGCGAACTCGCGCGCCAGCCCGGTGGTCAGGCCGTGCGCGCCGCCCTTGGCGGCGTTGTAGGCGGCGTGGTCCCAGAGCCCGCTTCTGACCGAGTCAGCACCGAGGATGACGATGCGCCCGTAGCGCTGCTGCTTCATCGTCGGCAGCGCCGCGCGGCAGCACCAGATCGCGGTCCAGAGGTTGCGGTCGATGGTCTGCTTCAGCGTCTGCGGCGTGTGTTCGAGGAACGGCAGGATCACGCCGCCGCCGGCGTTGTTGACGAGGATGTCGATGCGGCCAAACGCCGCCAGCGCGCTCGCGATCAGCGCGTTGGCGACGGACTCCTGCGCCAGGTCGCCGGCTTCGGTGATGACCTCGACGCCGAGCTCGCGCGCGGCCTGCGCGCTCGCCGCCAGACCGGCCGCATCGGCGTCGGCGAGCGCCAGCCGGGCGCCGTCGCGCGCCAGCCGAAGCGCGATTTCCAGGCCGATGCCACGCGCCGCACCGGTCACCACCGCGACGCGGCCTTCGTGCGGTCTGGCGCGCGTCGCCCAGGGTACGGTTTGTTCGGCGCCGCTCATGCCGGCACCCGGCGTTCGATCGCACCCACCTTGCCGAATGCCGGCTTGGGCACGCTGCCCCAGGTGTCGAGCGCCGACGGATGCGCCTCGAGCATGCGCGGCTCGCGCGCGCCCTTCTCGGGGAACTCTTCCATGCCGAAGCTGTATTCGACGGTCATGCCGTCGGGGTCGAGGAAGTACAGGAAGATGCTGCCCGAGGGCTTGTGCCGGCCCGGCCCGAAGACAATCGGCACCTCGGCCTTGTTGAGCCGGTTCATCGCAACGCCGATGTCGTCGATGTCGCTGACCATGAAGTTGATGTGGTTCAGGTGGTTGCCCTCGACTGAGCGCCCGATCGCGAACGAGTGATGCAGCGGGTTGGGTTGGCAGCGCATGAACGCGAAGCGGCCTTCGACGAAGTCCGAAATCGCGAAGCCGAGATTCGCCGTCAGGTACGCCGCCATCTCGTCGAAGCGTTCGACCGACAGCACCACGTGGCCGAGCCGCGCGATCTTGGTCAGGCTCTGCCGGAACGGCAGCGCCATCTGCAGCACGCGGGTGTAGAACTCCATCGTCAGCCCGGAGTTCGGCTCGACGAAGCGCAGGCCGTCGCCCTGGCGCAACGCCGCACGTTCCTCAGCATCGATTTCCTCCACGGCGAGACCGAGGCCGGCGAGGTGCTTGCGCGCATGCTCCATCTCGGCACGGCTTTCGAGTTCGAACGCGACCCGCTTGATGCCCGGCGCCTGGGCCGGGTACAGCACGACGTGGTGGTGGTCGCTGCCGCAGCGCAGGAAGGCCGGCCCGCCCGCCACCGGTTCGGAGACGTCGAGACCAACGATGTCGGTGTAGAACGCGGCCGATCGGTCGAGGTCGG
This sequence comes from Burkholderiales bacterium, assembly GCA_039932275.1. Taxonomy (GTDB): domain Bacteria; phylum Pseudomonadota; class Gammaproteobacteria; order Burkholderiales; family Burkholderiaceae_C; genus Sphaerotilus. The sequence goes on from JBDTQF010000052.1 coordinate 17,830, forward strand.
TCACGTTCAGCGCGACGTAGCCCAGCTTGCGGTATCGGAAGGGCATGCTCATGGTCGTCTCCGTCAGAGAAGAATGCTCACACGCCCCTGCGGGCGCAGCGAATCGAGATCGAGCACGCAGCGCTTCTTGCGGATGCGCAGGCCCGCGGCCTGGCGCACCAGCGCGTATTCGCTGCTGCCGATGTAGGTGTCGGTATGGCCGCCCTTGGTGCGGTAGGTCACGAAGGCTGCGGCGACGCGGCACCCGTCGGCGACCGACTCGAGGATACGAACGTTGCTGACGAGGTGCCGTGTCTTCGAGCGCGGGTACTCGGAGAAGGCGGTCTTCTTCTGCAGCCGTTTGACGCGCTCGCTGAGGCGGAACGCATCGTCGGCAATGTAGAACAGGTTGCGGTCGGGCGTTGCGTCCTTGGCCAGGTCGGTCGACGGCACTTCGTAGCGCGCGTCGTCGGTGAACAGCGCCAGCCAGTCTTCGAGGCGCCAGTCGTCCAGCAACGCGGCCTCATGGAAAAGAAAGTCTTCGATCTCGGGGCGGGTGAAGGTCTGCATGTCGGTAGCTCCTCAGGCGGCGTTGGCCCGTGTCAGGCGCGAATTCCACTCGGTCCAGAAGGCGCGCATCTGGATCTCGTCGTCCATTGCCGGCTGCGCCTTGCCCATGCCCTTGGAGATGTCGTTCCAGCCCGCCTCAAGCACGTTCTCGTAGCCGGTCTGGCACTGCTGCAGTGCTTCGACGTCGTCGGGTGTCGCGAAGCCGCCGGGGCCGAGAAATTCGAGGAAGTTCTCCAGACGCGACTTGCGCGACCAGGCGCTTTCCTCGACGGGTGCCAGCGCCCAGGCGTTGACGTGCAGGAAATTGGGCGCCAGCGGATAGAAGGTGCGCACCGTGACCGC
>JBDTQF010000053.1:0-18583 GCA_039932275.1 Burkholderiales bacterium
CGGCCCAATTCAATGTCCAGCCACACGCGTCAGCGGGTTGTGCAGACCATCCCTAAGGGAGGATAAAAACGGACCCAATATCAATGCAGACAAGAAGACCTCTACTGCCAAGGCCGGCACAATTCTGACCGCTCTATGCCACATGAAAATCCCAATGTTCCCAGTTCGCTCCAAGCTGGACGTAACCAAGAACCCACTGAGAGCGAAGAACATCGGCAGCACCGGCAGCGTTAACCAAGCGGCCCACTTATCGGCCAACACGGAACTGGCTTCTATGCCGTGGGTATAGCCATAAGAGTGCCAAGCTAAAACAGCGAGTGATAGTCCGATTCGCAGGTAGTCAAATCCGGTCGCGAACCCCTTCACGCCATCCATTCTTGTACCAAGCGTTTCCATCCCTGTTTCCCTTTTTGACTACGTCACCCAACAAGTGTCAACACGCCAATACTCGCCCAGACCTTTGTGGTCTACCACGACGCCACGGAGTCAGTCGACGTAGTGATCAATCAAACCTCGTGCATATTCGATTGCACGCTGCTCGATGCAATACACCTGGGCAAAGTGCTGCGCCGCCCGCGCGAGGCGGGCAGCAAGGTCGGCGTCCTCGAGCAGCTGCAAAAGTTCATGACGCAGGGCTTGCGGTTCACGGGGGGTGCACAGCAGCCCACTCTCACCGTGTCGAAGGTAGTCATGCAAACCCACGGAGTCGGTCGCGACGATGGGCGTGCCGAGGTGCATGGCCATCACGGCCGTGACATGGCCGCAAGGCACCTCCACCCCCTGCAGCGGCAGCGCCATCACGCGGGCATGCTTGACCAGCGCGGCGCAGAAGTCGAACGACACGCCGGTGTGAACCGTCACGTTGCCCGGGATGGAGAGCCCCGCGAGATTCTCAGGGGTGGCCACGAGGTGAAGCCGGTGTTGCGGCATCAAGCGCATCGCGTCGAGCAGCACGGCGTAGTCGCGCGCCTGTGAGCCTACGGCACAGATGTAGCCTTTCTCGGGCACCACGGGAGCCAGCGTGGCGCCGTCATACGGCTGCACCGACCAGTGCAGCATGTCGATGCGCGCGGGGTCGATGTCGAACACGCGGGCATACAGCTCACGCTCCAGCGTTGACGACACGGTGAACCGATGTACACGCTGAAAGGCCTTGGCCATGACCCGACGGCGCAACCCGTGTGGCAAGTGCGTGAAGTTGAACGAGAACGCCAGGTGGAAGCGTTCATTCAACGCCTGCCCACCCGCCAGCGCGGCGTACATGGCCGGCCGTGGCCCGTGCGACACCAGCATCGCCTGGGGCGCATCCAAGGTGCGGGCTACAGCCTCGCGGGCCGCAGCCACCCGTCGCCAGGTGGGCCCCACCAACGGCATGGCAGGTGATTCGCGTTTGGAGGTGACATGCTGCCATTCGAGGCCAGCATCGCTTTGCATGGCCGTAGCCAGCCAGTTCCACTGCGAATCGAGTTCGCTGTGATTGACGATTCGCAAACGGGTTGACATTCAGCGCGACGAAGTGGTCCACGGCCGGAGCAGGCTATGGAACAAACCCTACCACGCCTCAGATTCCTTTCGGCGCGCTGCCCCACAGAGCCCGCGCGACCTTGCAGGGGCCGCCCTGCCAGGCGGCGGCGCACTCGCGCGCCACATCACCACACATGCGCTCGCCAGCCTGGCGCAATGACTCGTAGGCCTGCGAGTCCACCGCCCCGACGCCGGCCACGAAGAGCACGCTGCCGGGCGCTGCAGACGAGCGTGGCTGGGACACATCGTTGCCCGCCCGACAGACACTGCGCTGCATTTCATCGCTGCAGCGGTTGATGAGGTCGGCCAGTCGATCCGGTGCCGCAGACGCCGCCACCACCGCATGGCCACTGGCCCACTGGGTGGTTGCCGCGACGCAGGCCAGCAGGGCGGTCTGCCAGCGCTTCATGGCATGGCCGCCAGCAATGCCCAGCAAGCACCCAGATCGGCAACGTTGGCACATGTGCGGCCGGGATACACGACCACCGAGTAAGTCCGGTACAGCGCCTCGGCGTCATTGGGCGGCAGCGACGCCGCGTTGGGGTAATTGAGACCCCCCCGGTGCTTGAACCACACCAGGTTGTTGGCGCGGTCCTGCCAAAGCACGGCGCCATCTGACGCCGTCACATCCGCCAGGCTACTGCCGGCGATCATGACGCGCGCCTGATTGCTGTTGCGCATGCTGGCACTGAACATGGGCTGCTCACGCTGGTACTGGGCCCCTGCGATGAGATAGGCCGAGGCGTCCAGTCGCCCATCGAATGAAACCGCCATGACGAACGCGTCGCTGGTGCGGTAGGCGTTGGAGATGTTGAAGGCCACCCATTTCGGCGGCTGGCGCCCGGGAAAGGTGAGCACATACCGGGCGCCATTGCGGGCGGCAAAGTGACGCATGTGGCCCAACTTCCATGAGCAGAAGGCGCCGGCGGGCGGTGTGAGTCGCGTGTCACAGGCATAGCTGGCCGCGACGGCCGGGTCGCGGTAGGCGGCATAGCCGTCTTCGATGCGCCAGGTACCGAGTTCGCGGCCCGTACCGTCTTGCCGGGACACATTGATGGCTGACGCAAAGGTGAAACGGCTGTTGTCGAAATCAGTCTGGATGGCGCCGATGCCGTAGTACGGCCCGGGGCAGCTCTTCCCGTTTTTGCCGACGGGCTGGGCGTCCACACAGCCTGCCCCGGCGGTCAGGAACGACACATTGGGCACGGTGAACCATCCCTGCGGGCCCCACAGGCCTTCGGCATCGAGGATGGCCCCCGACAACGCCCAGTTCTCGGCCGCGTTGTGGACGGTCTGCAGGTTAGGCTGCAGATTGCGGTAGCCAGCCGCGCTGTTGATCAACCGACTGCCGGCGTTGCGCACCGTGCCCAACTCGACCGCGCTCATGTAGTAGTCGTCGGCGCTGAACGCGCCACTGGTCACGCCATCCACGAAGGGCAGGTTGACGAAGGTGTTGTCCTTCATGTCCACCGCCGAGTGGTAGGTGGCCAGGCCGGCAGGCGGCAATGCCCCCCTGGGATACAGGGCGTCTTGGTGGTTCAGACTCTTGCCCACGATCAATGCCCGCTCGATGTGGCCGTCGGTCGCCGCACCGGCAAGGGCCTGGCCCACGTTGTCGGCCACGGCCCATTCCAGGTAGTCGGGCAGCGACACTCTGTTGCGATAGGCGCCATCGAGGTTCTTGAAAGACGTGGTGCGCTTGATGGTGAAGCGTATGCGGTCGCTGCACCAATCATCGACGTCGCCCTGTGAATTGAGGCAAGGCTTGCCGGCGCCCATGGGCAGGTACATCTGTGGTGCCAGCGTTCCCAGGGTGTTTTCGGGGTGCGGCACGTTGTCATCCACAGGCACCCATTCCAGCAGCATGCCGGGACCGCGGGCCGTGTGCACCGTGTTGCTTTCCACCTTGCCGAGCGGCAGGTAGCGTGGCCATAGGTTCACGTTGCGCGACAGGCCCAGCCCCCGCAGCGGGAACGACAGCCAGATGCCATTGCCCTCGGCATCGGCGGCCAGGTTGTTGGTGAGCGTGTTGTCGGGGTTGGTCATCCAGAAGCCGGAAGGACCGTTCTGGAAGTTGGTCCGCTCATGGATCTTGAGCAGATTGGCCGTGGCCGGCACACGCATCTTCAACGCCAGATTGCCGTCGAAGACATTGCGGCGCTCGACAGCGTCTTCAAGAAAGAATGCGTGGCCTTTGATGTCGTAGCAGATGTTGTCGCGCACGCTCACGCCATTGGTGGCATGCAGGACGAGGCATCGGTTGGCCGAATCCCATATGGCGCTGTTGCGGATGTAGTGACCCGTCGCGTCGCCCAGTTCGGTGCCAGTCGAGACGTCGTAGCTCAGCAGGTGCCAATGCATCGGGTAGCGGCCCAACTTGCCGGCCTGCCCGACCCGCCGGAACTCCACCGCATCGACCTCGACCTTGGAAGCGAGATCCATCACCATGACGTGGGCACCGTGGCCCTGGCTCTGCCAGGCGGTGTCGTCAGCCCCCTGGATGACGATGTTGCGGCTGAGGTTGCCCACGGCAGCCCGCTCGTCCAACGACGTTGGTGCCGGCGCCATGGGCGGAGCATAGTCAGGGTCGGGTACCAGGCTCAAACCCGCCGCGGTGGCGTACTGCAGGCGCCCCCACCGGGCCTTGGCCAGCGCGGTCGATGTTCGAACGCTGGTGCCCGTGCCGGAGGCCAAGGTCAGCACCTCGGTCTGCGTGACACCGTAATGGTCAGTCGGGGCGATCACCACGCGGCTGCCCGCCGCCCAGTCCACACTGTCTTTGAACGTCAACGACGTGGCGCCGGCCGCGGCATGCTCATTCAACTTGGTCCACGTCGGCCGAGGTGACACGCCATGCAGGCGCAGGGTGCCGCCGAGTACCCGCAAGCCCCGCGAGACACCATCGTTGGTGGCGCCAGGCTGCCCCGTCAGGGTGATGGTCGCCTGGTGCGTGTACGGCGCGGTCTCCGTCCCGGCCTGGAGCACACCACCCGGACCAACGGTGATGGACGCAGCCCTGACCTGCACGTCGCCGTCGCCCAGCAGCAAGGTACCGTCCACACGTACATCGCCGAGCGACGCCGTCGCACCGGTCAGCACCACCGTGCGACCCGCCGGGATGACCACAGCAGCACCATCGCCGGGCGCTGCCACTCCACCCCAGGTGGCAGTGTCCGACCAAGACATGTGAACCGTGCTGCCGGCAGCGGTGACACCCGAAGCGCTTGCAGGGCTGGACCCGCCGCCCCCGCCGCCACAACTGGCCAAGGCCAATGCCATTCCACCCAGGCAGGCCAACCGCAATACCGGGCGAACGCAGCCCAGGGCACAGCGCACCATGTGCACCACCACAAAGTAGAAGGAAAGGAGGCGCCGTGAAGGGCATGGCCGGCATCCCGCCGGCCATGCCGCAGATCAGGGCAGCGCGCGCAGCACGTTCAGGCAGTTGCCCAGATTGCCGGCGGCCAGGCATTCGGCCGCGGGGTACAGCACCACTGAGTAGTAGCGGTAAAGGTAGTCACCGCTATTAACAGTTAGCCCAGCCTCGTTGGGATAGACCAAGCCACCGCGGTGCTTGAACCAGACGAGGTTGTTTGCGCGGTCCTGCCACATGACGGACCCATCGGAGACGACCACTTCGGCCAAGCTGGTTCCTGCCTTGAAGACGCGCACATTCGATTGGCCGCGCATAGATGCGGAGTACATTGGCCATTCCCGTTGGTACTGGGCCCCCGCCATTTCATAGCCGCTGGCCGTGAGGCGGCCATCAAACGACACGGCCATCAGGAACGTATCGCTGGCACGGTACGCATTGCCAACGTAGAGCGCCACCCAACGCGCGGGCTTGCGGCCCGGGAAGGACAGCACATAGCGGCCATCCTGGCGTGCAGCGAAATGCCGCATCTGCCCGAGCTTCCACGAACAGTAGTGGCCGGCTGGCGGGGTGATACCGGTGGAGCAGTTGTAGGCCGCGGCCACGGCCGGATCACTGTACTTGGAGTAGCCATCTTCGATCCTCCAGGTACCCACTTCGCGACCGGAAGCATCTTGCCGTGACACATTGATCGCGGCTCCGAACAGGAAGCGCGAGTCGTCGAAATCAGTCTGCAGTGAACTCACACCGTAGTACTCGCCCTCGCACGACTTGCCGTTGGAGCCCACCGGCACCGCATCCACGCACTTGGCTCCCGAGGTCAGGAAAGGCACGTTGGGCACTGTGTACCAACCTTTGGGCCCCCAAAGACCCTCCACATCCCAGATGGCGCCAGAAAGCGCCCAGTTTTCGGCCGGGTTGTGCCGGGCCTGCAGGCCCGGCTGCAGATTGCGATACCCCGGCGAGCTGTTGATCAGCAGGTTGCCGACATTGCGCACCGTACCCCGTTCAACGCCAGAGAGGTAATAGTCATCAGCACTGAACGCGCCCGACGTATACCCCTGGATCTGCGGAAAGTTCACGAAGGTGTTGTTCTTCATGTCCACCGCCGAGTGGTAGGTCGCCAAGCCCGCCGGGGGTGCCGCACCGTAGGGCCAGGACGTGGTTGTGTGGTTGAGGCTGTAGCCGACCAGCAGGGCCCGTTCGATGACGCCGTCATCCGCAGCACCAGCGAACGCCTGAGCGACGTTGTCGCCGACCATCCACTCCACATAGTCCGGCTGCGACACCCGGTTGCGGTAGGCCCCGCCCAGGTTCTTGAACGACGTGGTGCGCTTCACGGTGAAGCGGACGCGGTCGTTGCACCAATCGTCGATGGCGCCTTGGGCGTTAAGGCATGGCTTGCCCTTCGACATGGGCAGGTATTTCTGGGCAATGATGGTGCCCTTGGTGGCCTCGGGGTTCGGGACGTTGTCATCCACGGGCACCCATTCCATCAGCTGCCCAGGGCCACGAGCCGAATGCACCGTGTTGTTCTCGACCAGCTTGAGCGGGATGTACCGTGGGAACAGCGGTACGGCACGAGAACGCCCCAACGCCTTGAAGGGAATGGAGAACCACAGCCCGTTACCCTGTGCATCGGCACCCAGGTTGTTGGTGATGGTGTTGTCGGGGTTGCTGATCCAGAAGCCGGAAGGGCCGATCTCGAAGCCCTGTTGCTCGTGGGCCTTGAGCACTTGAGCCGGGGCCGCCGCACGCATGCGCAACGCCAGGTTGGCATCGAAGACGTTGCGCCGTTCAACGGCATCCTCCGTCATGAATGCATGGCCCTTGATGTCAAAACAGATGTTGTTCTTGACGGTGACGCCGTTGGTGCCCTGCAAGACCACGCAACGATTGGCCGAACTCCAGATCGCACTGTTCTGGATGACGTGGCCGGTCGCGTCGCCCAGTTCGGCGCCGGAGCTGGGGTCGTAGCTGAGCATGTCCCAATGCAGCGGGTATTTGCCGAGCTTGCCGGCTTGGCCGACACGCCGGAACTCCACCGCATTGATCGCGACCTTGGACGCGAGCCCCTGAATCTGCAGGTGCGCACCAAAGCCCTGGCCGGACCAGTAGCTGTCGTCAGCGCCTTCGATCACGATGTTGCGGCTGACATTGCCGACCGCGGCGCGCTCATCCAGCACCCTGGGCGCCGGCTCTTGCGGTGGCACATATGACGCGTCAGGCGTGAGGCTCATGCCATTGTTGGTCACGTACTGCAGCTTGCCCCAGCGACCGGCCTTCAGGCCCGATGTGGTACTCAATGCGGTACCGGACACGCTGGCGAGCGTGAGCTTTTCGGTATCAGACTGACCATAGAACGTGGTGGGCGCGATGACGATCGAGTCACCAGCCTGCCAATTCACCGCTTGGTCGAGCGTGAACGCATTGGCACCAGCAGCGGCATGCTCATGGAGCTTGGTCCAGACGGGCCAGCGGGTCGTGCCGTACATGGTGAGCTGACCGCCTTGCACCGTGATGCCCCGCGCCAGCGCATCACTGGGCTGGCCCGGTGTGCCGGTCAGCGTGATCACCGCCTTGTGCGTGAAGGGGGCGCTGAACGTTCCAATATTCAAGGCTCCCTTCACCTGGATATAGCCAACCGACAGGTGCAGATCCTCATCTGCGAAGGTCAGCGTGCCTTCGATCCTCAGCCCCACCAAGGGTGCCGGCGACTTGTCGAGAATGATGGTGCGGCCGGCGGGAATCACCACCTCGCTGCTGCCGCTGGGCACCACACCGCCCCAAGTTGCGGGGTCGGACCAACGGCCAGGACCAGCGGGAACAACTACCGAGGTGGTCTGGCTGGGCAGTACAACGCTCTTGTCCTTTTGGTTCTGAGCCAATACACGAGACGCCAGGCGTGCAGCCGTGCGTGCGGCTTCACGGGCCTCGGCCTCTTGGACCTTGGCTGCGTACTCGGCCTGGGTCAGCGCCGAGGCCGGTATGGGCCCCAGGGCACAGGCAGAGGCCAGCACCGACATCAGCAGCGCCCCGAGATTGAACTGAGCTCGCTTGAACAACATACCAGTACCCTTGAAACGCCTATTGACCTGTGGTCTTCGGAGGAATGCGCAAGCGATTGAGCCTATTTGTGAGTGAACTGTAAGAGGACGTGTTGACGCTGAAGCATCAATGCCATCTCATTTATCAGACCCCTTGATCCCGCGCACAATTTGCCGATCCTGACCCCGTGGGTGCGGTCGGCTGCATCTTTGGCTAGCCTTCAGTATCAGACTACGCAATGACGCTCTGTTATTTGATGAAACCTACAACGCCCTTGCTATTGGTGGCCATCTGCCTTTTGGCAGGGGTGCTGGGAAGCACGTCTGTACCAGCTCAAGGCCCAGTCACACCCCAGGCGGAACAGGCACGGCACGAGCTCGGAAAACGACTTTTCGAGGAGACCAAGCTCAGCACCGATGGTACTGTGGCATGCGCCACCTGCCACCTGGCTTCACATGCCTTTACCGATGGGCGGGCGGTGGCCATCGGGGTGCGCAAACAATTGGGCGTTCGTAACGCCCAGTCACTGTTGAACGTGGGGCACCAGAGCAGCTTCTTTTGGGATGGGCGCAAGAAAACGCTTGAAGAACAGGTGCTCGACCCGCTCGTGAACCCCATCGAACATGGCTTCGCCTCACATGCCGACGTGCTGGCAATCTTGAACGGTGATGCAGGCTATGTGGCCGCGTTCCGCAGGAGCTTTCCAGAGATGCAGCGCGGCCCGATTGAGGCCCCTCATCTCGCGGCGGCATTGGCCAGTTTTGTTCGCTCGCTGGTGAGCCCGGAGAGTGCCATTGATCGCTTTGTGATCAAGCGTGATGCCCAGGCAATGAACGCCGAGGCACGGGCTGGCTTCGAGGTGTTCAACAAGGCGCTGTGTGTGGGATGCCACACCGTGACGCCCGACCGTTACTCGGGCCGAGTCTTGTTGACGGACGACCGCTTTCACGCCTCTGGCGCAACGGCCATCAGCATGCGCCCCAGCCTCGAAGCGTTTGCTCGCAGCTTGATAGAACAGGGCGTCGCACTTGCCAGCATGGACGCGTCAACCACCGAGGTGCTGGGCCGCTTCGTGGTCACGGGCAACGTGAGCGATGCCGGTGCTTTCAAGACACCGAGCCTGCGCAACGTCTCGAAAACAGGGCCCTACTTCCATGACGGCAGCGCGCCCACGCTGGAGAGCGCGGTAGAGCGCGAACTGGTGGTCTCAACCGGCTCGATCAACTTGTCCGCGCAGGAAAGACAGCAATTGCTGGCCTTCTTGCGGGCGCTCGATGACGATGCACCGGCGACGACAACGAGCTCACAACCCGGTGCACAAAACACCCGCCCATGAGCGGCCGTGTGCACGGAATCGGATCTGCCCGCAGCAGAGGCTCCCTGCGCGAGCGGCGAGAATCGGTTTTTGCGGATTGGGAACCCAGTGTCGGGGCCCGCCGTGCCCAGATACGGGAGTGATCTGTTTGCGCGTTGCGTATCTCATCAACCAATACCCGAAGGTCAGCCACACGTTCATACGGCGGGAGATCCGTGCGCTCGAGCGCGCCGGCACTGCCGTCGAGCGCTTCGCGCTGCGAGGCTGGTCGGGTGAACTGGCCGACCCGGAAGACGCCGAAGAACGCCTCAAGACACGCTACTTGCTGCGACAGGGCATGGCCCCGCTGGCCGGGGCCGCACTGCGCTGCATGGTGCGGGTGCCGGGTGCCTTCTGGGCCGCTTTGCGCTTGGCGGTCAAGATGGGCCGCAGGGCCGACCGTCCTTTGCTCTGGCACCTGGTTTACCTGGCCGAGGCCTGCCTGCTGGTGGAGTGGCTGCAGGCCGCCAAGGTGAGCCATGTTCACGCCCATTTCGGCACCAACCCGGCCGAAGTGGCGATGCTGGTGCATGCCCTGGGCGGGCCGGGCTACAGCTTCACGGTGCACGGCCCGGAAGAGTTCGACAAGCCAGAGTTTCTTGGCCTGGGCGAAAAGATCCGCCGGTCACGCTTTGTCGTGGCCATCAGTTCGTTCGGCCGCAGCCAGTTGTGCCGGTGGGTGGCGCAGTCGCAGTGGGCCAAGGTTGCCGTGGTGCACTGCGGCCTGGAGGCGGCTTTCCACAACGGCACGACGGCGGGCACACCCACTGCCCAACGGCTGGTCTGTGTGGGCCGCCTGTGCGAGCAGAAGGCGCAATTGCTGCTCGTGGAGGCGGCTCGCCGCGTACTGGACGCCGGCAGCCCCTTCGAGCTGGTACTGGCCGGCGACGGCGAAATGCGAGAGGTGATTGAACAGCGCATCAGCGCGTTGGGGCTGGCGTCGGTGGTGCGGATCACCGGTTGGATCAGCAGCGAACAGGTGCGTGCCGAGATTCTGGCCGCGCGCGCATTGGTGCTGCCCAGCTTCGCTGAAGGATTGCCGGTGGTGCTGATGGAGGCCATGTCGCTGCGGCGGCCCGTGATCACCACGTACGTGGCGGGCATTCCAGAACTGGTGTCTACCCCCGACAGCGGCTGGCTGGTACCGGCCGGTGACGTGGACAGCCTGGCCGCCGCCATGCTGCAATGCCTGCACGCTGATGAGGACACACTCGCTGCGATGGGCGAATGCGCTCGTCAGCGTGTGTTGACAAAGCACGATGTCGACATCGAGGCCGGCAAGCTCGCGGCGCTCTTCCACCACGCTACTGCAGCGTCGGAGACCTGAGTGATCGTTTTCTGGGTGATGGGCTGGATGGTCTTGCTGGCACTTGCGGTGCCGGTATGCGTGCTGGTCGCACAGGTTCTGTTGGCATGCATGTCGAAGCAACGCAGCGCGCCGTCACCGTCCGGTTCGTCGCCTCTGCAGCGGCCCCGGGTGGTGGTCTTGGTTCCGGCGCACAACGAAGCCGCAGGCCTCGGCGCCACCCTCGATGCACTGATGCCGCAACTGGCGGCCTCAGACCGCATCCTCGTGGTGGCCGACAACTGCGACGATGCCACCGCGGCCGTGGCACGAGCCCATGGGGCCGAGGTGACCGAACGGCATGACACGCTCCAGCGCGGCAAGGGCTACGCACTCGATCATGGGGTGCGCCAATTGGCTTCGGACCCACCCGACGTTGTCGTCATCGTGGATGCCGATTGCCTGGTGACTGCGGGCGCGCTGACCCGGCTCGCGGCGCAGGCCGCGGCCGCGAAGCGGCCCGTCCAGGCCCTGTACCTGATGAAGGCGCCGCCGGGCGCCGGCCTGAAGACCCGCATCGCCGAGTTTGCGTGGCTCATACGCAATGAGGTCCGTCCTCTGGGTTGGCATCGCCTGAATTGGCCATGCCAATTGATGGGGACGGGGATGGCGTTTCCCTGGCCGGTGATCAGCACAGCTTCGTTGGCCACGGGCCATATCGTCGAAGACATGCAGCTGGGTCTTGAGCTCGCGGAGCGTGGTGTGCCCCCGATGTTCTGCCCAGACGCCTTGGTGACCAGTCTCTTCCCGCACAAAGACGAGGCATTGGCCGCTCAGCGCACCCGATGGGAACACGGTCACCTGAGCATGCTGCTGACGCGCGGGCCCCTTCAGTTGCTGCGTGCAGCCCAACGCGCCGACATACCCCTGGCCGCCATGGCGCTCGACCTCTGCGTGCCGCCCTTGGTCAGCCTGTTGCTCTTGCTCTGCACGGCATGCCTCGTCGGCCTGATGGCATTCGTCGCAGGTGCACCAGCGTGGTTTCTGATGGGCGGTGTGCTGCTCACCGGCGGCACTTTGGCGGCTATCGCCCTGGCCTGGCAGCGCCGCGGGCGCGAAGTCATGGCGCCGAGCGACTGGTTGTCGCTGCCCGGGTATGTGCTGGGCAAGCTGCCCATCTATTTCCGCTTCCTTGCCGGCAGGCGACAGCGTGCGTGGGTTCGAACCGAACGCGACCATGACGGACGTTGAGACGCCACGGCGCCAGGGCCCCTCAAGTGCAACCAACCGGCACGCCTGGCTGGACCGCGAGGTCTATGCCTTGCTGGGGTTGCCGTTCGATGCCGTGAACATGGCTCAGGCGCTGGCGGCGGTCAGGCATGCGGTGACGGCCGGTGAACGTCTGTTCCTCACGACACCGAACACCAACTTCGCGATGACGGCGCTGACCAACCCGTCGTTCCGGGCCTCGGTGCTCCACAGCGATCTCTGCATCATTGACGGCATGCCGCTGGTATGGGCGGCCCGCTTGCTGAACCTGCCCATCAAGGAGCGGGTTGCAGGGGCCGATCTGTTCGAACGGTTGCTGGAGGAGCCGGGACCAACGATCAAGGTGTACTTCTTCGGCGGGCCCGACGGCGCGGCCGCAGCAGCGTGCCGGGCCGTGAACCTGCGGTCGGGTGCGATGCGTTGCGTCGGATACCAGGCACCGGGCTATGGTGGTGTGGACGAGATGAGCTCGCAGCGGGTCATCGACGCCATCAACGCCTGCGGTCCGGACATGGTGGTGGTGGCGCTGGGCGCCCAAAAGGGCCAAGAATGGATCATGCGCAACCGGGACCGGCTGCATGCGCCGGTACTGACCCACCTGGGGGCCGTGGTCAACTTCGTGGCGAATACGATTTCAAGGGCACCCCACTGGATGCGCCGCACCGGGCTGGAGTGGGTGTGGCGCATCATGCAGGAGCCGCACCTGTGGTCCCGCTACCTGCGCGACGGCAGCCGCTTGCTGAGGGTGGGGATGGGGCAGTTGCTTCCGCAGCTGCTGCGCAATCGACGGGCGCTGGCACGGACTTCCGGTGCTGAGCCCACCACTGCGCTGACGATCGAGCGCCGCGCCGATGCCATCGTGTTGACGCTGCAGCCGTCGAGCACCGACGCCATGGTTTGCGCGCTGCGCAAAGCCTTTGACGAAGCGATGATCTGCGATGTCGCCGTAGAGATCGACGCCCGCCAAGTCACCACGCTGGCGCCCCGGGTCTTGGGCATGCTGCTGGTCGCTTCCGTCAGGCTGCCGGGCCTGCGCTGGCTGCACCCGAACCACGCACCAGATATCGGGCAATGTGCCAACGCCGACACCGTACCGGTGCCGCGAACGAATGACTCCGAAAATCCCTGACACGCCCAACCGTGTCGGCCACGTCAAAAAACAAAGCGGACCCGAAGGTCCGCTTTGAACTTCTCAACCCAACGGGACACGAGCCCCGTGAATTGACTTACTGCTGCGTCTTGCGGCGACGAGCCAGGAAGCCCATCGCACCCAGACCAGCCAACATCATGGCGTAGGACTCGGGTTCCGGCACAGCCGAGACCGACAGGCCCACGGCATACAGACCACCGTTGGTACCGGTGGATTGGCCGAACAGGTCGATGTGGTACTGACCAGCACCCAGCGCGATCGTGTAAACCGGACCATCAGTTCCGCTCAGGAAGTTGGTGATGCCACCCGGATGGATGTTGTCCCACAAATCGAAGCTGATCGTGGTATTGCTCAGGATCGTGCCGACATTGTCAGGCAGGTCCAGGTCGGAGACCGACAACGAAAGGGTGCCAGGTGCCGAAAGGAAGAACTGCACTTCGTCCGCGAAGCTACCGTCCGTGGTGAACACGGTCGAGCTGTTGGCGGCAGTGAGCGTGCCCGCGTTCTGCGTAACGGCCAGCGCCCCACCGGCAAACGACAGGGCCAGAGCCGCTGCGGCTGCGGATACAAGAGTCTTGAGTTTCATGAGTACACCCCCTAGAAGGGAAATTGATCGACGGTCAAAAACGGGCCGTCACCGATACGTTCCGAGACCATTCTCCGGGTCTGCCCTGATCTGAACATCCCGCAACTGGGGGTGTTGCCCCCCTTCTTGAAACGACTTGTGTCCATGTCAGGCCTGCGTGTGAAGTGCTTCACAGCAGGCCCACCACTGACATCGGCTGCCCGGCACGAGGGGAGGCCAATGCACCAACTGTAAGCCATTGGTTGCCATCGAATCACCTCGATACATGCAAGACCCATACCAAAGTCCATCCAACAGTGCCGCTTTTCTGTCGGAAATAACACCTGAATACGATCACTGCGCAGCGTGGCTTATTACCTAATTGCAAGCATTGCGACGAACAACTCCCCCGTGGTTGCGGGATCGTTCAAATCGGCAAAGTGCCTAGACTCAACTCACATCGTGACCGAGTTAATCGGTAAAAATTACAGTAAAAAGTAACGCCAGGAGAATGAATGATGAACATTTATCGGTGGGCGGCAGCAATAGCCATCAGCACAAGTTGGACGTGGGTCAGCCCGGCTCAAGGGGCGATCAGCACGCTGACCTTTGGCAACGACAGTACGTTCATCTGCCAGGGAACCAAGCTCGACAACCCCAGTGCCTACGTTGGCTGCGTCAACCCCAACACGGGCAGGATCAATGATTCACACCTGAACCAACAGTACGGTGACATCCCCGGAGAGGTGAATCTGACTTACCGCAATGGCGTGGGATCAACGCTCCTGCTGTGGGATACCGGCTATGCCAACCTGACCGATGTGGTGTGGTCGCAGGGCGGGCGCGACCCCGCGACTGACACGGACGGCGACCACATCGGGGACAACAATTCCTTCGCGCAAATCACGTTGACCGCGCAGCCGGGTTATTCAGTAACGCTGCTGGGGTTTGACCTCGGGGCTTACCTGTGCTGCGACAAGCAATTGGCGTCGCGGGACACCTACCTGCGTGTGTATGAGTTGGGCAATGCCGTAGCGGACCCGTTCAATCCGTCTTACGTCCAACCCATCAGCACGTCACTGGCCGATCATTTTTCGTACAGCACTGCGTCCAGCAAAGGATGGGTCATCGAATGGGAAAACTCGGCTTTCAACGTCGGCCTGGATAACCTGCAGTTCAGCGTCTCCAGCGTTCCAGAACCCGAAACCTACGTCATGCTCTTGAGCGGGTTGGCATTGCTCGGTTGGGGCGCAACAAGGCGCAAGTCCGCCTATGTCGGAAGTGGCAAATTGCCTTCAGCCCTCCCTGACGCAGCACTCATATATGGGGTTCCCCTCTAAAAACTGAGGCAAATGGGCTGAGCTTGCTTCAAACTCGCCTTCACATATGACCTGATGCAAGTTGCATGACTCGCTCCGACACCCTTCGCCTGCTCGCCGCCATTGCTGCGTGCGTACTCGTGGCTGGGTTGTTCATGGGGGGCGCCCGGTCGGTCACGATGACCATGGTATCCATGCCGTGGGACAAGTTGGCGCATTTCACAACGTACTTTGTTCTGACGGCGTTGGTGTATGTGGCCAGCCGATCGCTGCGCTGGGCCGCACCCATGGCCATCGCGGTGGGAGCGCTGGATGAACTGCATCAAGCGCTGCTGTTTGGCGGCAAAGTAGGCGTTGAGGACTGGCTGTCCAATGCGGCGGGCGTCTTGTTGGCCTGCATGGTGGTCGCCCGCACGCGCATGCCGATGCAGCGGCGGGCCAATCACGGGCCTTGATCTGCTCGCCAACCATTGAACCGTTGCTGGCTTTTGCTGCGCAGGGCGCACAACTTGGTGCCACCGCAAACGCCTCGGAACTCGGCTTGATGCACCTACAATGATCGGTGACGGGCCTCCCCGCATGGGGGCGCGGCCAACCGGGTCAGATCGGGAACGAAGCAGCCCTAACCGTTTGCCTCCAGTGCCGGGGTCGGGCTCGTCACCTTTCTCCTCCAAGTCTCGAACGACGGCCTCAGGCGGCTGCACTGCGCACGACCACGTGCCGGTCGAGCTTGGCTTTGGCCGACACCAAGGCTTCTTTGAGCACATCGGGTGAGTAGTCCAGCGTCTTGGCATAACGGCCGGCAATGATGGCAAATGCCTTGTTCTGGGCCGGGCCCGTGAGGCGAGCGGCATCGAGCGTTTCGTTGGCACAACTGGCCACCAGACGCAGCCATGCAGACACGGAATCGGGGCTGCGCACGGTGCGGTCTCGCGGCAGCGGCTGCATGATGTCTTGCATGGTTTCATCCAGGCCCCAGTGACGGGCCACGGCCATCGCCAGCGATTGCAGATCTACACCCAGCACAGCCATCGCCGCAGCTTGTTCAGTCAAGCCCGGTGAAGCCGGCTCGCCCGGATTGATCGCGGGCTGGGGCTGCATGAGCAGGATGATCTGCTGCGCTTCATCTGGAAAGTGATACAGCGCCAGCAATTTACCCAGGTGCTGCAGTTGAGCCGCCAGCAACGCGCTTTCCGCATCCAAGCCAGGCGGCACCAGGTCTTCAGCCAGATGACCTGCCCAGCAGGCGCGGCGCAGGCCTTGTTCGAGCGCCATCGCAGCGTCCTCCTTCAGAGGGCCCGGCCAGGCTCGCATGGCTGAGGCCGCCCGCCGCAAGCCGGCGATGCCAAGCAGTTGCAACGCGCGCCGCACGGTGGTGACAGCGGTCTCGCGCTGGCCGCCGTAGCTGGCCGAATTCACCATGCGCAGCAGCTCGAACGAGAGTGCCGGATCCTGCAGCACCACGTCCGTGAGGTCATCAATGCGCTGGTTTTCCATTCGGACAACCTGCACCACGCGTTGGGCCAGACCCGCGCGGGCCGGCAGATGGCCAACGCTGTGCAAACGGTCGACCAGCAGTGCGATCGCCCCACCGCTTTCCTCGGCCTCAACCTTGCGCCAGCCGGACAGTGCGCGCTCGAAGCTGCGCGCGCTGAGATAGCGGCGCTTTTCATGGCGGTCGGTGGCGCGGTTGACGATGGCACGCAGCGCCTCGGGTACCGGCTGCGGCAGTGTCCACGGCAGGCGCACGATCTCTTGGCCGATCCGGTGCATGGCACTGGGCAGGTCAGGCTCGTCGAGCGCCGGGGCATGCGCCAGCAACCAATGCAGCAGCAGGCCAACGGCCACCACATCGCGATCGCTGGCAGCACGCTGCTCGCGCAGCACACCCGGGTCGAGCGTGTTGACCTGGGTTGCCATGCCTTGCACGGCGCTGGCCAGGCCCCAAGCGGCAACGCGGCCTTGCCTGTCCACCGTGAGGCTGTGCAAACCAACATCGCCATGGGCCACGCCAGCGTCGTGCGCGTAAGCCAAACCCTCCAGCAGATCGAGACACCAGGCAGCCACGTCGAGCGGCGGCGGTGGATGGCGGCCATGAATGGCCTCCGCCAGTGTCATCAGGCCCTGCGGGCGCTCGAAGACCTGGAAGGGCCAGTGCTCGTGGTGCCCGATCTCGATCGGCACCTGCAGCCTGGGATGTGACAGCCGCGCAGCGCGGCGCGCAGATTCCATCCAGGCATCCAGCTGCGCGCGTGAGCCAGGCGCCTTGCGCGGCATCATCAACATCACATCGGCTTTGGCCCGCGGGTCGTGCGCCAGCCAGGCCATCGTCAGGCTGCTTCGCCCGAGCAACTGCGTGAGCATGAAGCGGCCGAATGGTCGCGCCGCCGGCGCCGGGCTCGGGCCAGGCAGGCGGGAGTGCACGGAATCGGGATTGTCGGCGCTGGCGGCCATGCGGAATAGGTGGGCGGAGCTTGCGGAAGGTTGCACCCATTGGACCGACCTGTGGGCAGTTCGAAGACGCAATGAGGCCGGTATTCCGCCCCGTTTTTCTCACCACCCGCTGCAAACACAACGGCGACTCGCCCTGCAAGCACTAAGCCGATCGGCGTTCTGGCCACGTGAGTACGACGGGTTCATGCCAAAATTGAGCTGCCTTTCTGGGCGACTCTTCGCCCCTTCCCTCAACCAGGCACCCACCATGAGCAGCGACTTGATCAAACATGTTTCCGATGCCTCCTTCGAAGGCGATGTGATCCAGGCCGGCAAGCCGGTATTGGTCGATTACTGGGCCGAATGGTGCGGCCCCTGCAAGATGATCGCCCCGATCCTGGACGAGGTGGCGAAGGACTACGAACCTCGTCTGCAAGTCGCCAAGATGAACGTGGACGAGAACCGTGCCGTGCCGGCGAAGTTCGGCATTCGCGGCATCCCGACCCTGATGCTATTCAAGGACGGGCAACTGGCTGCCACCAAGGTCGGCGCACTGTCCAAAGCGCAGTTGACGGATTTCCTGAACCTGCACCTATAATTCCGCTCAAGTTGGGTCGCTTGCCGGGTGACCGCAAGCGCCCAACCGGAATCGATCGCCACTGTGTGGCTGCTTCAAAGCTCCGAACGAGCGGCAGCAGACTCCACACAGTCTCGGCCCCCCTCTCCCAGCTTCATCATCGGCAAGACGCAACAAGTCTTGCCTGACCTGATGCCACAAATCACCGTGGCACCGTGCTGTGGGGCCGAGCGACCGAATCGCTCACCGACGCGCCCAGTACCACCGTGCGCATCGCTTCGGCAGGCCTGACCAAACGCCGCCAGAAGGTTCACCCCCAATGCATCTGTCCGAACTGAAGGCTCTGCACATCTCGGCCCTGACCAAGATGGCCGAAGAGCTCGAGATTGAAAACATCGCTCGCATGCGCAAGCAGGAGCTGATGTTCGCGATCATGAAAAAGCGCGCCCGACAAGGCGAGCAGATCTTCGGCGACGGCGTGCTCGAAGTGCTGCCCGACGGCTTCGGCTTCCTGCGCGCGCTGGACGCCAGCTTCCTGGCCAGCACGGACGACATCTACCTCTCGCCCAGCCAGATCCGCCGCTTCAACCTGCACACCGGCGACATGGTCGAAGGCGAGGTGCGCGTGCCCAAGGACGGCGAGCGCTACTTCGCGCTGGTGAAGGTCGACAAGATCAACGACCTGC
>JBDTQF010000054.1:0-18574 GCA_039932275.1 Burkholderiales bacterium
TGCTGCCGTCGGTGGCCGTGACACGCACCGTGATCGCGCCCACGTCGCCGTTGGCGGGGGTGCCGCTGAACACGCCCGTGCTGGCGTTGAAGCTCAGCCAGCTCGGCAGTGCATCGCCGCTGGACAGCGTAGCGCTGAGCGTCAGGCTGTCGCCCGCATCGGCATCGCTGAAGGTGCTGCCGGGCACGGTGAAGTTGTAGGCGCTGTCTTCCGAGGCAGTTTGGGGGCCGATGCCGAGGGTGGTGGGGACGGCGTTGAGTGCGCGCAAGGCGACATCGTTGCCGTCGCCGGCCACGTAGCTGATCTGCAGCAGGCGGCCGTCGGCTGCCACCACGGTGGCGCCTTCGGCCAGGCCGGCAAAGGTGCCCTCGACAGCATCGCTGCCGTCGTTGTTGATGAGCAGGTAGGTGTCACCCGAGGCCGCAGTGAGCCCCGTGGTGTTGACGGTCAACGTGCCGCCGTTGAGCTGCACGGCACCGTGCACGTCGAGCTGGTCGTGGCCCACGCCCGGGGTGGTGCCGGCCACATCGGCCGCGTAGATGCTGCCGGTCTCGAACTGCACGCCATCGTTCAGCGTGAGCGTGCCGGCCCCGGCCACGCCCGGCGCCAGGGTGCCGCCTGAGTCCACCCTCACCACGCCCGAGGTGGCCACGGTGCCGATGCTGCCGGTGCCGCTGAGTGTCGCGCCGCCCGCCACCGACACGCTCGCGGTGCCGGCCAGGCTGCCGGTGACCGACAAGGTGCCCGCAGACACGGTGGTGGCGCCGGTGTAGGTGTTGGCGCCGGAGAGTGTGAGCACGCCGGCCGACACCTGCGTCAGGCCAAAGCCGCCGCTGATGGCGCCGCTGAGGGTGCCGGTGACCGCGCTGTCCATGGTGTCGACGATGTAGGTGTCGCCCGCCAAGGTGATGTCGCCGGTGACGGTGGCCTCGCTGAGCAGCAATGCGCCCGCGGTGCCTTGCAGGCCCGCCCCGCTGAGGGTCAGTGGCTCGGCCACGCTGATGTCGCCCACGACGGCCAGGGTGGCGCCATCGGCCACCGTGGTGCCGGCCGCCGCCGAGCCCAGGCCAGTGGCCGTGCCGATCAGCACCGCGCCGGCATTGATGAGCGTGGCGCCGGTGTAGGTGTTGTCGCCCACCATATAGAGCACGCCCTCGCCGTCCTTGGTGAGCGTGCCGTCGCCGCTGACGGCGCCCGTCAGCACGGCCATCGCGTCGGCGTCCACGGCCAGCGTGCCGCCGTTGACGCCCAGGCTGACGGCGTTGTCCACCGCGGCGCCGCTGGCCAGGCTGAGCGTGCCGCCATTGAGCACCACCGTGCCGGAGGACAAATTCTCATCAGCGCTCACGCGCAACGCGCCTGCCCGCACCTCGATGTCGCCCGTGGCGGCCGCGGAGTTGCCGGTGTTGCTCAGGGTGAGCGTGCCGGCGCCTTGCTTGAAGAGCTTGGCATCGCCGGAGAGCTGGCCGGACAGCGTCGCGTCGACGCTGTTGCTCAACACCGCAGCCAGGTTGAGCACGATGTCGTTGTCGATGGTGGTGGCGCCGGTGATGCTCAGTGCACCGCCGTTCAGGCTCACGGTGCCGGCTGACAAGGCATCGTCATCAGCCACGGCCAGCGTGCCAGCAGCCAGCTTGAGCTCGCCGCTCATCGCCGCCTCATTGCCGGTGTGGGTGAGGGTCAACGTGCCGGTGCCGGTCTTGGTCAGCGTGCTGCTGCCCGACAGCAGGCCCGACAACGTGGCGTCCGCATCGGTCTGCAGCGAGGCGTCGCCGCTCAGCGTCACGTCGTTGTCCAGCGTGGTGGCGCCGGTGATCTGCAAGGTGGCGGCGTCGGCCAGGGTGACCGCCCCGCTGCCCAGGTTGGCATCGCTGCCGATGGCCAGCGTGCCGGCCGCCACCGTGGTGGTGCCGGTGTAGGTGTTGTTGCCGGTCAGGCTCAGGCTGCCGCTGCCGGTCTTGACCACGCTGCCGCTGCCGCTGATCACGCCGTCAAAGCTGGTGCTGCTGTCGTTGCCGCCCAGCGTCAGGGTGTTGCCTTCCAGGCTCAGCCCCGGCGGGGTGTCTTCGCTTTCGTCGATGTCGGGCGATGCCAGCGAGCCGATGGTTTCAGCCGCACCCAGCGCCAGCGTGGCGTTGGCATTGAGCGTCACCGCGCTGCCGTCGCCGATGGCCGAGCCGCCTTCCAGCCGCAGCGTGGCCTGGGTGACGGTGAACGAACCGGTGTGGGTGTTGGCACCCGCAAGCACCAGGGTGTCAGGGCCGTTCTTGCTGAGCGCACCGCTGCCGCTGAGCACACCGGCCAGTGTGGCCACGCCGCCGTGACCCTGGAAATTGGTTTCGATGTTGGCCGCGGCCGACACCACGACGGCGTTGTCGAGGGTGGTGGCGCGGGTGATCTGCAGCCCGCCGCCGCTGAGCGTCAGGGTGCCGGACGACAGGGCGTCGTCGTCGGCCAGCGACAGCGCGCCGGCATTGACGGTGAGGCCGCCACTCAGCGCCGCCTCGTTGCCGGTGTTGGCCAACTTCAGCGTGCCACCACCAGCCTTGGTGAGCGTGCCGGTGCCCGACAGCAGGCCCGACAGCGTCACGCCGCTGGCGTTGGTGATGGTGGCATCGTTCGACATCACGATGGCGTTGCTGACGTCCACGCCCGAGCCGCTGATCGACAGGTTGCCGCCGGCCAGCGTCACCGAGCCCGTGCCCAGGTTGGCCGACGAACTGACGAAGGCGGTGCCGGTGGTGATCACCGTGCGGGCGTGGGTGTTGGTGCCGGTGAGCGTCACGCCGGTGTAGTTGCCCGCGGCCGAGAGCGTGAGCACGCCCGCGCCCGAGATGTTGCCGGAGAGCGTGATGGGCGCGCCGCCGCCGGCGATGGTGCCGCCGCCCGAGCCCAGCACCACGGCCTTGGCCAGCGTGGGGTTGCTCATGAAGCTGAGCGTGCCGCCGTTCAGCGACACCGTGCTGCCCAGCCCAAGGCTGGTTTGGTCCACCAACTGCAAGGTGCCGCCGTAGACCTGCGTATTGCCGGCGTAGGTGTTGTTGGCATACAGGCCCACGGTGCCGGCGCCGGTTTTGGTGATGCCGCCGTCGCCCGAGACACTGAGGTAGCTGCCGAAGGTGAGCCGGTCGTTGCTGCCGTTGCTGAGGGTGAGCGTTTGACCCGAGGCAATGCTGATCGCACCGGTGAGCGACAGGTTGTTGGCCGCATCGGCATCGAGCGTGAGGCTCTCGCCGAAGGCCAGCGCGCCGCTGAGCGCCAGGCTCTGCGATGCGAAGGCGCTGCTGAGCACCAGCGTCTGCGTGCCAGTGGTATCGGCCGCGGCGATGGCCACCGCTTCGCTCAGGCTCACGCCGTCGCTCAGGTCGATGGTGGCGGTGTCGGTGGTGTTGGTGACATCGATGCGGCCGCTGGTCACCGTCACGTCGGCGCTGCTGGCGGTGTGGCCGTCGCTCAGCGTGAGGCGCATCGTCGCGTCAGCCGCGGGCGTGTCGTTGCGGTAGCTGATGCCGCGGACCACCGCCTGCACCAGCGCGTTGGTGGCGTCGGTGCCGCTGCCGGTGAAGTTCACCGTGAGCACGCCGCCGCTGTGCGTGAAGGTGGCAAAGGTCAAGCCGCCCGACTGCAGCGCACTGCCGCTGACGCTGAAGCCCACCTCGTTGAAGCCGAACACATCGGCGCTCAGCGCGGTGCCGGTGCGCTGCAGCGTGAGGCTGGCGCCGTTCCAGCTGGCGGCGTCGTTCTCGGTGTCGCTCAGGGTGGCGATGCCGCTGCCGTCCAGCAGCACGGTGTTGCCTGCCCCGGCCCAGGCCACGCTCTGGCCGTCCAGGCCACTGATCACCGGCGTGGTGTTGGCCGGCGCGCTCAGCGTGAAGTCATTGCCGGTGTCGCCTGCATAGCTGGCCGTGAACACCACGCCGCCCGCGCTGAGCGTGCTGCCTTCGGCCAGCCCGTCGAAGGTGTTGCTCACGGCGTCGCTGGCGTCGTTGGCGATCAGCGTGTAGTGGTCCTCGAAGTTGGGGGTGTAGCCCAGTGCCACCGACAAGGTGCCGCTGTTGAGATCGACCGTGCCGTCCACCACCAGTTGATCGTGGTCGGTGCCCGCCGTGGTGCCGCGCACATCCATCGCCAGCACGGCGCCGCTGGCCAGCAGCAGGTCGCCGTTCACCGTCAACGTGCCCACGCCGTTGTTGACGCCGGCCACGCCGGGGGCCAGGGTGCCGCCGTACATGGTGACGTTGCCCACGGTGCCAGTGCCGGCCAGCGTGGCGCCGGTGTCCACGTTGGTGCTGCCGCTCAGGCTGCCGGTCACGCTCAAGGTGCCGGCCGACACGTTGGTGTCGCCGGTATAGGTGTTGCTGCCCGACAGCGTCAGTGTGCCGGTGCCGGCCTTGGTCAGGCTGCCGGTGCCGGCGATGTCGCCCGACAGCGTCACCGCCAGGTCGTTGCTGAGGGTGGCGTTGCCCGACAGCACCAGCGCATTGGCCAGGGTGACGTCGGCGCCCGTGACTTCCAGCGTGCCAGAGACGAGGTTGACGCTGGCGTTGCCCAGGTGGCTGGCCTGGCCGATGCTGATCGCACCGGCCGACAGCGTGGCCGTGCCGGTGAAGGTGCTGTTGTCGGCAGTGAGGGTCAGCGTGCCGGCGCCTTGTTTGTCCAGCGCCGCGCTGCCGCTGAGCGTGCCGCTCAGCGTGGCTTCAACGCCAGTGCTCACGTTCAGGCCGCTGGCAGCGGTGACGGCCAGCGCGTTGTCGATCGTGGTGACGCCGGTGACCCCGAGTGTGCCGCCGGCCAGCGTGATGGCGCCGCTGCCCAAGGCCGCATCGGCGTTGACGCTCAAGGTGCCCGCAGCAATGCCGAGGCCACCGTCGAAGCTGTTGCTGCCCAGCAGCGCCAGCACCCCTGCGCCCACCTTGGTGAGGGCAAAGCTGTTGCTGCCGTCGCTGATGACGCCGCTCAGCGTGAAGCTCGCGCCGCTGCCGGCGCCCACACTGGTGTCGCCGCTCAGCGTGATGGCACCCGCTACGGCGCTGTTGCTGCCGCCGATGAGCGCACCCGCGCCGGTGCCCGCGCCGCTGATCACCAATTGTTCGCCCGTCACGGTGATGCCGTCGGCGATGGACAGCACCGAGCCGTCTTCCACGTAGGTGGCATCCGTGTCGCCACCCAGGGCGGTGGCATGGGCCGCCACCAGGGTGCCGCCATCGGCCACCACGGTGCCGCCGGTGTAGGTGTTCGCGCCCGCCAGCCGCAGCGTGCCGCTCCACTCCTTGCGCAGGCCGTTGCTGCCGGAGACCACGCCTTGCAGCGTGGCGCTCACGCCATCTGCGACGCGGAAGATGCCGGCGTTGATGTCGATGGCCTGGGTGAGCGTGGTGTCGGCGATGAAGCCCAGCGCCGCGCCGTCGCCCAGCACCACTTGCTGACTCTGGCCCAGTGCCTGCGCCGCGCCCAGCGTGAGCTGGCCGGCCGCGACCGTGGTGGTGCCGGCATAGCTGTTGCCGCCGCTGCTCAACCTCACCTCGCCCGAGCCGTCCAGGCGCAGGTTGTCGCCGCTGACGTCGCCGGCCACCGTCAGGCTGTCGGCGGTGCGCAGGGTGCCGGTGCCGGTCAGGTGCAGGTTGTTGTTCAGCGTGGCCGTGCCGGTGTTGAACACCGCCGTGCTGCCATCGTCCAGGCGCAGCGTCCCCGTGCCCACGCTGCCGATGGCTTGCACGGCGAGGGTGCCCGCGGCCACCGTGAGGTCGCCGCTCAAGGTGTTGGCTCCGCTCAGCGTCAAGGTGCCGGTGCCGGCCTTGGTGAGCGCACCAGGATCGATCTCGTTGACCGTGCCGGAGAACGTGGTGGAGCTGTTGTCGCCGCCCGCGGTGAGCGTGCCGCCGTTGAGCGTGAGGGTGCCGGCGCCGGCCACCGAGCCGATGGTCTCCGAGCCGTCGACGCGCAATGCGGCGCCAGTGGCCACGGTCACGGCGGAGGTGTCGGCCAGGGCGGCACCGCCGCTGAGCACCACGCTGCCCGCGTTGACCGTGGTGGCACCGGTGTAGGTGTTGGTGCCGCTGAGGGTCAGCGTGCCGTTGGCGTTCTTGACCAGCCCACCGCTGCCGCTGATGGCGCCGGAGACCGTGGTGTTGGCCGAGCGGCTGAGGGTCAGGTTGCCACCCAGGGCGACGCTGCCGGCACCGGCCAGCGTGCCGATGGTCTCGGCGGCCGCCAGGCTCAGCGTGGCGCCGCTGGCGACGGTCACGCCACCGATGTCGTTCAGCGCACTGCCGCCACTCAGAGCCAGCGTGCCGGCGCTCACCGTGGTGTCGCCGATGTAGGTGTTGGTGGCCGACAGCGTCATCGTGCCGCTGCCCAGCTTGGTGAGCGCTCCGCTGCCGCTGAGCACGCCGCTGTAGCTGGTGGAGGTGTTGTCGCCGCCGGCGCTCAGCGTGTTGCTGCCCAGGCTCACATTGCCCGCGCCCGCCAGCGAGCCCACGGTTTCACTGGCGCCCAGGCTCACGGTGGCGCCGCTGGCCACGGTGACTGCGCTGCTGTCGCTGATGGCGCTGCCGCCGCTGAGCACCAGCGTGCCGGCCGACACCGTGGTGGCACCGGTGTAGGTGTTGGCGCCGCTGAGCGTGAAGCTGCCGGTGCCGGCCTTGGTGATGCCGTTGCCGCTGCCCGAGATCACGCCGGAGAAGCTGGTGGTGGTGTTGTCGCCGCCCAGCGTGAGCCGGTAGCCCAGCGCCACGTTGCCGGCCCCTGCCAGCGAGCCGATGGTCTCGGCGCCCAGGCCCAGCGTGAGGGTGCTGCCGCTGCCCACCGTCACCGCGCTGCTGTCGCCCAGGCTGCTGCCGCCTTGCAGCGTCAGGCCGCCGGCTGACACGGTGACCGCGCCGCTGTGGCTGTTGGTGCCGGCGAGCGTGAGCGTGCCGCTGCCGGTCTTGCTCAGGTCGCCGCTGCCAGACAGCACGCCCGACAGCGTGACGGCCGCATCCGCCTGCACGGTGGCCGCGCCGCTCAACGCCAGCGCGTTGTCCAGCGTGCTGGCGCCGGTGACCTGCAAGGTGCTGTTGGTGGCCAGGCTGACGGCGTCGCTGCCCAGGTTGGCATCCCCAGCGATGACCAGCGTGCCCTCGGCCACGGTGGTGGTGGTGTGGCTGTTGCTGCCCGACAGCGTGAGCGTGCCACCCATGCCCTTGGTCAGGCCATAGGCCCCGCCGATGTCGCCCGACAGCGTCACCGCCCCATCGGCGCCCACCGTGGTGTCGGCCGCCAGCGTGATGGCGCCCGTCAGCGTGCTGCCGTCCTGCACCGCCAGCGCGCTGTTGAAGCCGTTGTTGTTGGCGCCGGTGCCGCCGAGGGTGAGCGCCTCGGCCACGGTGTGGGCCTCCCACACCCACAGCGTGGCGCCATCGGCCACGCTGGTGGCGCCAGCGGTGGTGCCGAGCGACTGATCGTTGAGCACGGCCAGGGTGCCGCTGGCGACGGTGGTGGCGCCGCTGTAGGTGTTGGCCGTCGTCAGCATCAGCAGGCCGCTGCCGCCGGTGGTCAACGGCCCGGTGCCGCTGATGACGCCGCTGACGACCACGCCCGACATCGTGCTCGACGCCAGGCCGCCACCGGCCGAGCCCAGCACGATGCTGTTGTCGAGGTCGGTGTAGTCGGTGACGCTGAGCGTGCCGCCGTTCAGCGCGATCTCACCCGTGCCCAGGTTGGCGTCAGTGGCCACGGCCAGCGTGCCGGCCGTCACCGAGGTGGTGCCGGTGTAGCTGTTGCTGCCGCTCAGCGTCAACGTGCCGGCGCCCGCCTTGGTGAGCGAGCCGCCCATGTTGTTGTCGTCGATGACGCCGGAGAAGGTGGTGGAGCTGCCGTCGCCCCCCACCGTCAACGTGCCGCCGTTGATGGTCAGCGTGCCGGCGCCGGTGATCGAGCCCACCGTGTCGTCCTCGCGCACCATGACGGTCGCGCCGGTGGCAACGCTGAGCGCCGAACTGTCGGCCAGGGCACCGCCGACGCGGTCGCTCTCCAGCGTGCCGGCGGTGACGATGGTGGCGCCGGTATGGCTGTTGTCGCCGGTCAGCGTGAACCAGCCGCTGCCGGTCTTGATGAGGCTGCCGCTGCCGCTGAGCGCGCCGGCGTAGCTGGTGGAGCTGTTGTCGCCGCCCACCGTCAGGGCGTGGGCGCCCAGCACCACGCTGCCGCTGCCACCGAGCGAGCCGATGGCCTCGTCGGCCGACAACTCGAGCGTCGTGCCGCTGGCGAGGGTGAGCGCCGAGGCGTCACCGATGGCGGCGCCGCCGCTGGCGATCAGCGTGCCGCTGGTGACGGCAATGCTGCCGCTGTGGCTGTTGCTGCCCGACAGCGTGACGCTGGTGCTGGCGGCGCCGCCCGTGGTCAGCGCGCCCGAGCCCGACACCCCGCCCGACAGCACCAGCGCGCCGGCATTGGCATAGACGGTGGCCGCGCCAGCGATGGCCAGGTCGTTGTCGACGCTGCCGGCGCTGTCGACCTGCAGCGTGCTGCCGTCATTGAGCGTGATGGCGCCCGCGCCGAGCCGATCGTCGTCGGCCACCTCCACGGTGGCGTCCGTGACCTGCAGATCCCCGCTCCAGCCGGCCGCGTTGCCGGCGTTGCCGAACGTGGCAGCCTCGCTGGTCCCGCCCGCAACGCCCCTCACGAACAGCGCCGTGCCGCCGCTGATGGCGCCGTTGAAGCTGGCCGTGGTGCCCTCGGTCAGCAGGAGCCAGCTGTTGGCGTTGAGCACCATGTCGTTGCCGAAGACCTGCGACGAGGCCGCGTCGATCTCCAGGATGCCGCCGCCGAGCGTGATGGCGCCACTGCCCACAGCGGCGGCGTTCTGCACCGACAGGGTCCCGGCCGCCAGGGTGGTGCCGCCCGAATAGCTGCTGCCCGTCGACGTCAGTGTCAGCGTGCCGCTGCCGGTCTTGGCCAGGCTGCCGCTGCCGCCGATCGCGCCGGAGACGATCACCGCCGCGTCGACCTGCACGGTGGCCGCGCCGCCCAGCGTGATGGTGTTGTCGAGGTCGGTATCGCCGGTGACCTGCAAGGTGCTGCCGGCGGCCAGGGTCAGCGTGCCGCCGCCCAGATTGCCATCGCTGGCCACGGCCAGTGTGCCGGCCGACACCGTGGTGGTGCCGCTGTAGCTGTTGCTGCCCGACAGCGTCAGCGTGCCGGTGCCCGTCTTGGTGATGGCGCTGGTGCTGCCCCCATCGGCCAGGCTGCTGGCCACGGTGAGCGTGTCGCCCGCCCCGTTGTTGAAGCTGAGGCTCTGGCCGGCGGCCACCGTGAGGGTGCTGCCGGCCAGCGTCAGGCCGCTGGCGGCGTCGGCATCGATGACCAGGCTGTCGCTCACGGCCAGGTTGCCGGCCAGTGTGAGCGTGCTGTTGGCAAAGGCGCTGTCCAGCACCAGCGTCTGCGTGCCGGCCTGGCTGTTGGCAATAGTCACGGCTTCCGAAAAGCTCACCCCGTCGCTCAGGTCGGCGGAGGCGGTGTCGGTGGTGTTGGTGACGTAGATCGTGTCGCTGCTCACCGTGACGTCGGCCGTCGCAGCGGCGCTGCCGTCGCTCAGCGTGAAGCGAACGGTGGCATTGCCGGCGGGTGTGTCATTGCGGTAGCTGATGCGGTTGGCCACGTCCTGCATCAGCGCCGTGGTGGCGAGTGTGCCGCTGCTGGTGGCGGTGATGGTCAACACGCCACCGCTGTGGGTGTAGGTGGCGAAGGTCAGGCCACCCGACTGCAGGTTGCCGCCGCTCACGCTGAAGAGCGCGCCCGAGGTGTTGAAGCCGAAACTGTCGCTGCTCACGGCCGTGCCGCTGCGCTGCACCGTCAGGCTGGCACCCGACCAGTCGCCGTTGCCGCTGTTGAGCGGCGCCAGATCGGCATCGCCCAGCGTGGCCGCGCTGCCGGCATCCAGCAGCACGGTGCTGCCCACACCGGCCCAGGCGACGCTGTCGCCATGCAGGTTGCCCAGCGTCGGCACCTGGTCGATCACCAGCGCCTTGTTGGCGCCCAGCGAACCGGCCGCACCGGGGCTGGCCAGCGTCAGCGTGGCGTCGTTGCCCGAGGCATCGCGGACCGTGCCGCCGTTGGCGGCCAGCGCGCCGGTGCTGAGGTAGTCGAGATCGGCACTGCTGTCGCCGGCCTGCACGGTGTAGCGGAAGGTGAGCGTGTTGGTGCCCGAGCCGCTGAGGTAGTTCATCACGCGGTCGGTGCTACCGGTTTCCAGCGTGAGCTGCGGCGTGCCGGTCACCGTGACGCTGTCGTTGAAGGTGACGGTGATGTCGATCAGGTCACCCACGACATAGACACCGTCCGACGCGGTGGACGAGACCGCGCTGATGGCCGGCGCCAGCGTGTCGATGGTGAAGTTGCCGGAGGCGCTGCTGCCGCTGCCGGCGGCTGAATCGCTCACGTTGGCCACGCCGGTGAGGTTCACCGTGATCACGTTGGTGGTGTCGCTGATGTCGGCCGTGGGCGTGAAGGTGCCGGTCCAGGTGATGCCGCCATCGCTGCTGCTCGGCGTCGACAGGCTGCCGTTGGGCACGCTCAGGTCGCTGCTGTCGAAGCCGCTCACCGCCTGCGAGAAGACGAAGGTCACCAGCGAGGTCTCGCCGGCCTTCAGGGCCGTGTCGGCCAGGGTGGCCGACACCAGCGTGGGCGGCGAGGCCACCGTGAAGTTCGACAGCACCGAGGCAAAGTTGTAGGCGGTGGCGTTGTCGCCACGCCAGTTGGCGGCATTGCCAATGGCGGCCAGCAGCGCGGCCTTGGAGCCGCTGGTGATGCCGCCGTAACGCATGTTGTCGAAGCCGTACACGGCGCCAGCGCCGTCGGTGCCGGCGCTGGTGGTGTTGACATTGGTCGTCAACACGGCGGCCGAGGTGCCATCGGTCAAGCCGGCGGGGCGGTACGACAGATACTGATTGCTTGACCCCACCGTTGCCCATTGCCCAGTGCCGCCATTGAGCCCGTACTGACTGGTGTTGAGCCCATAGATGAAGGTCGCGCCCGCGGTGGTGCCCGCCGTGCCTTGGTACACCAGGATCTGGTCACCCACCGTATTGAATGCGAAGAGGGTACCGCCCACCGTGCCGGAGACGCCGCTGATGACGTTGGACGACAGATCCCGCATCGTCGCCGTACCGCCGGTGCTGGTGGTCACCACGAACACCGTGCCCGCCGCCACATCGCTGGCAAGCGTCCAGCTCATGTGCCCGTCAAAGAGCGCTGAAACGGCGAAGGTGCCGGTGTTGCTGATGCCGGCATCGGTGAAGTGGACCGTGGTGCCAGCGCTGATGGGGGTCAGCACCACAAAGGCCCAGCGTTGGGCAGCGGCGGCATCGGTGGCGTCCATGCCAATCACCGCGATGTCGCCCGCGGCCAGCACGGTGGGCGCCAGCAGGCCGTCCCACTGCGCGGTGGCGGCTTGCGTCAGGGCATCGCCCGTCTCGACGCTGCCCACGTTGCGCTCCAGCACCCAGTCGCCGCCGCGGCCGGCGGCGCCGGTGTCGTTGGTGGAGGCGGCCACGTCGGCGCCGGTCAAGGTGGCCAGGCGCGACACGAAGGCCTGGCCGGCGTCGGAGGCCACGTCGCAGCCGTAGAGCAGGATGTCGCCCTGCGCGCCGAGCGCGGCGCCGATGGCCGCCAGGCGCTCGGCCTGGTTGTTCAGGGCTGCAGCATCCAGCCGCTGCCCACCCAGCACGATGCCGCCCTCGAAGCCGTGGCTGATGATGTGGATGGCGTCCAGGTCGTGGCGCCCGGCCAGCGCGGCGTCGATCTGGGCCAGGCCGTCCTGCGCCGGGTCGAGCAGCACCACCTCGGCGCCGGCCGTCACGCCGTCGCGCAGGGTCTGCCAGTCGTGCACGCCGGTGTCGATGAAAACGATCTCGTGGCGGGCCGCCTCGGCCTGCGGGGCGCTCACCGCGGCAACAGCAGCTTCTGCGGGCGCCACCGTCTTGTCGGGCTCGGCCACCGCGGGCGCGGCCACCAGGTGCTGGGCGGCCTCGGTCAGGGCCGCGGCATGGCTGGCTTCGGGCACGGCGGCAGGGTCGCTGTGCACCGCTTCCACCACGGCGCCGGCGGCGGCGGCATCGAACATCAACCGCGCTTCCAGCGCCATGGTGGCCTGGTACTTCTCGGTCTGGAACGTCACACGCCCGCACGAGCGGGCGACAAATCAAGGGGGTGGCGGCGGGCCTCAGCGCCCGCGTTCAGCGCCCGGGTGGCACGGTGACGACGACGCGCCCGCTCATGCCGGCCACCAGATCGGGAAAGCGGCCGCGGATCACGCCGGTGAACTTGACCGACTGGCTCACCGGGTCGACCCGCGCGGCGGTGCGCAGCACCACGGCCGGGTAGCTGCGAGCGGTTTCGTCGATGCGGATCTCGAAGGGCGAGTTCACCTTCAGGAAGGACATCCAGGACGAGGGAGCGATGAACTCCAGCTCCAGCGTCGAGTCGTCCAGGATGTCCAGCAACGGCTGGCCGGGCTGCACGTACTGCTGTTCCCGCACCTTCTGCTCGGCGATGCGGCCGGCAAAGGGCGCCGCGATCTGGCACTTGCCCACCAGCAGCGAGCCCAGCGAGACATCGGCCTGGGCCTTGGCGGTCTCGTTGCGGGCCACTTCCAGCTCCACCGCGCCGGCCGAGTTGAGCTCGGCCAGCCGGGTGGTGGCCTTGAGCGTGGCGTCGGCCGCGGCCAGTGCAGCCTGGGCCCTGCGCAGCTGGGCCTGCGGCAGGGCGCAGTCGAACTGCACCAGCAACTGGCCGGTCTTGAATGCGCTGCCTTCGGCCACCGGCAGCTGCTGGATCTTGGCGCCCACCTCGGCCGCCAACGTGGTGTAGCGCTTGGGCGTGAGCTGCGCGCGGATCTCGCGGCCTTCAGCGGCCGGCGGGGCGGCGGGCGGTGTGGCGGCGTGCACGCCCATGGACAGCAGGCCGGCGGACAAGACCGCCAGGAGATGAAGCGAACGGGTCATGGTCGGGTGCCGGGTGATCAGCGTGAAGGTCAGCGGGGAGGTCAGCGGGAAGGCGTGATCGGGGTCTCGGCCGGGGCCGCAGGCGGCGCAGATTCGCCGCCCTCGCCTTGGGCCGTTGGTTCCTGGGGCAGCGCGGCAGCGTCCCAGCGCTTGAGCGCGGCGGCAACAGCCTCGGTGAGCGCAGGCAGCGCCATCGCCTCGGGGGCCTTGAGCGGCGGCTCCAGCCCCAGCGTGGCCTGCAGCTTGGAGCCGGCGGCCTGGGCGTTGGACAGGGCCTGGTAGCGACGCAGTTGCGAGAGGATCGAGGCCGTCTGCTGCGCCACGCGTTCAAGCAGGGTGCCGCGGGCCGCAGCCTCCTGGTTGGCCACATGGCGGGCGATGCGGGCATCGACCTGGGCAATGCTGTCGGCCCGCTCGTACTGCTGGATGGCGTTGGCGTACTGCAGGCGCGCCAGGTGCAGCTGCGACAGCACGGCCATCTGGGTGCTCATGCGCTTCTGGTCGGCCAGCAGCACGCCGGCTTCGGCCAGTTGCTGCTGAGCCCGGGCCGAAAACAGGCCGAGCAGGTTGAACGACAGCTGCAGGCCGGTCTCGTTCCACGACTGGTTGATCAGGTAGCTGTCGTCGCTCTGGCGCACCGCGTAGTTGAACGACAGGCCGGGAAACAGCCGCAGCATCGCGCGGCGGGTTTCCAGCCGAGCGATGCGGGCGTTGTAGGCGCTCTCGCGCAGCTCGGCGTTCTGCGTCAGCGCGTACTCTTCGAGCTGCTCCACCGGCACGGCCAGCCAGCCCTGGGCCAGTTGCGCAGCCGGCTCGGCGACAGCGATGGCCTGGCCGCGCGGGGCGTTGATCAGCTGCGCCAGCTCGATGCGCGCGCTCGACAGCTCCTGCCCCACCAGCTCCAGCAGACGCAGGTTCTCCAGCAGTTGACGCTGGTAGCGCAGCGGCTCCAGCGGCGAGCGCAGGCCTTCGGCTTCGATCTTGCGGGCGTCTGCCAGGGCCTGCTCGGCGGCGCGGGTGGCCTCCTTCAATTCGCCCGTCAGCGCCTGGGCGGCGGCCACGCGCCAGTAGACGGTGCGCACGTCCTGCACCAGGATCTGCAGGGCACGCCGGCTGCGCTCGGTGGCGATCAGGTAGCGATCCGCGCCCTGCTTGGCGGCGTAGTAGCTCTGGCCAAAATCGAGCAGGCTCCACGAGAACGACAGATCCAGCTGGGTGGCCTCGCGGCTGGACGAGATGGTGCGCCCGCCGATGACGTTGCCGGTGGTCAAGTCCTGGCTGAGCGTGAGCAGGTCGTTGCTGCGGTCACGGTAGCCGGCCGAGGCCACCAGCCGCGGCAGCAAGTCTTGATTGGCCACGTCCAGCCCGCTCAGCGCCACGCACTCTTCCATGCGCCGCACGCGGCGCTCGGCGTTGTACTTGATGGCGCGGGCAATCGCCGCTTCCAGCGTCAGCGGGCCCTCCAGCGGCACCACCGCCTGTCGCAGCGCCGCCTGGTCGGCCCGGTTGACGGCAGCCAGCGCCTGGCGGCTCAACGGCTCGGGTTTGAGGGAAGCACAGCCCCCGAGCGTCAACGAAATCGCCAGGATGACGCAAGCCTTGGAGAGAGCGGCCATGGGGTACTTCTGCCTCAATAGAACGACTGGAGTGGGCGGCCGTCAAACATCCGAACACCCTCGGTGTGCTGCCGGCGAAACGCACTGCCGGACGCTGGCAACCGACCTTACCGAGGTGCGGGCAAAGGCAGCCGTGAAACAGCGGTGGGTTCACCGCCCTGTACCAGGAGTCAGAAGCCGCGAGGCGGCCCGGCTGCGTTGATTGCGTGCGGTACGCTGACGCCATGCACCACGCCCTGCTTCTGCTGCCGGATTTCCTGCTGATCGCGGTCGGCTTCGTGGTGTGCCGCTACACCGCGCTCGACCGCAGTGTGTGGAATGGCGCTGAGCGGCTGGTGTACTGGCTACTGTTCCCGGTGCTGCTGTTCACCTCCATCGTCAAGAGCCCCATCAACCCCGGCGCGACACTGGCGCTGGGCCTCGGCGGGCTGACTGTGGTGAGCAGCGGCATCGTGCTGGCCACGCTGCTGCGCCAGGTGCCGGGTGTGGACCCGCGCCTGCAAGCCAGCGGCGCGCAGGTGGCCTTTCGCTTCAACTCCTACGTGGCGCTGGCGCTGGCCGAGCGGCTGGGCGGCGCGTCGTTCGTGGCCTGGATGGCGCTGCTGATCGCGCTGTGCGTGCCGGTGTGCAACATCGGCGCGGTGTGGTCGCTGGCCCGCCATGGCGGGCAGAACACGCTGCGCGAGCTGCTGCACAACCCACTCATCCTCAGCACCGTGGCCGGCCTGCTGGCCAACCTGGCCGGGCTGCAGTTGCCGGCGGCGGCGGACACCGTGCTCGGCCGCATCGGCCAGGCCGCCCTGCCGCTGGGGCTGATGGCCGTGGGCGCCGGCCTGCAGCTGGGTGGGCTGGCCAAGGCCCCCGGCCTGGCGGCGGCGCTGCTGGGCATCCGCCACCTGGTGCTGCCGGCGGTCGGCCTCGGCCTGGGCCTGCTGCTCGCCCTGCCGCAAGCTCAGGCCATGACCCTGCTGGCCTTTGCCGCACTGCCTACCGCGTCGAGCTGCTATGTGCTGGCCGCCCGCATGGGCGGCGACGGGCCGTACGTGGCCGGGCTGGTCACCGCCTCCACCCTGCTGGGCATGGTGAGCGTGCCGGTGGCACTGGCGGTGTTTGCGCTGCTGCACTGAACCGCGGCAGCCAGCCGCCGACGGCCGGCCCACGCACACCCCGCTGGCATACTGATTCGAGCCGGCGCGCCGGGTGCCGGCACCACCCACTGCTCATGAACCAACCTGCCCTTTCGGCCTTCATCTGGTCGGTCGCCGATCTGCTGCGCGGCGACTACAAACAATCCGACTACGGCAAGGTCATCCTGCCCTTCACCGTGCTGCGCCGGCTGGACTGCGTGCTCGCGCCCACCAAAGCCGCCGTGCTCAAGGAGCTGGCCGCCAAGAGCAGGCTGGGCGTCAACCCCGAGCCTTTCCTGCTGCGCAAGACCGGGTTGAAGTTCTTCAACCAGTCGCCGCTCGACCTGCACACGTTGATGGGCGACCCTGACCAGATCGCCCACAACCTGTTCACCTACGTACAAGGCTTCTCGGCCGATGTGCGAGACATCTTCGGGCACTTCGAGTTCCAGGCGCAGATCGAGCGCCTGGCCAAGGCCGGCCTGCTGTACCAGGTCAGCGAAAAGTTTGCCCAGATCGACCTGCACCCGCAGGAGGTCAGCAACGCGCAGATGGGCCTGGTGTTTGAAGAGCTGATCCGCAAGTTCGCCGAGATCAGCAACGAGACCGCAGGAGAGCACTTCACTCCGCGCGAAGTGATCCGCCTGATGGTGAACCTGATCTTCGTGGAAGACGACGCGGTACTGGCCAAACCCGGTGTGGTGCGCACCCTGTACGACCCCACCGCTGGCACCGGCGGCATGCTCAGCGTAGCCGGCGAGTACCTGGCCGAGCTCAACCCCCAGGCCCGCCTCACCGTCTACGGCCAGGAGCTCAACCCCGAATCGCATGCCATCTGCAAGGCCGACATGCTGATCAAGGATCAGGACGTGGCCAACATCGCCTTCGGCAACACCCTCAGCGACGACGGCCATCCCCACCTGCAGTTCGACTACATGCTGGCCAACCCACCCTTTGGCGTGGAATGGAAAAAGGTCGAAAAGGAAGTGCGCAAGGAGCACGAGCAACGCGGCTTCGATGGGCGCTTCGGCCCCGGACTGCCGCGCGTGTCAGACGGCTCCATGCTGTTTCTGCTGCACCTGCTGAGCAAGATGCGGCCGGCCAAGGACGGCGGCAGCCGCTTCGGCATCGTGCTCAACGGCTCGCCCCTGTTCACCGGCGGCGCGGGCAGTGGCGAAAGCGAGATTCGCCGCTACGTGCTGGAGAACGACCTGGTCGAGGCCATCGTGGGCCTGCCCAATGACATGTTCTACAACACCGGCATCGGCACCTACATCTGGGTCATCAGCAACCGCAAGCCCGCGGCTCGCCGGGGCAAGGTACAGCTCATCGACGCCAGCGGCATGGGGCAGAAGATGCGCAAGAGCTTGGGGTCAAAGCGCAAAGAGCTGAGCGACGCCCACATCGACCGCATCACCCAGCTCTTTGGCCGGTTTGAAGCAGCCCAGGACGAAGACGGCAAGCCCATCAGCCGCATCTTTGCCAACGAGGCCTTTGGCTACCACAGCATCACCGTCGAGCGCCCGCTGCGCGATGCCGAGGGCCAGGTGCTGCTGTTCGAGAAGGGCAAGCAAAAAGGCAAACCCCAGCCCGATTCGGCCCTGCGCGACACCGAAAACGTGCCGCTCAGCGAAGACGTGCTCGACTACTTCCAACGCGAAGTGCTGCCCCATGCGCCCGACGCCTGGATCGACCCCGACAAAACCAAGGTGGGCTACGAGATCCCGTTCAACCGGCACTTCTACGTGTTCAAGCCGCCGCGCCCGTTGGCTGAGATCGACGCCGACCTCAAGCGCAGCACCGACCGCATCCTGGCCATGATCAAGGGGCTGTCGGCATGAGCTTTCCGAGGTATCCGGCGTACAAGGACAGTGGGGTGGAATGGCTGGGGGAGGTGCCGGCGCATTGGGAAATCTCGCGCCTGAAGTTCGTAGCCAATGTCCAGACGGGTGTCGCCAAGGGCAAGGACAACGCGGGCAAGGACACCCTTTCGGTGCCGTACCTGCGCGTCGCCAATGTGCAGGATGGCTATTTTGAATTGGAAGATGTCGCCCAAATCGACATTCCCGCCATCGACCTGCCCCGCTACGAGCTTCAGGCCGGCGATGTGCTGATGAATGAAGGGGGCGACTTTGACAAGCTGGGGCGCGGCCATGTCTGGGACGGCAGCATTTCGCCTTGCATTCACCAGAACCATGTGTTCGCTGTCCGGCCGCATGGCGTCAGCCCGACGTGGTTGAACCGACTCACGGGCTCAGGCTATGCGCAGTTCTATTTCATGAGCCGTTCGAAGCAAAGCACCAATCTGGCTTCGATCTCGTCGGCCAATGTCATGGAACTGTCGGTGGTGCTGCCGCCAGTGGCCGAGCAGGCCAACATTGAAGGCTTCCTCGACCGCGAAGCCGCCAAGATCGACGCCCTGGTGGCCGAGCAAGAACAGCTCATCACCCTGCTCAAGGAAAAGCGCCAGGCCGTCATCTCCCATGCCGTGACCAAGGGGCTGGACTCGGCGGTGCCGATGAAGGATTCGGGCGTCGAGTGGTTGGGGGAGGTGCCGGTGCATTGGGGTGTAGGTAAGTGTGGCTTCTACCTTCGAGTCCTGTCCGGGTTTGCGTTTCCCTCGTCCGGGTTCACTCTCGACGAAGTCGCTCACCGTTTGCTGAGAGGCGCCAACGTAGGCGTCTCCCGTCTTAGATGGGATGACACCGTCTATTGGCAGCGTTCTGAGCACGACGGTCTTGACGAGTATGAGATGGCTGAAGGTGATCTCGTCATCGGTATGGACCGACCTTTGATCGGTGAAGGTATGAGGGTGGCTGGACATGATGCCCGGGTTGCTGGCGATCAGCGC
>JBDTQF010000055.1:0-18277 GCA_039932275.1 Burkholderiales bacterium
CGGCGATCTGGTCGCTGGAGAGCTTGCTGACCTGCGCGGTGCTCAGCGCAGCCAGGCCGTCGGAGCTGATCGACGACAACTGGTCGGTCGACAGCGATGCAATCGCCGCGGTCGACAGGGCCCGCACGTCGGCGGTTTCCAGCGCCGCCATCTGCGCCGTGGTCAGGCCATCGACCTGGCTGCCGCTCAGCGTGGCGATCTGCGCCGTGCCGAAGGCATTGAGGTCGTCGGTGCCCAGGCCGGCCAGCTGGTCGCTGGAGAGCTTGGCCACCTGGCCGGTGGTCAGCGCACCGAGCTGGTCGCTGGTCATGTTCGAGAGCTGGTCGGTGCCCAGCGCGGCAATCGCCGAGGTCGAGAGGGCCCGCACGTCGGCCGTTTCCAGCGCAGCCAGTGTCGCGGTGCTCAGACCGGCGACTTGGGCGGAGCCCAGGGCCGACACCTGCACCGAGGTCAGCGCCGCCACACCATCGCTGGTGAGCGCATTGAGCTGGTCGGTCGAGAGTGCCTTGACCGCGGCGGTGGACAGCGCCTTGACGTCCGCCGTTTCCAGCGCTGCCATTTGCGTGGTGGTCAGGCCGGCCACTTGCACCGAGCCCAGGGTGGCGACCTGCGCGGTGCCGAAGGCGTTGAGCGCTTCGGTGGCGAGCCCGCCCAGCTGGTCGCTGGACAGCTTGCCCACCTGGCCGGTGGTCATGGCCCCCAGCTGGTCGCTGGTCATGTGAGAGAGCTGGTCGGTGCTGAGCGCGGCAATCGCCGAGGTCGAGAGCGCGCGCACGTCCGCCGTTTCCAGCGCCGCCAGGGTGGCGGTGGTCAGGCCGGCCACCTGGGCGGAGGTGAGCGAGGCCACCTGCACCGTGGTGAGTGCGGCCACACCGTCGCTGGTGAGCGCATTGAGCTGGTCGCTCGACAGCGCCTTCACCGGTGAGGTGGCGAAGGCCTTGACGTCGGCGGTTTCCAACGCGGCCATCTGGGCCGTGGTCAGGCCGGCGACCTGGGCCGAGTTCAGCGTCGCGAACTGCGCGGTGCCGAAGGCGTTCAGGTCTTCCGTGCCCATGCCACCCAACTGGTCGCTGGACAGCTTGCCCA
This sequence comes from Burkholderiales bacterium, assembly GCA_039932275.1. Taxonomy (GTDB): domain Bacteria; phylum Pseudomonadota; class Gammaproteobacteria; order Burkholderiales; family Burkholderiaceae_C; genus Sphaerotilus. The sequence goes on from JBDTQF010000055.1 coordinate 1,087, forward strand.
CCTGGCCGGTGGTCATCGCACCCAGCTGGTCGCTGGTCATGTTGGAGAGTTGATCGGTGCCCAGCGCGGCAACCGCCGAGGTGGACAGCGCCTTGACGTCAGCCGTCTCGATGGCCGCCAACGTGGCCGTGGTCAGGCCCGCCACCTGGGCGGAGCCGAGCGCAGCCACCTGGCCGGTGCTCAGCGCCACCACACCGTCGCTGGTGAGGGCATTGAGCTGGTCGGTGCTGAGCGCCTTGACCGCGGCGGTGGACAGCGACTTGACGTCGGCCGTTTCCAGCGCGGCCATCTGGGCCGTCGTCAGGCCGGCCACCTGGGCCGAGCTGATGGTGGCCACCTGGCCGGTGCCGAAGGCGTTCAGGTCATCGGTGCCGAGGCTGGCGATCTGGTCGCTGGAGAGCTTGGCCACCTGGCTGGTGGTCAGCGCGCCGAGCTGGTCGCTGGTGAGGTTGGGCAGTTGGTCGGTCGTCAGCGCAGCGATGGCCGAGGTCGAGAGGGCGCGCACATCGGCGGTCTCGATGGCGGCCAGCGTAGCGGTGGTCAGGCCGGCCACTTGCGACGAACCCAGTGCGGACACCTGGCCGGTGCCCAGCGCGGCGACACCGTCGCTGGTCAGGGCGTTGAGCTGGTCGGTGGACAGCACCTTCACCGCGGCGGTCGAGAGCGCCTTGACGTCCTCGGTCTCCAGCGCGGCCATGTGGGCGGTGGTGAGGCCCGACACCTGGGACGAACCCAGCGTGGCGATCTGCGCGGTGCCCAGGGCATTGACATCTTCGGTGCCCAGGCCGGCGATCTGGTCGCTGGAGAGCTTGCTCACCTGGGCGGTGGTCAGTGCACCGATGCCGTCGGAGCTGATGGCGCCGAGCTGGTCGGTGCTGAGCGCCTTGATCGCGCTGGTCGACAGCGCCTTCACGTCAGCGGTTTCCAGCGCCGCCATCTGGGCGGTGGTCAGGCCGGCGACTTGCGCCGAGCCGAGCGTGGCGAACTGCGCGGTGCCGAAGGCGTTGAGCGACTCGGTCGCCAGCCCGCCGAGCTGGTCGCTCGACAGCTTGGCCACCTGGCCGGTGGTCAGTGCACCCAGCTGATCGCTGGTCATGTGCGAGAGCTGGTCGGTGCCCAGTGCGGCGATGGCCGAGGTCGAGAGGGCGCGCACGTCGGCGGTTTCCAGCGCCGCCAGCGTGGCGGTGGCGAGGCCGGCGACTTGCGTGGACGACAGCGCGGCCACCTGGCCGGTGCTCAGTGCGGCCACACCATCGCTGGTGAGCGCATTGAGCTGGTCGGTGCTGAGCGCCTTGACGGTGGCGGTGGACAGCGCGCGCACGTCAGCCGTCTCCATCGCGGCGAAGTGGGCGGTGCTCAGGCCGGCGACCTGGGCCGAGTTCAGCGTGGCGATCTGGGCGGTGCCCAGGGCATTGAGGTCATCGGTGCCCAGGCCGGCGATCTGGTCGCTGGAGAGCTTGCTGACCTGCGCGGTGCTCAGCGCGGCCAGGCCGTCGCTGCTCAGGGCGCCGAGCTGGTCGCTGTGCAGTGCAGCGATGGCGGCGGTTGAGAAGGCGCGCACGTCGGCGGTCTCCAGCGCGGCCATCTGGGTGGTGGTCAGGCCGACGACTTGGGCGGAACCCAGCGCGGCGAACTGCGCGGTGCCGAAGGCATTGAGCGCGTCGGTGGCCAGGCCGGCGAGCTGGTCGCTGCCCAGGCGCACCACCTGTGCGGTGGTCATGGCGGCCAGCTGGTCGCTGGTCATCTTGCTGACCTGGTCGGTGGTCAGTGCCGACACGGCCGAGGTGGTGAGCGCTCGCACATCAGCGGTTTCGATGGCACTGAGGTTCACCGTCACCAGGCCCGAGGCCTGGGCTGACGACAGCGCGCTGACCTGCGAGGTGCTCAGGGCCACCACCGCGTCGGTGGCGAGGGCGTTGAGCTGGTCGGTGCTGAGCGCCTTGACGGCGGCAGTGGACAGGGCCTTCACGTCGGCGGTTTCCAGCGCGGCCATCTGGGCCGTCGTCAGGCCCGCGACCTGCGCGGAGCCGAGCGACGCGAACTGCGCGGTGCCGAAGGCGTTGAGGTCTTCGGTGCCCATGCCGCCGAGCTGGTCGCTGGAAAGCTTGCCCACCTGGCCGGTGGTCATGGCCCCCAGCTGGTCGCTGGTCATGTTCGACAACTGGTCGGTGCCCAGCGCGGCGATGGCCGAGGTGGACAGCGCCCGCACGTCAGCGGTTTCCAGCGCCGCCAGCGTGGCGGTGCTCAGGCCCGCGACCTGGGCGGACGACAGCGCGGCCACCTGGTGGGTGCCCAGCGCGACGACGCCGTCGCTGGTGAGTGCGTTGAGCTGGTCGGTGCTCAGGGCCTTGACGGCGGCGGTATTGAGGGCGCGCACGTCGGCGGTTTCCAGCGCGGCCATCTGGGCAGTGGTCAGGCCCGCCACCTGGGCGGAGCCGAGCGTGGCGATCTGGCCGGTGCCGAAGGCGTTCAGGTCATCGGTGCCGAGGCTGGCGATCTGGTCGCTGGAGAGCTTGGCCACCTGGCTGGTGGTCAGCGCGCCGAGCTGGTCGCTGGTCAGGTTGGGCAGTTGGTCGGTCGTCAGCGCGGCGATGGCCGAGGTCGAGAGGGCGCGCACGTCGGCGGTCTCGATGGCGGCCAGCGTGGCGGTGCTCAGGCCGGCCACTTGGGCGGAGCCGAGTGCGGCGACCTGGCCGGTGCCCAGCGCGGCGACGCCGTCGCTGGTCAGGGCGTTGAGCTGGTCGGTGGACAGGGCCTTGACCGCGGCCGTGGACAGGGCCTTGATGTCGTCGGTCTGCAGCGCCGCCATCTGGGCGGTGGTCAGGCCGGCCACCTGGGCGGTGCCCAGTGTGGCGAAGTCGGCGGTGCCGAAGGCATTCAGGTCATCGGTGCCCAGGCCGGCCAGCTGGTCGCTGCTGATGCGGCTGACCTGGGCAGTGGTCATCGCGGCCAGGCCGTCGGAGCTGATGGCGCCGAGTTGGTCGGTGCTCAGGGCCTTGATCGCGGCGGTGGACAGCGCCTTCACGTCAGCGGTTTCCAACGCCGCCATCTGGGTGGTGGTCAGGCCCGCGACTTGCGCGGAGCCGAGCGTGGCGAACTGGGCGGTGCCGAAAGCGTTCAGCGCCTCGGTCGCCAGCCCGCCGAGCTGGTCGCTCGACAGCTTGGCCACCTGGGCGGTGGTCATCGCGCCCAGCTGGTCGCTGGTCATGTGCGAGAGCTGGTCGGTGCCCAGCGCGGCGATGGCTGAGGTCGAGAGCGCGCGAACGTCGGCGGTTTCGATCGCCGCCAGCGTGGCGGTGGTCAGGCCGGCGATCTGCGATGACGACAGCGCGGACACCTGCAGCGTGCTGAGGGCGGCGATGCCGTCGCTGGTCAGCGCATTGAGCTGGTCGGTCGACAGGGCCTTGATGCTGCTGGACGACAGGGCGCGCACGTCCGCCGTTTCCAGGCCGGCCATCTGCGCGGTGGTGAGACCGGCCACCTGAGCGCTACCCAGCGTGGCGAACTGCGCGGTGCCGAAGGCGTTGACATCATCGGTACCCAGGCTGGCGATCTGGTCGCTGCTGAGCTTGGCCACCTGGCCGGTGGTCAGCGCGCCGAGCTGGTCGCTGGTCAGGTTGGGCAGCTGGTCGGTGCTGAGCGCGGCAATGGCCGAGGTCGAGAGCGCACGGATGTCGGCGGTCTCGATCGCGGCTAGCGTGGCGGTCGCCAGGCCGGCCACTTGGGTGGACGACAGCGCGGCGACCTGGCCGGTGGTCAGTGCAGCGACGCCGTCGCTGGTGAGGGCGTTGAGCTGGTCGGTGGACAGGGCCTTGACGGCGGCGGCCGTCAGCGCCTTCACGTCGGCGGTTTCAAGCGCGGCCATCTGGGCCGTGGTCAGGCCGGCCACCTGCACCGAGCTGAGCGCGGCGAAGTGGGCGGTTCCCAGGGCGTTGAGGTGATCGGTGGCCAGGCCGGCGAGCTGGTCGGTGGAGAACTTGCTCACCTGCACCGTGGTCATCGCGCCGATGGCGTCGCTGGTCAGCGCACCGAGCTGGTCGGTGCTCAGGCTGGCGACGGCGGCGGTGTTGAGGGCGCGCACGTCGGCGGTTTCCAGCGCGGCCAGCTGGGTGGTGGTCAGGCCATCGACCTGGGTGGCAGTCAGGCCGGCGAAATGGGCGGTGCCAAAGGTGTTGAGCTCATCGGTGGCCAGCCCAGCGATCTGGTCGCTGGACAGCTTGGCCACCTGCGCGGTGGTGAGTGCGCCGACCTGGTCGCTGGTCAGTGCGGCAATCAGCTCGGTGCCCAGGTTGGCGATCACCGAGGTGGACAGCGCCTTGATGTCGGCGGTCTCGATGGCGGCCATCGAGGTGGTGCTCAGGCCGGCCACCTGGGCCGAACCCAGCGAGGCGACCTGGTTCGAGGTCAGTGCGGCGACGTTGTCGGTGGAGAGCGCATTGAGCTGGTCGGTCGACAGCACCTTGACGGCGGCGGTGGACAGCGCCTTGACGTCGGAGGATTCGATCGCACCCAGTTGCGCCGTGGTCAGGCCGGCGACCTGCGACGAGCTCAGTACCGACACCTGCGCGGTGCTCAGCGCCACCACGTCTTCCGTGGCCAGGCTGCCGATCTGGGCCGTGCTCAGCCTGCCGACCTGCACGGTGGAGAAGCCGGTGACCTGCTCGCTGGTGAGGTAGCCGATCTGGTCGGTGTTCAGCGCGGCCACGGCCGCGGTGCTGAGGAACTTGATGTCGGCGGTCTCGAAGGCCGAGATCTGCGTGCTGCCCAGGGCGCTGATGCCCAGCGTGGTGATCACGGCGATCTGGCGCGAGGTGAGTGCCGCGATCTGGTCGGACGAGAAGGCTGCCCAGTCCTCGGTGGTGAGGGTGGCGATGGAGCGGGTGGACAGCCCGGCAATCTGGGCTGAAGTCAGCGACGTGATGATGGTGGCCATGACAGTGCTCCTGAATGATTGGCGCTGAGCGCTATGAATTTGAGGCTAGACGACGCTAGACAACGACAGATGGATGAACATGTTCTGGTCGATGTCCCGGGTCCTCCCCGCGCTCATTGCCAGATGCCCAGGCCTCGTCTTCGGAGGCCTTGCTGTGGACGCATATCGGTGGGGCCTGACCCACCTTGATCAACTTCGAAAAATGGGGGTCGAACACCCCGCTGTTGCTGGGATCGACCGGGTCCGGAGCCTGCGGGGCAGGGCAGTAGAGCCACCTCATGCGGCAGGCCTCGTCAAGTGATGGGCCAGCGTCTGGCACAGCGCGTCTTCATACGCCTGCACGAAACGCGGCATGTCGAACAACGCCGACTGGCGGCCGTGTTCCTGCAGGTAGCGCCGGTACGAGGCCACGCGCTGCGGTTGGCGGCCGAGCTGGATGGCCTTGGCCTCGTACTCGTCCGCGGTTTCGGTGATGAGGTCGGGCAGGCCCACCTGCGTGAGCAGGCTGCCGGCCATGCGCGAGATGTAGCTGCGGCCCGAACGGGTGAGCAGCGGCGTGCCCATCCACAGCACGTCGTTGGCGGTGGTGCCGGCGTTGTACGGGAAGGTGTCCAGGAACAGGTCGATCAGCTGCATGCGCGCCAGGTACTCGGCGGGCATCACGCGCGGGGCGAAGATCAGCCGCGCGCGCGCCACGCCGGCGGCATCGGCCTCGCGCAGCATGTTTTCCTTCGACCAGCGGTTGTCGGCCAGCAGCCACAGCACACTGTTGGGCACCGCGGCCAGCATGCGCATCCAGCCCTGGAAGACCTCGGCCGTGAACTTGAAGTTGTTGTTGAACGCGCCATACACGAAGGCGTCTTCCGGCAGGCCGTACTGCGCCCGCGTGGGCAGCGGGCCCACCGGCCGCTGCCGGTCGCTCGACTGGTAGCAGTGCGGCAAGTAGATCGGCTGCTCGGTGTAGTAGGGCTGCATCGCCTCCGGCAGCACATAGCGGTCAGCCAGGATGTAGTCGACACCCGGGATGCCCGAGGTGGCCGGCAGGCCCAGGTAGCTGGCCTGCACCGGCGCCGGTCGGCGCGCCAGGATGCCCGGGCGTGCGCCCGAGGTCAGCCCCTGCAGGTCGATCAGCACGTCGATGTGGTGCGCGGCAATGAGCTGCGCTGCGGCCTCGTCAGTCAGAGCGCCGATGGGCACATGGTGGTCCATCGCCTGGCGCAGCCGGCCCTGCAGCGCGGTGCCGTCGTTGCGGCTCCAGCAAAAACCGAACACCTCCATGCGCTCGCGGTCGTGCAGCTCCAGCAGCTCGACGGTGAGCATGCCCACCGCATGCAGGCACAGGTCACCAGACAAGTACCCGATGCGGATCTTTCGCCCCAAGACGCCTGCGGCGTCGCCCCCCGAGGGGAGCTCGGCCCCTTGGGACGGCCCGGCGGGGCCGATGTCCTGGACCGGTGGCCGCGCCGGTCGGGCGATGGGCTTGATCTCGCCGATGCGGTCCTTGGCGAACTTGTGCGCGGCCAGCAGTTGCAGCGCCGGGTCGTCGGTGGCGCTGAGCATGGCCAGCGCCGAGGTGTTCATCAGCAACTGGTTGACGGTGACCTGGCCCACTGGCTGGTACACCGGCCATTCGCATTGCTTCTGGCGGATGTGCACATAGTGCTGGATCACGCTGGGCTGCGTGGCGTCGAGCTGCAGGCTCTTGACCATCGTGGCTTCTGATTCTTCATAGCGCTTGAGCTGTTCCAGCAGCCGGGCCCGGTTGTTGAGCGCGTGCAGGTGCAGCTCCAGCGGCTGCGGGCTGGCTTCGCAGCGCTCGATCACCGAGGCCCAGGTGGCCAGGGCGTCGTCTTCGCGCTTCTGGCGTTCGAGTTCATGGCCCAGGTTGAGCTGCGCCTGCAACATGCCGGGTGAGTAGGCCAGCGCCTGGCGGTAGGCCGACTCGGCGCCGGGGTGGTCGTTGATCGACGCCAGCAGCGTGCCCATGTTGAAGCAGGCAATGTGGTGGTGGCTGCTCTGCGTGTGCGCGATCCACAGCGCATACAGCTCGGCGGCTTCACGCACCCGGCCCTGCTGGGCCTGGCCCTGGGCCCGCTCCATCAAGTCGGTGATGCCCATGCGGCCGCTGGCGGCCAGGGCCTGGTCGCCGGTCAATGGTGCCGTCGTTGGCGCGACGAGGGGTGGAGCAGCGGCAAGCAGGGTCATGGGTGCGGGCTCTTGAGGGCGAGGCGGGGTATGGGCGGTCGATCGATCGTAGGAGTGGGGTGGCACCGGCAGCCCGCGCATCAGCGCCCGAAAGGCGGTTCAGTTCGCGGGCTCGGCAAGGCCCGGCGACGCGGGCTCAATGGCCCGCCAGCGGGGTGGCGTGAACAGCCGGGCGATGGCCCGCCTTCTCTGTCGTTGCCCACAGCGCATGGCGTGAAAAACTGTTCGCAACGAATTGCTCTCGGCCCTCAAGTTCCTGCGTCTGCGGTGAACCGGGCCGAGGTTGTCTGGAGAACCCGCTTTGCCGCGAGAGCCCTTGATGCCGCCTGACAGCCCCGGTGCCGCGCAGGACCCGGGCGCCGCCGTGCCCGAGGTGCGCGCCGGCAGCGACGCGCTGCTGCAGTCGCTGGTGTGGTTGTGTGCCCACTACGGCCGCCCGCGCAGTGCGCAGTCGCTGCTGTCGGGTCTGGGCATCGCGCAGATGCTGACGCCGCCGCTGGCGGTGCGGGTGCTGGAAGAAGCCGGCTTCAACGCCGCGGTGGTGGAGCGTGCGCCCAGCGACATCCACAACCTGCTGCTGCCGGTGGTGCTGCTGCTGAAGAACGGCGATGCCTGCGTGCTCACCGGCCGCAGTGGCTCGGGCCGTCAGCTCAAGTACCGCCTGCTGATGCCGGCCCACGAAGCCGGCGAGTCGCCGCTGGAGCTGCTAGCCAGCGAGCCCGAGCTGTTGCTTGAATATTCGGGCTATGCGCTGATCGGCACGCCGCGCCTGGATGCGCAGGGCCTGCACAGCCACGGCCCCGACGATGAACTGCTCGGCGGCGGCGATGGCCGCTACTGGCTGTGGGGCACGCTCAAGCGCTTCTTCCCGTACTACCGCGGCGCGATGCTGGCGGCGCTGCTGAGCAATGTGCTGCTGATCTTCATCGGCATGTTCACCTCGGTGGTCTACAACCAGGTGATCCCGCACCAGGCGCTGGTGACGATGTGGTCGCTGGCCATCGGCGTGATGATGGCCATCGGCTTCGACCTGATGGCGCGCAAGCTGCGCAGTTACCTGATCGACCTGGCGGGCAAGAAGGCCGACCTGGTGATCGGGGCGGCGCTGTTTCGCAAGACGCTGGGTGTGCGGCTGGAGTCGCGGCCGGCCTCCAGCGGCTCATTCGCCCACCATCTGTCGCAGCTCGAAGTGGTGCGCGACTTCTCGGCCTCGGCCACCATGTCGGTGGTCAGCGACCTGCCCTTTGCCATCCTGTTCGTCGCGATGATCTGGATCATGGGTGGTGATCTGGTGTGGGTGATGCTGATCGCCATTCCCATCATCATCATCATGACGGTGGGCATTCAATCGATGCTCCGCCGCACCATGATGGCCCACCACCAGCACAGCGCCGACATGCACGGCCTGCTGATCGAATCGGTCGAGGGCATGGAGGCGGTGCGGGTGGCCGGTGCGCAGGGCTACTTCCAGCACCAGTACGACACCGCCAACGCGATGTCGGCGCAATCGTCGCTGAAGGCGCGCTCGATGAGCAGCTGGGTCGGTAACCTCTCCACCACGATGCAGCAGGCCGTCAACCTGGCCATGCTGATCACCGGCGTCTACCTGATCCACCAAGGCAAGCTGAGCAATGGCGCGCTGGTGACCTCGGTGATGTTCGCGCAGCGCGCCATCGCCCCGTTGACCAGCATGGTCGGCCTGGCGGCGCGCTACCAGGGCGCCCGCGCCGCGCTGCGCATGCTCGACCAGCTGATGGCGCAGCCCAGCGAGCGCGAGCCCGGCAAGCGCTACCTGCCCACCCCCACCCTGGCCGGCCACCTGAACCTGCAGGGCGTGAGCTTTCGCTACCCGCGGGTCGAGGGCGACCTGGAACTGTCCGAGCCACCCGAGGTGCTCTCGGGTCTGAACCTGCGCATCCGTGCCGGCGAGCGCGTGGCCATCCTGGGCAAGATCGGCAGCGGCAAGTCCACCGCGCTGCGCCTGCTGGCCGGCCTGTACCTGCCCACCGACGGCGCGGTCGAGGTGGACGGCATCGACCTGCGCCAGATCGACCCCTCCGACTACCGCGCCCAGGTGGGCTTCGTGTCGCAGGAGCCGCGGCTGTTCCGCGGCAGCCTGCGCGACAACATCCTGCTGGGCCGCATCAACGCCGACCCGGTGAAGCTGGCCACGGTGTGCGCGCTGACCGGCCTGGACCGCATTGCCGCGGCGCACCCGGCCGGCATGGACATGCCGGTGGGCGAGAGCGGCGCCATGCTCTCCGGCGGCCAGCGCCAGTTGGTGGCGCTGGCGCGCTGCCTGGTGACCCAGCCGCGGGTGCTGCTGATGGATGAGCCCACCAGCTCGATGGATGCACAGACCGAGGTGCAGTTCCTGCAGCACCTCAAGACATTGATGGGCGACCGCACCATGGTGATGGTGACGCACCGCCCGGCCGTGCTCGACCTGGTGGAGCGCATCATCGTGCTCGATGCCGGCAAGGTCATCATCGACGGCCCGAAGCAGCAGGTGCTGGCCGCGCTGTCGGGCCAGCGCCCGGCTGCGCCGGCGCAGGCCCAGCGTGGCGGCCTGAGCGTGGTGCAGCAGGCTGGCTGAAGCAGGACCGGATCACGCGATGAGCTTCTCGCTGACCGCCTGGCTGCCGGGCTTTCTGATGCCGCGCCGGGGTGCCGCACCCGCCGCGAAACTGCAGGCGTCGGCCGACAGCGCTCAGCGCGTGCCGCTGGCCAAGCTCGACATCCAGCGCATCGCCGTGCCGGTGGGCCGCAGCAGCGGCAGCGCCAAGCGGCCGGTGGTGGGCACGCATGTGCCGCGCACCGAGCGTCCAACTGCAGGCGTCGGGCGCCCCCGTTCGCGCAGCGTGGCCGAGCTGGATGCGCAGCTTTCTGAACTGCGCGAAGAAGACTATGCCGCGCTGCGCGATGGCCCAGCCCCGGAGCCGCTGCCCGCCTGGGCGACCGAACCGGTCAAGCCCGCGAAGCCCGTGAAGGTGGCCAAAGTGCCCAAAGCGCCCAAAGCGCCCAAAGCCAGCCAACGCGCCAACAGCAGCGAGGCCGCATCGGCCTCCGGCCGGCTGATGCGCGGCGACGAGCGCTTCCTGGAAGGCCTGCGGCAGGCCCAGATCACCGAAGGCACGCCCGGCGCGCTGTGGGCGCTGTACCTGGTGGCGGCGCTGGTGGTGGCGGCCATTGCGTGGGCGGCCACCGCGCAGGTGGACATCATCACCCACAGCAGCGGCAAAGTGGTGTCGGAGGCGCCCGAGCAGGTCATCAACAGCCTGGAAGGCGGCATCCTGCGGGCGCTGCATGTGCGCGAGGGCGCGCTGGTCGAGCCCGGCGAGGAACTGCTGCAACTCGACCCGACCCGCTTTGCCGCGCAGCAGAACGAAGGCCAGGCCAAGCTGGTGGCGCTCAAGGGCACCATCGCGCGGCTGATGGCCGAGGCCTACGCCCGCGATCTGGTGTTTCCGCCCGAGGTGCGGGTGGACACGGCCGTGGTGGCCTCCGAGATCGAGGCCTTCACGGCCCGCCGGCGCCTGCTGGAAGAGGCGGTGTCGGTGAACCGGCGCAGCATGGTGCTGCTCGACACCGAGCTGGACACCGCGATGCGCATGTCCAACCAGGGCCTGATGTCGGAGGTGGAGGTGATGCGGCTGCGGCGCCAGCGCAACGACCTGCTGATCCAGATCCAGGAGCGCAGCAACCGCTTTCGCCAGGAGGCGTCGACCGAGCTGCTGCGCGCCAAGAGCGAGCTGGCGCAGATCAACGAGCAGCAGGTGGTCAAGGAAGACGCGCTCAAGCGCACCACGCTGAAGTCGCCGGTGCGTGGCATCGTCAAGAACGTGCACTTCAACACCATCGGCGGCGTGGTGCCGGCCGGTGCCGCCATCATGGAGATCGTGCCGCTGGGCGACCGGGTGCTGGTGGAGGCGCGCATCAAACCCGGCGACATCGGCTTCCTGCGCGTGGGCCTGCCGGCCGAGGTGAAGCTGACGGCCTACGACTACGTCACCTACGGCGGCCTGAAGGGCACCATCGAATACATCAGCCCCGATGCGGTCGGCGAAGAAAAAGCCGGCCAGCAGGAGACCAGCTACTACCGCGCCCGCATCCGCACCGATGCCTCGACGCTGCGCGCGCGCGACGACAAGCCGCTGCCGGTGCTGCCGGGCATGACGGCGCAGGTGCAGATCCGCACCGGTGACCGCACCGTGCTCGACTTCCTCCTGAAGCCGATGCTCAAGACCCGTGAGGCCTTCACTGAACATTGAGCCCTTACGAACGGCCTGCGCGATCGCTGGCTTATCGTTCACCCCACAGATCGTTTGAAGCGACAACCTGCGGCCATGGCCGCGAGGAGTAGTAGATGTCCCCCCGTTCGACTGCTGACCGTTCTGCGCGCACGCTGCGCCAATGCCTGGCCGCCGCGCTGGCGATGCTGGCGCTGCCCGGGGCCGCGCTGGCCTACTGCGACGAGCCGGTACCGGCCGGTGGGCCCCGCATGGGCATGGCTGACCCGGCCCGCGTCAGCATCGAAGAGATGTTCGGCAGCACCGGCCAGACCGAGGCCATGTCGCAGCTGGCGTCGCTGGCCCGCGAGGCCTTGGCGCGCAGCGCCGAGGTGCGCACCAGCCAGTACGGCGAGCTGGCCGCGCGCGAAGACCTGAAGCAGGCCCAGGCCGGCCGTTCGCCGCTGTTCACCGTGGGCGGCAACGGCGGCCTGGGTCAGACCCGCTCGGCCGGCCAGACCGGCGCCGTGGGCATCGTGGGCGTGGCCAACCTGGGCGTGACTGCGCCGCTGTACGACGGCGGCCGCATCGACAAGATAACGGCCTACCGGAGCCGGCTGGCTGAGGCCAGCGCCAAGGGCGTGGGCGCGCAGCGTGAGGCCATCGTGGCTGAGGCGGTGTCGGCGGTGCTCGACCGCAACCGCTTCCGGCTGCAGGTGCAGGTGTACCAGCAGTACGCCGGCAAGCTGTCCTGCCTGGCCGGCTCGCTGGAGAAGATCGTCGCGCAGGACCGCGGCCGCGCCAGCGAGCTGCTGCAGGCGCGCCAGAACCAACGCCAGGCCGAGATCTACCGCGACGACGCGGTCTCGGCGCTGCGCCAGGCCGACATTCACCTGCGCAAGGTGGTGGGCGGCAATGTGGCGCCCTGGGGCGGCATCGGCGCACCGCTGCTGCAGGTGCCCGAGCTCGACAGCGTGCTGGCGCAGATCAACACCAGCCCGGCGCTGGCGCAGCTGCGGCTGCAGGCCGACGCCGCCGACCAGCTGGCGCTGCTGGCCGAGGCCCAGCGCAAGCCGCAGATCAACTGGCAGGCCGGCGGCACCACCGGCCGCGCGTCTCAGCTCACCAGCACCGGCTGGAATGCCGGCGTGACGCTGAGCTACACCATCGACGACGGCGGCGCCACCGCCGCCGCCGCATCGGCCGCTGCGGCGCGCGCGCGCGCGGCCCGCGAGCAGCTCGATGCGGTGCTGAACGAACGGGTGCGCCAGTCCAGCGCCTACTTTGAAGCGGCCCGCAATGCCTTCCAGCGCGCGGCGCAATATGCCGAGGCGCTGAAGGACGGCGACCAGGTGCGCAACGCCACGTTCGAGCAGTGGTCGCGGCTGGGCCGGCGCTCGCTGTTCGATCTGATGTCAGCCGAAGGCACCTACTACCAGATGCGCATCCAGTACATCAACGCAGTGCACGACGGCTTCTCGGCCAACACGCTGCTGCGCTCCAGCGGTTCGGGCCTGCTGCCGTGGATCGCGCCGGAAATGAGCCCCCAAGCTCGCTAGCGCTCGCTGCCCCCGAGGGGGGTGCCCGTCGACGGACCGGCAAAGCCGGATCCGTGCCGGATGAGCCCCCAAGCTCGCCAGCGCTCGCTGCCTCCGAGGGGGGCCCGTCGACGGACCGGCGAAGCCGGATCGGTGCCGGAAATGAGCCCCCAAGCTCGCCAGCGCTCGCTGCCCCCCGAGGGGGGCGCCCGTCGACGGACCGGCGAAGCCGGATCGGTGCCGGAACTGAGCCCCCAAGCTCGCTAGCGCTCGCTGCCCCCCGAGGGGGGTGCCCGTCGACGGACCGGCGAAGCCGGATCCGTGCCGGACCTTGGGCAGCGGCTCAAGCCGCAACGTGTCGGCGGGTGGTGGACGCGGCGTCGCCTGGGGCGGGCGCGGCGCGTAGTTCCTGTCCCTGCAGATCCTGCACCAGGTCGGCGACGGTGCCGCTGCCGCCCAGGCCCTCGATCGACCAGTCGCGCGCCTGCGGGTGATCGGCCAGCTGGGCCAGCACTTCCAGTGCTTCTTCGGCGGCGCCGCTGGCGGCCAGGCACATGCCCAGCGTGAACTGACAGTCCAGGTGCTGTGGGTCGACCGCCAGCGCGCGGCGCGCGCAGTGCAGGGCTCGGTCGGTGTCGCCCTGGCGGTAGGCCAGGGCGGTGGCGTCGGCCAGCAGGTCGACGTCGCGGGGCATCTCGGCCAGCGCCTGTTCCAACCACTGCCAGGCGCCGTGCAGATCGCCGTTGGCAGCGGCGTGCTGGGCGCGTTCGCGCCACTGGGCCACGTCGGTCGACGACTCGGCTATCCGACGGGGGCTCAGCGGCGACGTGGTCAGGCGCGGCAGTGCGGTGCGCAGCACCGGCAGGTCGGCCAGCATCACCGGTGTTACCACCCGGGCCGGCCGGGCCTGTGCCAGCACGGCATCGATCGAGGCCACCACGCGCGACATGGCCGGCGCGGCGGCCCGGCGGGTCGCCACCGAGGGCAGCGCCAACCCGGCCAGGCTGATGAACGGCAGCCCGAACAGGTGCAGCCAGGCGTGCAGGAAGATCTCCGGGTAGTTGTGGTCGGCGCGGGCCAGCAGGCGCAGTGCGTCGATGTGTGGCAGCAGCTCGGCGCGTGCGCTGCGCAGCGCGCCGGCGCTGACCGCGAACACCGGCCCGCTGGCGTACAGGCCCAGGTCGGCATGGCGGGCCTGGGTGGCCAGGCGCTCCAGCCCGGCCAGGCTCAGGAAGTGAGCCAGCAGGTTGGCGCCTTCGGGCAGCGCGTGCTTGCGGCGGTAGGTTCGGCCAGCGCGCAGCACCGCATCGCCGACGCAGGCCAGCGGGGCCAGCGTGATGAGCGAGTAGCGTTCGGCGCGCACGGCCAGGTCGTCGATCCAATCGCGCCGGTCGTCGCTGGCCAGCGCCGCTGCCAGGCCGGTGCCGGCCGACAGCGGCTGCACGGCGGCGAAGCGCTCATGCTGGGCCAGCAGTTCGATGAGGTTCGGCGCCTGCAGCAGCGGCTCGCCGCTGCAGAACACCGTGGTGCCGCTGGCAGCGCTGTTGCTGTTGGGGGCGGGCGCGGCCTGCAGTTGCCGCAGCACTGCTTCGGCCATCAGCGCGGCGGGTTCGGTGATGCCGGGACAGCGCACCTCCTGCAGCTCGTGAGCGAAGGCCTGGCTGTCCAGCGGGGCCCCGGCGTTGTAGACCGTCACGCGCCATGCGCTTGGCAGGTTGAGGGTCCAGTCGAGCGATTCTTCGCAGCGAGCGACGACGATGTGCGGCATGACTTTCTCCTTGAGCCCGATCGCCGGATGGCGCGGACCATGCCTTGTGCCACGCGGCTGACCGCGGCCTGCAAGGACTTGCAAACAACTTTAGGAGCGCAGGCGTATCCACATCGCGGGAAGAGGAAGCGGTTTACGCCCCAATTCCGCGGTTTAAGCGGTGTGGCGCGGTTCGGCCCGGGAGCGTCAGGCGTCAATGCGCTGGCTGCTCGGGGCGATGGGTGCCGCAGGCAAGTTGCCTTCGCTTGCCTTGTTCTCACTTCGTTGCAAGTCGTCGCGGCTGGGCGGCACCAGGCCGGGGTACAGCGGGCCGAAGTCGGCACCCTGGGTGCGTGCCAGCAGGCGTTCGGCCAGCGTGGTCTCGACCTTGCACAGCTCCACCCGCATGAACCAGGCGGCGTCGCGTTCACAGGGCTGGCGGCGGTGGTCGAGGTAGTGGAAGGCGACGCTCTCGAAGCGGTGGGTGAACCAGCCTTGGGTCCAGAACCGATCGGTGTAGTAGCGCCAGGAGTTGTCGTTCATGGCCCGCACATGGCTGGGTTCCTGCCAGGCGCCGGGGGCGCGCTCGTGCGCCACTTCAAGGGTCATGCGCCCGCCGGTCTTGAGCAGCGTCAGGCAGTTGTCCATCAGCACGGCGAGGTCGGCGGTGCGTTCCAGCGCGTGGCTGGCGTGCAGCTCGTCGAGGCTGCCGGCGGCCAGCAGCACCGCGCCGGCCAGCGCCGAGTCGATCGGCAGCGGCCAGCGCTGGCGCTGCCCCAGGTCGAGCACGGCGTCGGGCTGGCTGGCGGGCTGCGGGTCGAGGTTGAACCAGCCGGGGCGGTAGTCGCGCCCGGCGCCGAGATGCACGCGCCGCACGGTGCGCCGCGCCGAGGTGCGGCGGGTGCGCTCGACCCGCTGCACGCCGGTCAGGAAGGCCAGGCACTCGGCATAGGCTTCTCGCGGGTCAGCCTGCTGGAACACCTCGAGCGCGCGGGCGCCGACCTCGAAGTAGAACGGGCTGGCGTATTCCTCGGTGAAGAAGCGCTCCAGGTGCAGATCGTCAAACCAGATCGAGCAGGTATCGAAGGCCTCGCTGGCGTCGGTGGCGAAGGTGCGCTCAGTCACCAGCGGCACGCCCAGCGACAGCACCTGGAAGGCGCGCTGGGTATCGAAGCCGGCGGTGGCGTGGGCCGGGCACATCAGCACGCCGCGGGCCTGGGCGGTGATCAGATCGCGCTCCGGGCCGTACAGCGGGGCGCCCAGCGTGGTGACCTTGCGGCCAGTGGCTTCGATGCGGGCGATCAGCCGGGCGCGGCGTTCGTTCATCGGCTCCAGACACAGCAGGTCGATGGGGCGCGCGGCCAGGGCCTGCGGCGTGATGGGGGCCTTGGGCAGGTAGGGCGCGTGGCCGAAGCCGATCAGCGGCACGTCCTCGGCCAGCGCGCCATAGGCGGCCAGGTTGGCCGGGTCGTGGTCGATCACCAGCGAGTGGCGCAGCAGTTCCAGGTAAGCCAGCGGCAGCCGTGCCCCGCCCAGACCGAGCGGCTCCAGGTTGACGAACAGGCAGATGTGCTCGCGCTTGAGGCCCGGGTCGAATCCGAGGTGGGCACCGAACACCAGGTTGACCGCATCGCGCATCAGCCGGTTCTTCGAGAGGGTCACAACGGCCCCGAGGTGTTCGAACTGATGCCGGAAGTACATCGCTGCATCGAGCAGCCCCAGCGCGTGCACGTCGCCCACGGGCTGGATCACGCACAGATTGATGGGCAGGGCATGGTTCATGGCGGGACCCCTTGGCGGCGTGCGGAGGAACAGGGCACCTGCTGCGAGGTCGCCGACAGGCAGTGGGCTGAGATGGGCCGACGTGACGCCGCCCATTGGCGTGAATGGCGCGACGATAGGCCGCGGCAGATGGCCGTCAAACGCGGAAAAGCGGGGTGAAGTACAGCCAGATGCCTCGCACAGGCCGGGCGTTCTTCAGTTCTTGATGGCCCCGGACGATATGGGCTGACGGTTCGATTCACGGGCTGTCGGGTGCAGGACCTTCACGAAGGCGCTGCAGTGCAAGCGGAGAAAAGGCCGCGAAACACCTGCCTAAAGTTCGCCAAGCGGTGCACCGATAAGTAGCTCAACGGGTCGTGAATTCAATCCGTGGTCCGGTTAGCCGGCTGATGGTTCTAGTGGTGAACAGGCCACGAGAAACAACAAGGCTGACAGTGCCGGGCAGGACTGCCGATGGTCCGCATCCCCGATGGGTGGGGAACATCGACAACATGTTCGTCGGCGCTATCCGCCGGTTTTCGTTGCAACGGTCTTTTTTCAGCAACTCAGGAGTATCACCATGACCAGCATCAACACCAATCTCATCTCGATGAACGCGCAGCGCAACCAGTCGATGTCGCAGACGTCGCTGGCCACTTCGGTGCAGCGCCTGTCGTCGGGTTTGCGCGTCAACAGCGCCAAGGACGACGCCGCCGGCCTGGCCATTGCCGAGCGCATGAACGCACAGGTCAAGGGCATGAACGTGGCGGTGCGCAAT
>JBDTQF010000056.1:0-18250 GCA_039932275.1 Burkholderiales bacterium
TGGGTCTGGCCATTGCCGGCTTCCCCAACCTGTTCGTGCTGGCGGGGCCGGGCAGCCCGTCGGTGCTCAGCAACATGGTTCACTCGATCGAGATGCACGTCGAGTGGGTCACCCCGCTGCTGCAGCGGGCCAAGGCGCAGGGCACCGAGCGCATCGAGGCCGAGCAGCAGGCTGAGAACCAGTGGGTGATGCATGTCAACGAGGTCGCCGACCGCACCTTGTATCCGACGGCGAATTCCTGGTACCTGGGCGCCAACATCCCGGGCAAGGCCCGCGTGTTCATGCCGTACGTGGCGGGTGTACCGGCCTATCGCAAGATCATCGAAGGCGTTGCTAGCAAAGGCTATGAGGGCTTCAAGATGGCTTGAACAGGGTCTCTTGCGGCCCGGGTGCTGCTTCAATCGGTGAGAATGCCTGGGTTGGACAATCCGTGCATGGCTCTCCTGGGGAATCCCGTCGTGAACAAGGTTCCGAACTACGCGCTCTATGGCACCGACGCCCAACCAGCATGGATGGGCATGCTGCATTTCGAGCGCATTCCGGAACGCTCTAGCCGCCATCAGTTCTCGATCGATCCGCACATGCATGACGCCCTGATCCAGGTGCTGTATGTGCGCCGGGGCAGTGGCGAGGCGGTCATCGACGGGGTGACCTGGCCGGTCCGGCCCGAGACGTTGATCGTGGTGCCGGCGCGCCATGTGCATGGCTTCCGCTTCTCGGCCGACATCGATGGCCCGGTGGTCACGGCGGCGCAGCGGCCGCTGGAGTCACTGATGTCGGTGGCCGGGCCCGGGCTGCTGCGGCTGGTGCGCACCCCGGCGGCGCGGCCGGTGGCACCGGCCTGGCGGCATGCCGAGGTGCTGATACCGCTGTTCGATGCCATCGAGCGCGAGGCGTGCATCGATGCACCGGGCCATGTGATCGCCGGCATGTCGTTGCTGATCAACCTTTTCGTGCAGATCGCGCGGGTCGATGCGAGCCTGCACGGCGCGGCGGTGGCCGCGAACGACGATGCCCATCTGCTCTACGGCGCCACCCGTTCACGCAAGGCTGAGCAGGTGGAGCGTTTCCGGGCACTGGTCGACCAGCGCTTTCGCGAGCGTGTGCCGGTGGATCGCTATGCGCAGGAACTTGGGTTGACGCTGGGCCAGCTGACCCGGCTGTGTCGCGAGATCCTGGGCCAGTCCAGCCTCGAAGTGGTGAATGCGCGGGTGGTGCACGAGGCTCAGCGGGAGCTGGTCTATTCGTCGCTCAGCATCAAGCAGATTGCCAACTTGCTGGGCTTTGCCGACGAGGCCTACTTCAGTCGCTTCTTCAAGAAGCACACGCAGCAGCGGCCGAGCGACTTCCGGGACATGGCGCGCCACCGCATGAAGATGGGCTGAGCCGTGCCGCTGCCGACGCTACCATTCCCGCCACAGCGCCGCATGCACTGCATGCCAAGGGAGACAAGCCATGCAGGACTGCGCGATTGACGACGCCATTGCCAGCAGCAAGACTTACGGCGACCTGGAGGCGCAGCATGCGCTGTTCCGCCAGCTGCGTGAGCAGGACCCGGTGCACTGGACCGAACCCAGCGGCTTTCGCCCCTTCTGGACGGTGGCGCGCCATGCCGACATCCTGGAGATTGAACGCCTGCCCGACCGGTTCCTGAACGCGCCGCGCACCAAGCTGTTCAGCATCGAGTTCGAACAGTCGCTGCGCGAGGCCATGACCGGGCGGACCGACCTGGTGCGGGCGGTCTCGCAGATGGACGGCGATGAACACAAGGCCTATCGGCAGATCACGCAGGCCTGGTTCCAGCCCCGGCAGGTGCGGCTGCTGGAGGAACGCATCGCAGCGCTGGCACGGCGCAGCGTCGATGAGATGGCGGCGCTGGGCCCCGAATGCGACTTCTACAACCAGGTGGCGGTGTGGTACCCGCTGCGCGTGATCATGATGATTCTGGGCCTGCCCGAAGCGGACGAGGCCACGCTGCTGCGCATCACGCAGACCTACTTCGGTGGCACCGACCCCGACCTGCAGCGTGGCTCCGACATGATCCGCGCCGCCCAGGAGTACATCGCCTACTTCGAGCATGTGGCCGAGCAGCGCCGCCGCCAGCCCACCGATGACGTGGCCAGCGTCATCGCGCATGCGCAGGTGAATGGCCAGCCGCTCGGCCGGCTGGAAAGCTCGTCGTACTACATCGCGCTGGCCAGCGCCGGGCACGACACCACCAGCGCCACCGCCGCCGGCGGTGTGCTGGCGCTGATGCAGCACCCGGCGCAGTGGCGCAAGCTCAAGGACGACCCGTCGCTGGTACCGGCCGCGGTGGACGAGATGATCCGCTGGGTCACGCCGGTGAAGCACTTCATGCGCACCGCCACCGAAGACTACGTGCTGCACGGCAAGACCATCCGCGCGGGCGACAGCCTGCTGCTCTCGTTTCCCTCGGCCAACCGTGATCCCGAGGCATTCGATGCGCCCGACGAATTCCGCGTTGATCGTTCGCCGAACCGCCACCTCGGCTTCGGCTCCGGCCCGCATGTCTGCCTCGGCATGGTGATCGCCAAGCTGGAGCTGCAGCTGCTGTTGAAGGAACTGCTGGCCCGGGTCGGGTCGTTCGAGCCGAACGGTGAACCCGCCTGGGTGCAGACGGCCTTCGTTGGCGGGCTCAAGCGGCTGCCGGTGCGGGTGACGATGGCGCGCTGGCCGCTGCCGGCCTGACGGCGCTGCACGAGCCTGGCGCGCGTTCAGGTCGCCATGCCCTGCGGCAAGGTCATGCGCACCACGGCGCCGCGCGGCTGGGCGTCGCCGATCTCGATGCTGCCGCCGTGCAGGCGCACGATCTGCCGCACCAGGTACAGGCCGAGCCCAGCACCGGTGACCGAGCGCACATTGCTGCCGCGCACGCCGCGCTCGAAGAGGCTGTTCTGCAATGCCAGCGGGATGCCGCTGCCCCGGTCGATCACCTTGAAGGTCAGCGCCAGCGGCTCGTCGCTGTCTTCAATGAGCAGGCGCACCGGCTGGTCGGCCGGTGAATACTGCAAGGCGTTGCCGATCAGGTTGCACAGGGCCATGCGGATCAGGCCGGGTTCGAGCTGCACCGTGCGGGCGGCGCAGCGCGAGTCGACCACCACACGGTGGCGCTGGCTGCTGTTGATGTCGTGCAGCACCAGCTCGACCAGGAATGCCAGGTCCACGTCGACCACCGAGGCCTGCCGGCCGCTGGCCAGCAGGCTGGCGGCGGCCAGGTTGTTGTTGACGGCATCGATGACGTGGCGCAACACCTGTTCGGCCTGGGCCAACGGCTCCAGGCCGCGCGGCACCTCGGGCGCGGCATCACACGGTGCGCCTGGCTCGGGATGCGGTGCGGCATCGCGCATGGCCGGCTGGTGCGGCTGTTCCTTCCAGGCCAGCACCGCCTGCAGCGCAGCCGATGCGTTGTGCAACGGCTGCCGCACCTCATGGGTCAGGAACCACAGCACCTCCTCGCGCTCGCGCAGCATCTGGTCGCGCTCTTCCACCAGCGCCCGCAATTGAGCCGATTCGCCCTCGGCTCGCGCCTGCGCCGCCTGTGCGGCGGCCAGCTGGCGGGCCTGGGCCAGTTCCCGCTGTAGCGCGTCTTCCAGCGCCCGACGATGCGAGATGTCCACCACCAGCACGAAGAAGCCCTGCACTTCGTCCTTCACGACATCAGGGATGTAGTACGCCTGCGACAACCGTTGGACGCCACGGGCGTCGATGATCTCGCGCTCGAAGTACTGCGTCTTGCCCTTCAGGGCGCTTTCCATGAAGGGATGGTTCAGGGCAAACAGCTTCTCGCCCAGGATTTCGCGGATGTGTCGGTCCAGCATGCCTTCCGGGGTGAAGCCGAACCACTCCAGGTAGGCCTGGTTGCCGAAGCGGTTGCGCAGCTCGCGGTCCCAGTAACCCACCATCGCGGGCAGGTTGTCGAGGAGCAATTGCAGTCGCTCGTAGCTGCCGCGCAGCGGTTCGACAGGGCGATGGGTGGTCATGGCTGATGGGTTGGGAGTGGGCAGGTCGCGGTATCCGTACTCGCTGTCTTGCCTTACACCTCGTCGGACTGCAAGCAGGCCGGCAGGTTGTGCTTGAGTGCCACCCACCACTGCGAACGGGTCACGCTCAGCGGCCTCATGCGCGATCGAAGGCGCTGCGGCGCAGCCGCGACACAGCGTGGATCAGACAACCGAGCCGGAGCTCCCGTCGATGGTGTGTGCGGGGCGTTGCCATGGTGCTTTCAAAGCCCGGTGCCGGGCCGAGGGCCATTGTAGGGAGGCGTCCAGTCGAGACGCGGCGAGAAAACGCGCAGATGGCCTTGTTTCCCAAAGCGATTCAAGGCACCAGGATCACCGACCCGGTGCTGCGGCCGGCTTCAGCGTCGGCCTGCGCCTGGGCAGCTTCTTGCAGCGAATAGCGCCGGCTCACCTCGATCTTCAGGTAGCCCTGGCGGACCAGATCAAACAGCTCCTGGCAGGCCGCGGTGCGGGTGTCGGGCGTCGCCGCATGGAAGCCGAAGCCGGGCCGGTGCAGCGCCAGGCAGCCCTTCTGGGCCAGCAGCATCAGGTCGAAGGGTGGCACATGACCCGACGCGTTGCCATAGTTGACGATGGCGCCGAACGGCCGGACGCAATCGAACGAACGGATGAAGGTGTCCTTGCCCACGCCATCGAACACCGCCGAGACGCCCTGCGGCGCAAGCTGGCGCGTCCGGGCCACGAAGTCTTCCTGCCGGTACAAGATGGTGTGGTGGCAGCCATGTGCGCGGGCGAACTGGGCCTTTTCTTCAGAGCCCACCGTACCGATCACCGTCGCGCCGAGATGGGCGCTCCACTGCGCCAGCAGCGTGCCCACGCCGCTGGCGGCCGCGTGGACCAGCACGGTGTCGGCCGCCGTGGGCCGGAAGTTGCGATGAATGACCACCGACGCCGTCAGCCCCTTCAGCAGCATCGCGGCGGCCTGCTCGTCGGAGATGTCATCAGGCAACTTGACCAGGCACGTCGCCGGCAGGTTGCGTCGTTCGGCGTAGGCGCCGGTGTTCTGGAAGAACAGCCCGCCCGTGCCGGCATAACCGACCCGGTCACCCGGCTGCAGGCCCTGCACCTCGCTGCCCACGCGCTCCACCACGCCAGCGGCCTCGTTGCCCAACACGATCGGAAAGGCCGGCCCGTTGTTCAGGTAGAAGCCGCCGTTGCGGACATTGATGTCCGAGAAATTCAGGCCGATCGCGGTGTGCCGTACCAGCACTTCCGTGGCGCCGGTGGGCGCCAGCGGGATGTCGGTCCAGCGCAGGACTTCCGGTCCTCCGTTGGCGAAGATGGCGATGGCTTTGGTGGTCGACGGCGTTGGCGTCTGCATGCGGAGGTCCAAGGTCAGGGTGTTGATGACTGGCGCGGGTGAGGTGCTGAAAGCCATCGAGTGTCGTCCGGTTGGACCTCGAATGCCCGAGGGGGCCCCAGAAAGCACAAAGCCGTTGAGTGCATCAACGGCTTGGGCTTCGGGGGATGGCGGCTGCCGGCGCGCTGACCACTTGGATCCATTGGTGTGTCGCCCAACGGGTCGACACTGCAGCAGTTGGAGCTGAAAGCAGGGCAGCGGATGTCGCGTGTCGGGGGTTAGTCGGCGTCGTGCGAATGGCCGGCGCGCCAGCCACGGCGCATGTCCTGCGCCAGCACCTTGCGCACGAAGGGGTCGCCCTCCATGTCGCCGAAGTCGGCCGCGTCCACGCGGTCGTAGTCGCTGCGGTCGGGCGTCGGCACGGGCCACTGCGGTGGTGCCTGGCCTGGTTCGGCCTGCACGGCCAGGCGCTGGAACTGCACGCTGCCCTGGGCTGAGCGGCGGGTCATCTGCAGCGGCAGGCGCCGGGCCGGGTCCCATTGCAGATCGATCTGCTCGCCCCGCACGCGGCCGCTGTAGTGCGGCAGGGCGGCCGTGCCGCGCCGGCGCAGGGTGGGCAGCAGGGCCTCGTCGATCAGCGTGCCCAGCGGCAGCCAGCGGGCATTGACCTGCAGCGTGCGCAGCTCGCCGGGGGTGTAGTCCACCAGTTTGTGGTCGGCGTGGTAAAGCCGCTGCAGGCGAATGCCCGCGGGCTCGCGTTGCCAGACCTCTTCTTCACTGCCCTTGATCAGCGCAATGCGCCGGGCATCGCGCCAGAAGGTCCAGGTCTCGACGCGCCGCGGTTGGCCAGCCGCCTGCAGCGTGACGCGGTACTGGGCGACCAGGGGTTGCCAATCCGGCAGCGCGGCCGTGGCGGTGCCGGTGTCGGTGTCGGTGACCTTCGGCGCTGCGGCGTGGGCTTCATGGTCATGACGATGGCTGCTGGCCGGTGCCGCGATGGCGGTGCCGACACCAAGCCACAGCGCCAGCGTCAGGGGTGCGAGGTGGCGCATCAATCAGAAACCGAAGGCATCACGCATCACGTGAAAGATCCAGTTCTGCTCCATGTTGCCGCGCACCAGGCTGGCCCGGGGGCCGCGGGCGAAGATGGCCACGTCCTCGCCGGCATGGGTTTCGGAGGTCATCGGGATGGCGGCCTCCTGCTGGTAACCGAGCGCGGTGGTGTCCACGCTGCTCAGGTCGGCACGCGCCACCGGGCCGCGGTAGCCCGGGCCGTTCTGGTAACCCAGCGTGGTGTAGGGCAGGCCCTTGGCGTCCTTGGACGGCGTGATGGGCTGGCCGTCCACATCGGGCACGTCCTTGACCAGGCCGAGGATGTTGTTGCCGCGGTGCGGGTAGCCGGCAATCGTGAACACATGGCTGTGGTCGGCCGTCACCAGGATCAGCGTCTCCTCGGGGTTGGTCATCGCCATGGCCTTGCGCACGGCGTTCGACAGCTCGATGGTGTCGAGCAGCGCGCGCCGGGCATTGCCGGCATGGTGGGCATGGTCGATGCGGCCGGCTTCCACATGCAGGAAGTAGCCCTTCGGGCTCTTCGCCAGCAGCTCGATCGACTTGGCTGTCATCTCGGTCAGCGAGGGCTCGCCGGCCGGGTCGGTGGCGCGGTCGGCTTCGTACTGCATGTGCGAGGGCTCGAAAAGGCCCAGCAGATGGCTGGTGGTGTTCACGTCGATGGCGTCGAACTGGGCCTTGTTCCACACATAGGCGGCCTTGGCGCCGCGCGTGCTCAGCCATTCGGCTGTGAGGTCGCGGCCGTCGTTGCGGCGGCCCTTCTGGGTCGGGTACTCGGGGTCGAAGGCATCGGCGCCGCCGCGGGTCTTGGGCAGGAAGAAGGTGCGGCCGCCGCCCATCGCCACCTTCAGGCTCTGCTGCACCGTGGGTGAGACTTCGATGAGCTGGCGCGCAATGTCCTTCACGCCGCAGCCGGCGGGCAGGTTGCTGTCGGCCTCCCAATCGCGCATGGCCGTGTGCGCATAGGTGGCCGCGGGTGTGGCATGCGTGAGGCGGGCGGTCGAGACCACGCCGGTGGCCTTGCCGCGCTCGGCGGCCAGCTCCAGGATGGTCTTGAGCGAGTGGGCCTTGACCTTCTCGGCATCGCACTCGAGACGGGCGGTCAGGTGGTTCACCGACAGCATGCCTTCGCGGGCCTTGTAGCCGGTGACCATGGCGGTCATCGTCGGGGCCGAGTCGGAGGTTTGCTGGTCCCACGAGTAGGTCTTGCTCAGACCCACGTTCGGGAAGGTCTCGAACGACAGGCGGTTCTCTTCGCCGGTCTTGCCCTTGAGCTGGCCTTCGAGGATGCGCGAGGCGGTGAGCGTGGAAATACCCATGCCGTCGCCGACGAACAAGATGACGTTCTTCGCCCGGCGCGTGTTGGGCCGCGCGCGTGCGCCCTCGTGCACGAAGCGCTGGCCGGCGTCGTACCACTGCTGGACGGTTTCAGGGCCCTGCACCACGGGGTCGGCGGCGTGGGCTGATGCAGTCACGCAGGCCGTCAACAGGACGAGGGTGGTACGGACACGGACAGCGCGCATGCAAGGATCTCCAGGCAGAACAGGGGTGGGTGAACCCAGGATAGGCACGGTATGTGACGCTTCGGTGACGTTGCACGGCGGGCACGCATTCACTTGCGCGTCACATCGCGCCCTCAGGATGGCGAAAGTCAACCTCAGGAGCCCCCATGGACCCACAGGAGCAAGCCGCCAAGCTGCGCGTGCGCACGGTCTGGATTTCGGACCTGCATCTGGGCACCCCGGGCTGCCAGGCGCATGCGCTGCTCGACTTCCTGCGGGATGTCGAGTGCGAAACGCTGTACCTGGTGGGCGACATCATCGACGGCTGGCAGCTCAAGCGCTCATGGTACTGGCCGCAGGCCCACAACGACGTGGTGCAGAAGCTGCTGCGCAAGGCGCGCAAGGGCACGCGCGTGGTCTTCGTTCCGGGCAACCACGACGAGTTCGCGCGGCGCTATGTGACGCACAACTTCGGCGGCGTCGACGTGGTGCAGGACTGCATCCACGTCACGGCCGACGGCCGCCGGCTGTGGGTCACCCACGGCGACTTGTTCGACGGCGTGATCCAGTGCGCCAAGTGGCTGGCCTATGTGGGCGACTCGGCCTACGAGTTCACGCTCAAGCTCAACCGCTGGTTCAACGCGCTGCGGGCGCGCCTGGGGCTGCCGTACTGGAGCCTGTCGCGCTACCTCAAGCTCAAGGTCAAACGCGCCGTCAGCTATGTTTCCGACTTCGAGGTGGCGGTGGCGCGCGAAGCCCGCAAGCGCGGTGTGCACGGTGTGGTGTGCGGGCACATCCACCATGCCGAGATCCGCGACATCAACGGCGTGCTGTACTGCAACGACGGCGATTGGGTCGAGAGCCTGACGGCGCTGGTGGAGCACGCCGACGGCCGGTTGGAGATCCTCGATTACAGCGCGATGGCCCAGCTCAACCCGGCGGCCGCGGTGCAACCGGTGGTGCCCACCATGCCGGTGCCGGTGCCCATGCCGGTCGTGGCCAGCGTCGCCATCGCGGTGGAGCGCACTGATGCGCCGGTGAGCTGCTAGTTCTGGGTCAAGCCAGCGCGTGCGGCGTTTCGCGGTCTACCGCGAGGGTGGCCTGCGCGGGCAGCAGCCCGGGCAGCGCGGCGGCATGCAGCAGGTCGGCAAAGATCTCCGGCAGCTCGAACACCGCCCGGTTGTGCCAGCGCTGCACGGCGGCCTGCAGCACCGGCAGGTCGGCCAGCAGGTCGGCGACGCCGGGGCGGATGGCGCGCACCGAACGCACCACCCGGCCCACGCCGAGCGCGCGCACCCAGTGGGTGTTGTAGCGTTCCTGCGGCATGGTCCAGGTGTTCTCGAAGGTGAGCACGGGTAGGCCGCAGTGCAGCGCCTCGCTCAGGCAGCCCGGCCCGGGCTTGCCGATGAAGTAGTCGGCCAGGCGCATGTAGCGCGGCACCTCGGTGGTGTAGCCGACGACGGCATGCGGCACCCCGGCGGACTGCGCCCGCAGCCGCGCCGCCAGTGCGGTGTTGTGGCCACACAGCAGGATCAGCGGCTGATCGCGCAACTGCCGGGCGATGCGCAGCATCTCCATCGAGCCCTGCCCGCCGAACATCACCAGGCCCACGGGCCGCTCGGCGGCCCGACCGTCAAGCCGCTCGGCATCCAGACCGAGGGCACGCCGCTCGGCCGGCCGGTCCGTCGGCGCCGGCTCGTAGAACGATGGGCGCAGGATCATGCCCGAGGTCAGCGAGAGCTGGGTGTCGCGGTAGCCCGCGGCGCGGGCCTGCTCCAGCGCCCGCGGCGTGCCGCACACCAGGTGCTGCGGCTGCCCGGGTTCGATCCAGAAATGCGGCGGCAGATCGGCCAGGTCGGTCATCACGGTGACGAACGGCACCCCCGGCAACGTGGCGGCAACCGACTGGTGCAGCACGCGGTTGAAGTTGGGCACCAGCGAGACCACCAGGTCGGGCTCGGTCTTGAGCCAGTGCTGCGTCAGGATCTCCAGCAGCGTGCCGTGCGACAGGCGGATCAGCGCCTGCAGCAGCTTGAGCTCCTGCGCCAACCCGAGGGTCCAGCCATGCGCCAGCCGCTTGTTGTACAGGTCCTCCGGTGCCAGGCCGGTGACGCGCTGGAAGCGGCCCTTGGAGTCCAGCACCTCGAACAGGTTGATCAGCCGCACTTCCCAGGGCCGCCGCTGGCTCTGGATCACATCCTGCAGCGCCAGCGCAGCGGCGCGGTGGCCGCCGCCAGCATTGAAGTACACCAAGTCGATGCGCTTTTTCATGCCGGCCAGCATGGGTGTCTGGCATGACCGCGCGATGACATCGCGGGGGTCGCCCGCCTGTATCGCATGTGGCGACCGGCTGGGGCGAACTCAACTGAGTCAGCGCACCGCTGTAGGCGCCCGACTTGCCCGACTCACCCTCACGGACGTCAGGCATGCGCTGGACGGCATCGAGAAAAGCATCGGCTGATAACCTGTCGGCGCCGCAACCCAAGGAACCACCATGAACCTTCGTGCCTTTTCCCTGATCCTGGTCCTGGCCTTTGTCTTGTTGGCAGCGTTTGCGACGCTGAACTGGGTGGTGATCGCAGGTCCCAGCACCTTGAGCCTCGGGTTTGTCGAAGTCAGCGCCCCGCTCGGCCTGGTCATGCTGATCTTCACTGCGGCCATCAGCGGCCTGTTTATCCTCTACATCGTGCTCCTGCAGGCCGGCGTCATCCTCGAAGCGCGGCGGTTGACGAAGGAGGTCAAGGAACAACGCGAGCTTGCTGACAAGGCCGAGGCCTCTCGCTTCACGGAGCTGCGGACTTTGCTCGTGGGTGAACTGCGCAGGATCGAAGCGCAGGGTGCCGCATCCCACCGCGAGTTCGGAGCCCGGATCGAACAATCGGAACGGGGCATGCAGGACAAGTTGACTGAAGCGACGACTACGTTGTCGGCCTATCTCGGCGAAATCGAGGACAAGCTCGATCGCGCGTTGGTTCCAGTGCACACATTGGGCATGGCGCCGCAAGCACAGCGCTGAGCTGTCGCGCGGCGCCCATGCACGCCTGGCCACTCGGACGCGTGCCGCTGCGCTAGGAGACGGTGGGGCTGGTGGTCCACGAGATGACGAAGGCCAGCACGGCCAACAAGAGCAGGCCTGCTAACCAGGCTCGGTTGTGGCGAACCAGGTTCGGCCCGTTTCCGCGCACACGGCCGGTGAGCATCGGAAGGGCCAGGTTCTGGCGCCGCAGGATGCTCAGCCCGGCGATCAGCGCCAGGTGCGCCAGTACCAAGGTGAGGAAGGCGTTGCCGATCAACTCGTGCACCTCCTCCAGCCAATCGCCCCCGAGCATGTCGCCGCAATCGTTGTAGCTGCCATACCCGCTGAGGACGAGGGGCACTACGGCCTCGCGTCTGCTGCTGGCGGTGGGCGGCTGGACTGGCGAGCACCCGGCGTCTGATCCGAGCGCGGCGACGGGTCTTTCCGCC
This sequence comes from Burkholderiales bacterium, assembly GCA_039932275.1. Taxonomy (GTDB): domain Bacteria; phylum Pseudomonadota; class Gammaproteobacteria; order Burkholderiales; family Burkholderiaceae_C; genus Sphaerotilus. The sequence continues at coordinate 11,379 of JBDTQF010000056.1, forward strand.
ACGTTAGACTTCCTTTTCAATCGGCAACCGGAGGGGCGTCATGGCTGAGACGACCGACTGCAAAGTGACCGTCTACAACTTCCTCGTGCACGACGGGGCAGAGTCGTCCCGGGCCTCCACCTTCAAGACCACGCGCGAGGTTATCCAGACCGTGGGTGGCGAGGTGCTCGAATCGACGGCGGAGGAAGTGCCGGCGGAGGCGCTGGACGACCAGCGCCGCTACCGCCGTGTGGCGACCGGCTGGGGCGAGCTGAACTGAGACGCTGAGCCTCTGGTGGGCTGCTATGCCGGCTGATGACGCGTGGTTCCCGCACCTCGCGCCGCCCAAGCTCGGCAACGACGGCATGCTGTACGAGTTGCTGCTCGGCATGCTGGGGCTTGGGGGGCTGCGGACCTTCGAAAAGGTGAAGGGCGTGGCCTGACGCGAGTTACCCGGAATTGACCCGGTTCGCGCTTTTCTCATAGGGGGATATGGTGCCGGCAAGAGGAGTCGAACCCCCGACCTTCGCATTACGAATGCGCTGCTCTACCAACTGAGCTATGCCGGCTTAAGAGCGCGCGATGATAGCAGAGCAGACGAGTGGTTTGATGCTTCAACCAACGCGTCCCACTGCTGAACCAGCTGCGCTTCCAGCGCCCGCACGGTGCGCCGGCCCTGTTCGGCGTGGGGCGTGCTTGCCAGGCGCTCGCGCCAGGCTTTGAGGGCCCGTGGCTGCTGCAGCAGCGCACGCGCCCGCGCTTCGTACTCGCTCAGGTCATCGGCAATGGCTTGGGGCGCGCCGGCGGCAGTCATCAGGCTGGCGGCAATGGTGTGCGCCGGGTGCTGGCCGCGCAGGGTCAGCATCGGCACGCCGGCGACCAGCGCGTCCAGTGCCAGCGCGCCACCTTCGCTGCGGCCGATGTCGAGTGCCAGATCGGCTAGCTGCAGGCGGGCCGCCAGTGCATGCGCCGGCAGCGGCGGCAGGAAGACCAGTTGGCTCGCATCGAGCCCGGCCTCGGTGGCTTCTTTGCGTAGGCGGTCCTGCAGGCGCGGGCTCGCAGCACGCAGCCACAGCGCGGTGCCCGGCACGATGCGGGCCAGCCGCAGAAACAGCGCCCACAACGGGGCGTGGATGGTTTCCGGCTCGGCGAACAGGGCCAGCACGGGCGACCGTGTCGGCAGGCCAAGGGCTTGGCGCTGCAGGCTCTCGCTGCGGCTCAGGCCGGTCGGTGGCACCAGCCGGGCGCTGCCGGGCAAGACCCACACGGGGCTGTCACCGTGCGGTTGATCGTCAGGGGCCGTGTTGAGCTGCAGCTGCTGGGCATCGCTCACCAGTGCATCGAACCAGCCGGACCAAGCCCCCAGCGGGTCGCCCAGCCAGGCCAGTTGGAGCGGTGCCGGTCGGCGGGCGAACACACCGGGCCGGCTGGCACGGGCGATGCAGCCGGGGTCGAGCAGCACGTCCTCGGCGCGCAGGCGCGCGGCAATGGCCGCATCGCTCCAGCCGGCCAGGTCGAACACCTGGTCGGTGTCGGCCAGCGATTGTTCTCGCTCGGCGCTGCCGTCGTCGGGCCCCCAGATGTAGAGCAGCACCTCGAAGCGCTCGCGGTCGTGGTGACGCAGCAGGCTGCGCACCCAGGCAGTGGCCGGGCCGTGCACGTCGCTGGTGGCGTAGGCCAGGCGCAGGCGGCGGTCGGTACGCGGTTGCGGCGCTGGCGTGGGCAGCGGGCTGTCGATGCTTTGATCGATGTAGCGCGCGTGAGCGCGCGCCACGTTGGCCAGTTGTGTGCCGGTGAGGCCACCTGGCAGCAGCAGCAGCGCATGCGGCGCGGGCGGCTCCACGCCCGCGGGCGGCTGCAGGCAGGCCTGGATCAAGGGGGCGGTGTCGGTGACAACGGGATGGTCCCAGTCCATCAGCGCCAGGCGCAGCACCGCGGCGTCGAGTGCAATGCCGCAGTGCTGCGGCCACAGCTGCAGGCAGCGTTCGAAGGTGGTCAGGGCACGTTCGGTCAGGCCGAGGTCGCGGTACAGCGTGGCGAGCTGGCGGTTGACGGCGAAGTTGCGCGGCTCGCGCAGCAGCAGGCGGCGGTATTCGGCCGCGGCAGCCGCAGTCTCGCCGGATTGCTCCAGCGCCACGGCCAGCGCCTGGTGGGCGCGCGGGCGCAGCCAGTCGGGGCAGTCGGGCGCGGCCAGCACGGTGTCGAAGTGCAGCACTGCATCCTGCGGGTGGTCGAAGCGCAGCAGCGCCACACCGAGGTTGAAGTGCACGCCCAGGATGCGCGGATGCTGGCGCAACACGTTGCGATAGATGCCGATGGCCTGGTGCAACTGGCTGCCGGCTGCCAGCGCGTCGGCATAGCTGATCACGCCGGTCAGATCGCGCGGCAACGGCTGCGCCGCGCCGGGGGCTGGCGGCGCATCAGATGCGATGGCAGTTGAGCTGGGTTCGGCAGTGGCGCTGGGCGCGGGCATGGCAAGCCTCCGTCACAGAGGGTATGCCAGCCGCCGCGGCGCAATCGCCGGATCAGCGGGGTGTGCGCCGGCCAGCTTGGCTGGCCGGGTGGGCGCCTTACTTGGCCGCTTCGCGGTGGTAGGCGGTGACGCGCTCCACCTCGTTCTTCGAACCCAACACCACGCTGACGCGTTCGTGCAGCTTGCCGGGCTGGATGTCCATGATGCGCTGCAGGCCGTTGGTGGCGGCGCCGCCCGCCTGCTCGACCAGGAAGGCCATCGGGTTGGCCTCGTACATCAGGCGCAGCTTGCCGGGCTTGCCGGGTTCGCGCTTGTCCCACGGGTACATGAAGATGCCGCCGCGGGTGAGGATGCGGTGCACGTCGGCCACCATGCTGGCCACCCAGCGCATGTTGAAGTCCTTGCCGCGCGGGCCGTCCGTGCCGGCCAGGCATTCGTCGATGTAGCGCTTCACCGGCTCGGCCCAGTGGCGCAGGTTCGACATGTTGATGGCGAATTCCTTGGTGTCGGCCGGGATCTGGATGTTCTCGGCCGTCAGCACCCACGAGCCGGTCTCGCGGTCGAGCGTGAACATCGAGACGCCATCGCCCACGGTCAGCACCAGCGTGGTCTGCGGGCCGTAGACGCAGTAGCCCGCCGCGGCCTGCTGCTGGCCGGGTTGCAGGAAGTCGGCCTCGCCGACGGGCTCGACCGTGTTGGGGTCGTCGTTGGGCTTTTTGAGCACCGAGAAGATGGTGCCGATCGACACGTTGACGTCGATGTTGCTCGACCCATCCAGCGGGTCGAACAGCAGCAGGTACTCGCCCTGCGGGTAGCGGTCGGGCACGACGAGAATGGAGTCCATTTCCTCGGACGCCATCGCCGCCAGGTGGCCGCCCCATTGGTTGGCTTCGATCAGCACCTCGTTGGAGATGATGTCGAGCTTCTTCTGCACCTCGCCCTGCACGTTCTCGCTGCCGGCGGTGCCCAGCACCTCGCCGAGTGCGCCTTTGTTGACCGAGATGGCGATGTGTTTGCAGGCGCGCGCAACCACCTCGATCAGCAGCCGCAGCTGGGCCGGGATGTGGCCGCGCTCGCGCTGCTGCTCGACCAGGTATTGGGTGAGGCTGATGCGTTTTTTCATGCAGGTCTCGAACAGGTTGGAATCAAGGGAGGGCGATGGTCATTCGGCTAAAGCGCGGCCAACGATCTCGTGCGTATCGGGTGACAGGTCCGGCTTGGCGGCGATGCGCTGCAGCGCTTCTTGTGCCGCGCCGCGGTAGGGTTCGGCCAGGGTGCGCCAGCGGTCGAGCGCACGCGCCAGGCGCGCGGCCAGCTGCGGGTTGATGGCATCGACCTCCATCACCCGTTCGGCCCAGAACAAATAGCCGGCGGCGTCGCTGCGGTGGAACGCGGCCGGGTTCTGCGTCAGCACCATCAGCAGGCTGCGCGCGCGGTTCGGGTTCTTCAGCGAGAAATCGGCGTGCTGCACCAGTGCCTTGACGCGCTGGAACACCCGTCCATCGTTTTCGCTGGCGCCGGCTTGCAGCGCGAACCACTTGTCGATCACCAGGGCCTCGCCGCGGAACTGGGCGTGGAAGCGCGCCAGCGCGCCATCCGCCAACGGGCTGTGCGCCTGCACCAGGGCCGAGAGGGCACCGAGTCGGTCGGTCATGTTGCCGGCGTCCTTGAAGCGCTGCAGCGCGCGGCCCGGCCACACCGGGTCGTCCTGTCCGGCCGCGTCGAGCACCAGCTGCGCCAGCGCCAGGTTGGCCAGCGCGCGCCGACCGGCCGCGACCGGGTCGGGGCTGTAGGCGCCAAGGCCGCTGTGGGCTTCCCAGGCGGTGACCCAGTCGGCGCGAAGCTGCCGCGCCAGCTGGGCACGGGCCGCCTCGCGCACGGCGTGGATCCGCTGCGGGTCGACTGCCGTGCCTTGCGCCGCCAGACGCTCGGCCATGTAGCCTTCGCTGGGCAGCGTCAGCACCAGTTCCTTGAAGGCCGCATCGAGCGTGGGATGGTTCAGCACGGCGCGCATCGCTTCGACGAAGGCAGCACCGAGCTGCAGTACGCCGTCGCCGCGAATGGCGCTGAGCATGCGCTCCAGGCCCAGACGCTGCGCGGCTTCCCAGCGGTTGAAGGCGTCGTGGTCATGGGCCAGCAGCGCCAGCAGTTGTTCGTCGCTCGCGGCCCATTGCAGGATCACCGGCGCGGAGTAACCCCGCAGCAGCGAGGGCACCGGCTCCTCGTCCACGTCGATGAATTCGAAGCTCTGCTCGAATTGGTCCAGCACCAGCACACGTTCGGTGGCGATGGAGCCGTCGTCGCCGGCCAACTGGATCGGCAGCGCCTGGCCCGCCGCACCGAGCAGCCCCAGCGCCACCGGGATCACGAACGGCTCCTTCACCAGCTGGCCTGGCGTGGCCGGGCAGCTCTGGGCCAGCGTCAGCGTGTAGCGCCGCGCCTGGGCGTCGTAGCGGCCGCTGGCGGCCAGGCGCGGCGTGCCGGCCTGGGCATACCAGCGCTTAAAGGTGTCGAGCCGCTGGGTCAGTGCGCTGCCGGGGTTGGCATCGGCAATGGCCTGGGCGAAATCGTCGCAGGTCACGGCCTGGCCGTCATGGCGCTGGAAGTACAGCGCCATGCCCTTGGCAAAGCCCTCGCGGCCCACCAGCGTGGCCATCATGCGCACCACTTCGGCACCCTTTTCATACACCGTGGTGGTGTAGAAGTTGTCGATGGCCTGGTATTGCTCGGGGCGCACCGGGTGGGCCATGGGGCCGGCATCTTCGGGGAACTGGAACTGGCGCAGCTGGCGCACATCCTCGATGCGCTTGACGGCACGGGCCGAGGCGTCACCGGCCAGGTCCTGGCTGAACTCCTGGTCGCGGTAGACCGTCAGGCCTTCCTTCAGGCTGAGCTGGAACCAGTCGCGGCAGGTCACACGGTTGCCGGTCCAGTTGTGGAAGTACTCATGGCCGACCACGCTCTCGACGTTGGAGAAGTCGACATCGGTGGCGGTGGCCGGGCTGGCCAGCACGAACTTGGTGTTGAAGATGTTCAACCCCTTGTTCTCCATCGCGCCCATGTTGAAGTCGCTGACGGCGACGATCATGAAGCGCTCCAGGTCGAGGCTCAGGCCGAAGCGGGCTTCGTCCCACACCACCGAGGCCATCAGCGAGTTCATCGCATGCTCGGTCTTGTCGAGGTCGCCAGCGCGCACGTACACCTGCAGCAGGTGGTCCTTGCCGGAGCGGCTGCGCACGCGTTGTTCACGGCTCACCAGGTCGGCCGCCACCAGCGCAAACAGGTAACAGGGCTTGGGGTGCGGATCCTGCCAGACGGTGAAGTGGCGGCCGTTCTCCAGCGCCCCTTGCTGCACCAGGTTGCCGTTCGACAGCAGCACGGGGTAAGCCTTCTTGTCGGCGCGCAGCGTCACCTGGTAGACCGACATCACGTCAGGCCGGTCGAGGAAGTAGGTGATGCGCCGGAAGCCCTGCGCCTCGCACTGCGTGAAGAAGCCACCGCTGCTGGTGTACAGGCCCGACAGCTGGGTGTTCTTGACCGGCTGGCAGGTGTTGCGGATCTCCAGCGAGAAGGGCTCCTGCGGCAGGTTGTCGAGCACCAACTGGCCGTCTTCGATGCGGAACGACAGGCTCTCGCCGTTGACCAGCGCGCGGGTCAGGGTGATGTCCTCGCCATCGAGCCGCAGCGGCAGACCGGGTCGCTGCGGGTTGGGTTCGACCTGCATGCGGTTGATGACCAGCGTCTTGACCGGGTCGAGCTCGAAGGTCAGGTCGACTGAACGGATCCAGTGCGATGGCGCGGTGTAGTCGTCGCGTTTGACGACGACGGGGGTATTGCCTTCGCGCATGCTTGTTCCTCTGTGATTGTTCTCGGCATGTCGGCCATTGCGGCCGGCGCGCGCGCTACAGCCCGGCTTTCAGGCTGGCCTCGATGAAGGGGTCGAGATCGCCGTCGAGCACCTTCTGGATGGCGCTGGTCTCGACGTTGGTGCGCAGGTCTTTGATGCGGCTGTTGTCGAGCACGTAGCTGCGGATCTGGTGGCCCCAGCCGACGTCGGTCTTGGTGTCTTCGAGCTTTTGCTGCTCTTCCTGGCGCTTGCGCATTTCATGGTCGTACAGACGCGAGCGCAGCCGCTTCCACGCAACATCGCGGTTGCTGTGCTGGCTGCGGCCATCCTGGCATTGCACGACGATGCCGGTGGGGATGTGCGTCAGCCGCACCGCTGAATCGGTCTTGTTGATGTGCTGGCCGCCCGCGCCGCTGGCGCGGAAGGTGTCGGTGCGCACATCGGCCGGGTTGATGTCGATCTCGATCGAGTCGTCGACCTCGGGGTAGACGAACAGGCTGGCGAACGAGGTGTGGCGTCCGCCGGCCGAGTCGAACGGGCTCTTGCGCACCAGGCGGTGCACGCCGGTCTCGG
>JBDTQF010000057.1:0-17943 GCA_039932275.1 Burkholderiales bacterium
GACCGCGCCATCCCGCGCAGCTACCGCATGATGCAGGGCTTCGGCGTGCACACCTACCGGCTGGTCAATGCCGAGGGCCGCACGCAGCTGGTCAAGTTTCACTGGAAGCCGCGCCAGGGCACCCACTCGCTGGTGTGGGACGAGGCGGTCAAGATCGCCGGCGCCGACCCCGACTTCCACCGCCGCGACCTGTGGGAGGCCATCGAATCCGGCGCCTACCCCGAGTGGGAGCTGGGCCTGCAGATCTTCAGCGAGGAACAGGCCGAAGGCTTCAGCTTCGACGTCCTCGATGCCACCAAGATCGTGCCCGAAGAACTGGTGCCGGTGACCCCGGTGGGCCGCATGGTGCTCAACCGCAACCCAGACAACTTCTTTGCCGAGACCGAGCAGGTGGCCTTCTGCGTCGCGCACGTGGTGCCGGGCATCGACTTCACCAACGATCCGCTGCTGGCCGGGCGCATCCACTCCTACATCGACACGCAGATCTCGCGGCTGGGTGGGCCGAACTTCCACGAGATCCCGATCAACGCCCCGCTGGCGCCGGTGCACAACAACCAGCGCGACGGCCTGCACCGCCAGACCCTGCACCGCGGCCGGGTCGCCTACGAGCCCAACTCGCTGGGCGGCGGCTGCCCCTTCCAGGCCGGCAAGATGGGTTTCGTCTCCTTCCCGCAGCCGGTGCAGGAAGACAAGGTGCGCGGTGCGCCGGAGAAGTTTGCCGAGCACTACAACCAGGCCACGCTGTTCTTCAACAGCCAGACCGACTGGGAGAAGGCGCACCTCATCGGCGGCTTCCGCTTCGAGCTGAGCAAGGTGACGGTGCCGGCCATCCGCGAGCGCATGCTGGCGTCGCTGCTCAACGTCTCGGCCGAGCTGGCCGGCGCCGTCGCCGAAGGGCTGGGCATGGCGCTACCGCCGGCCATGCCGCGGGCGCTGGCCAAGCCGCCGCGGCCTGAAGTGACCCAATCGCCGGCGCTGTCGCTGACCGCGCTGCCGGGCGAGGTCGGCATCCAGAGCCGCAAGATCGCCTTGCTGGCGGCCCACGGCGTGCTGGGCGAGCCGTTGCTGGCGCTGCAGGCGGCGCTGGTGGCAGCCGGCGCCGTGGTGGCCGTGGTGGCCGCCCGCATTGGGCCAGTGCAGTGCGCCGACGGGGTGGCGCTGGACGCCGGGGCCTCGTTCGAGAACGCCCCGGGCGTGGTGTTCGATGCCCTGGTACTGCCCGACGGCGCTGCCGGCGTGCAAGCCCTGGCCGCTGACGGTCACACCCGCGAGTTCATCACCCACCAATACCGCCACGGCAAGACACTGCTGGCACTGGGCGGCGCCCAGGCCTTGCTGGACCAGGCCGGGGTGCCAGCGACCCTGCCCTCGGGCGAGGACGATCCGGGCGTGCTGCACGCTCAGGCCGAAGACGGCGAGGCGGCGGCCCGCTTCATCCGCGCCATTGCTCGGCATCGGCATCCCGGCCGCGACGCCGCGGGCGTGCGCGTCTGAGCAGAGTTTGAGCTGGGCAGGTCTGGGATTGCATGCAGTGCATCGCAAACACCTCATGGCGGGGCTGAACCGCCGGTCGACCTTGTGGGCTGGCTTCGCCGTGGCGCTGGTGATCGTCGCCGCGATGACCGTGCTGACCTGGCGCTTCATCGACCGCATGCAGGCCACCTCCGCCTGGGTGGTGCATACCCACCAGGTGCAGACGCAGTTGGTCAGCCTGCTGTCGACGCTGCAGGACGTCGAGAGCAATGCCCGCGGTTACATCATCGGCGGCAACGACTTCTTCCTGGCACCGTTCAACGCCGCGCTGGGCGAGGTGGACGCCGTGCACCAGGACCTGTGCCGCCTGGTGAGCGACAACCCGGCGCAGCAGCGCGACTGCACCGCCCTGGCGTCGGATATCGCGCAGCGCGTTGCCAGCGCCCGCGCCGCGGTGCAGATGCGGCAGACCAGCAGCTTCAGCGCCACTTTGCGCTCCATGGCCACCGGCACCGGACCGCTGGCCATGGAGCGCATCCGCACCCGGGTGGACGCCATGCAGGCGCGCGAGGTCCAGGTGCTGCAGGCCCGCCAGGCCGACGCCGAGGCCGATACCCGCTCGGTGCGCACCACGCTGTTGGCGGGCACGGCCGTGAGCATCGGCCTGTTGCTGCTGGTATGGACGCTGATGATGCGCGAGAACCGCCTGCGCCTGGCCGCGCAGGCGCAGCGCGACCGCTTCTTCACGATGTCGCTCGACGTGCTGTGCATGGCCAGCCCCGACGGCTACTTCAAGCAGATCAACCCCGCATTCACCGAACTGCTGGGCTACAGCGAAGCCGAGATGCTGGCACAGCCCTTCATGGACCTGCTGCACCCCGACGACCTGCTCGCCGCCGCCCGCGAGGTGGAACGGCTGGCGGCCGGCCATACCACCGTGAACTTCGAGGTCCGGTTCCGCCGCAGGGCCGGCGGTTGGGTGCTGCTGTCGTGGCGCGCCCAGGCCGACCCCAACGACGGCCTGATCTATGCCTCCGGACACGACGTCACCGAGCTGCGCGCGACCACCGAAGCCCTGCGCGCCAGCGAGGAGAACCTGGCCGTGACGCTGCACGCCATCGGCGACGCCGTGCTCGCCACCGACGCGCGTGGCCGCATCAGACAGATCAACCCGGTGGCGCAGGCACTCACCGGCTGGCGCGAGGCCGAAGCCATGGGCCAGCCGGTGGAAGCGGTGTTCCACATCGTCAACGAGGAGACGCGCGCGCCGGCCTTCATCCCGGTGGCCGACACGCTGGCCCATGGCACGCTGCACGGGCTGGCCAACCACACGGTGCTGATCGCGCGCGATGGCGTGGAGCGGACCATCGCCAACAGCTGCGCGCCCATCTTCGACCGCACCGGCGAGGTAGTGGGCGCGGTGCTGGTGTTCCGCGACGTCACCGAGGCCAGGCGCCTGGAGCGCGACATGCGCCGCCTCAACCAGCGCCTGGAAGCCGCGCTGGCCAACGCCGAGCAGGCCAGCCAGGCCAAGTCGGACTTCCTCGCCACCATGAGCCACGAGATCCGCACACCGATGAACGGCGTGATCGGCATGGTCGACGTGCTGCACCAGACCAGCCTCACCGGCTCGCAGGTCGAGATGGTCGATCTGGTGCGCGAATCGGCGCTGTCGCTGCTGGACATCCTCGAAGACATCCTCGACTTCTCGAAGATCGAGGCCGGCAAGCTCGAGATCGAGGCCGAGCCGATGGCGCTGGAAGACCTGGCCGAGAAGGCCTGCAGCCTGCTCGACCCGATGGCCCGGCGCCAGCAGGTGGCGCTGCAGCTGTACGTTGACCCCGCGCTGCCGGCCCAGGTGCTGGGTGACGCGCTGCGGGTGCGCCAGGTGCTGCTCAACCTCGTCAACAACGCCATCAAGTTTTCCAGCGGCAGCGCCCACCCGGCCCGCGTGAGCCTGCGGCTGACGCAGGCCGGCGCGCCCGCGCCCGGCACGCAGCCAACCCAGGTGCTGTTCATCGTCAGCGACAACGGCATCGGCATGGACGCAGCCATGCAGGCCCGCCTGTTCAGCCCGTTCAGCCAGGCCGACGCCTCCACCACCCGCCGCCACGGCGGTACCGGGCTGGGCCTGGCCATCACCCGGCACCTGGTGGAGCTGATGGGCGGTGACATCAGCGCTGCCAGCGCACCCGGGCAGGGCACGGTGTTCACGGTGCGCCTGCCGCTGCCTATCGCGGCCGTGGCGGCGGCGCCGCCGCGCGAAGCGCTGTTGCTGGCCGGCCTGCGCTGCTTGCTGGTCGGTGGCACCAGCGGCCAGTCCGACGAGCTGGGCAGCTACCTGATCGATGCCGGTGCCTGGGTCGATCAAACCCCCGACCTGGCCACCGCGGCGGCCCGTCCCAGCGATGCAGCGGTGTGGCTGGTGATGGCGGACGAGGAGCCCCCCGCCGCCGCGCGTCTGCAGGCTGCGCGGGCGGCTGCCACCCCGGCGCACGCCACCGTGCCGGGCCTGATCGTGGTGGCCAACCGCCGCGCCGAGCACGGCCCGCCCTATACCGACGCCGATGGCGTGACCTTGATCAATGGCAACGTGCTCAAACGCGACACCCTGCTGCGCACCGTGGCCGCGCTGGCCGGCCTGCGCCCGCACGAGCCGCAGGCCGACGACCGGCCGCTGCCGCGCCTGCGCGCGGTCGGCGCACCGCCCAGCCGCGAGCAGGCCCTGCGCGACGGCCGGCTGATCCTGGTGGCCGAGGACAACGAGACCAACCAGGAAGTCATCCGCCGCCAGCTCAGCCTGCTCGGCTATGCGGCCGACCTGGCCCGCAACGGCCGCGAGGCCCTGGCCTGCTGGCACAGCCACCGCTATGCCCTGCTGGTGACCGACCTGCACATGCCCGAACTCGACGGCTACGAGCTGGCCGCGGCCATCCGCCAGGCCGAAGGCGGCGGCCCGCCGATGCCCATCGTCGCGCTCACCGCCAACGCCCTGAAGGCCGAGCAGCAGCGTTGCCTGGCCGCCGGCATGCAGGGCTACCTCAGCAAGCCGGCGCAACTGGCCCAGCTGCGCGCCATGCTCGAACGCTGGATGCCGCCGGCAGAGGCGGGCGGGGCCGCCGCCGAACCCGACCCGGCGCCCACAGCGCCGGACCCGTTGCTCGATCTGCCGGTGGATCTGCGTGTGCTGGACCAACTGCTGGGCAACGACCCGGTGGCCACCGAGCGCATCCTGGGCGAGTTCAAGCGCAGCGCCGCCGACAACGCCGCGGCGCTGCTGGCGGCCTGCGACCGCGGCGACATCGGCCAGGCCGGTGCGCAGGCCCACAAGCTCAAGTCGTCGGCCGGTACGCTGGGTGCGCGACGGCTGGCCGCGTTGTGCCAGGACATCGAGCAGGCCAGCCAGGCGCAGGACATCACGACCGTGACCGCCCTGCGGCCCTTGTTCGCGGCAGAATGGCAACGCGTCGCGGCTTACCTCGCGGCGCAAGCACCCGGCCAGTAGTGGGTGCGCAGGGAGAGGACAACAACGATGTCGATTGGGCCCGCAAGCAGCATCCTGCTGTTGGACGATGATCCCTTCATGCTGCAGCTGCTGGGCATGTTGCTGGCGCAGCGCGGCCACCCTGCGGTCACCCCCTGCGACAACGCCCGTGCCGCGCTGGCCTGCCTCGACACCGCGGCGGTGCCGCCGGGGCTCATCCTGTGCGACCTCAACATGCCCGAGATGGACGGCGTCGAGTTCGTGCGCGAACTGGTCAAGCGCCGCTACCGCGGCAGCCTGGTGCTGATCAGCGGCGAAGACGAGCGCGTGCTGCAGTCGGCCGAACGCCTGGTGCGGGCGCACCGGTTGACGGTGCTGGGCCACCTGCACAAGCCATTCACCAGCGACGCCCTGGACGCTCTGCTGGTGCAGTGGGTTGGCAACCAGCCCGGGCCGGGCCGGGCCGATATGCAGCCCTACCCGGCCGATGCGGTGCGCGCGGCCATTGCCCAGGGCGAGCTGATCAACCACTACCAGCCCAAGGTGGCCGTGGCCACCGGCGAGGTGGTGGGCGTGGAGACACTGGTGCGCTGGCAGCATCCGGCCGACGGGCTGGTCTACCCCGACAGCTTCATCGGCGTGGCCGAACGCCATGGCCTGATCAACGACCTCACCCGGGTGGTCATGCGGGCCGCGCTGGCGCAGGCCGGCCAGTGGCGCGAGGCCGGGCTGCCGCTGCGGCTGGCGATCAACCTGTCGATGGACAACCTGGCCCAGCTCGACTTCCCCGATTACGCGTTGGCCCTGGTGACCACCGCCGGCATCGAGCCGCAGCAGGTGGTGTTCGAGGTCACCGAGAGCCGCCTGATGCAAGACCTGCGCGGCCCGCTGGACGTGCTCACAAGGCTGCGCATGAAGCGCTTCAGGCTGTCGATCGACGACTTCGGCACCGGCCACTCGTCGCTGAGCCAGCTGCGCGACATCCCCTTCGACGAGCTGAAGATCGACCAGGGCTTCGTGCACGGCGCCAGCGGCGACGACACGGTGCGCGCCATCTACGACGCCAGCCAGCAACTGGGCCAGCAACTGCACCTCGACATCGTGGCCGAAGGCGTCGAGGACCGCGCCGACTGGGACTTCGTGCGCCGTGCCGGCTGCGGCCTGGCGCAGGGCTACTTCATCGCCCGGCCGATGCCCGCTGCGCAACTGCCGGGCTGGATCAGCGCCTGGCAAAGCCGCCTGCACACCGAAGGCCTGACGATCCACTGACGGCCGCCGCCGCACCGCCCGGGCATGCCATCTGCCCGCGACGCCGGGCGTACCACCACTGGAGACATGCCATGAGGTCACCCCGCCCTATCTTGCTGTGCTGCGTGCTCGGCCTGGCTGCGCTGGCCGCCTGCGACCGCCGCACGCCCACGCCCGTCGCACCGTCGGACACCGCCCCCGCGCCCTCGATGAGCTCGCCCTCTTCACCGGGCGCAAGCATGCCGCCTGCGTCCTCGGGCTATTGAATCGACGCTATCGACGCGGCCGGGGACGCTGGCCCGCCGGCTGGCGTGAAGCGTCGGCCCGGGCGACCCGCTTGGCAGCCTCCTCCGCGGTGGGCTTGTCTGGGCCCGGCTCGGGCACCGGCAGATCGAGCGCGGCGCCCGGGTCTTCTTCGCCGGTGACCGATTCTTCGGGCCGGGGCGCCTGCGCTGCCGGCGCGCCGGACCGTTGCTGCGGCCCGGTCATGTCCGCGGCGGCACGGGCCGCCCCAGCTCCGGCTGGTGGCTGCCCTCCACCAGGCCGCCGCCTTCGCCCTCCCAGGTCTGCAATTTCTCCGGCAGCGTTTGCGGTCGACTTGACATGCGCTGGCGGTGGGTGCGCGCGCAAGCCATCCAGCTGTTGACCAGCACCGCCCCCAGGCCCAACGCCACCAGCACGACGGACAGGCGTTCGCCCGACAGAATGCCGGGCACGTCGCGGCGTGCGCCTACAAGCGACCCGCGCTCAGGCGGGTAAAAACGAGCGGTCATGGCAGCCCCCGGGGCATTGGAGAAACCACTCAGTGGCAATTCCCGTTCCGCCCCACGGACTGGCCAGGCGCCGATGCGGTGCCAACCCCGGCCGCCGCCTCCCGGCGGACTTTCAGCAGGAGGGACCCTTCCATGAGCCATGCCCTGGTCGTCGATGACGATGTCGATTCCGCCACCAGCCTGGCCGCACTCATCGCCTGTGAGAACTTCACCGTGGCCAAGGCGCACACGCTGCTCGATGCGCGGCGCCAGATTGCGCTGCAGCCGCCGGACATTGTGCTGCTCGACCTGCACCTGCCCGACGGCAGCGGCATCGAGCTGTTCTCCGACCCGCAGCTGATCGCCAACTCCGAGATCGTGCTGGTCACCGGCCACGCCAGCCTGGAGACCTCGATTCAGGCGCTGCGCCTGGGCGCGGCCGACTACCTCATCAAGCCCATCACGCTGCGCCAGCTGCAGGGCGTGCTGTCGCGCTTCATGAAGCCTTCGGCGCTGCAGGCCGAGGTGGCCGGCATGGCCGCCGACGTGGCCCAGACCGGCCGCTTCGGCCACCTGTGGGGCAAGGCGCCAGCGATGCAGCGGGTGTACGAGCAGATCTCGCGCGTGGCCGGCACCGGCGTCACGGTCTTCATCACCGGCGAGAGCGGCAGCGGCAAGGAGGTGGTGGCGCAGACCGTGCACGACCTCAGCCGGCGTCGCAAGCAGCCCTTCCTGGCGGTGAACTGCGGCGCCATCTCGCCCAACCTGATCGAGAGCGAGATCTTCGGCCACGAGAAGGGCAGCTTCACCGGCGCCGACCGTCAGCACCTGGGCTTTTTTGAGCGGGCGCGCGGCGGCACGCTGTTCCTCGACGAGGTCACCGAGATGCCGCTGGAGCTGCAGGTCAAGCTGCTGCGCGTGCTGGAGACCGGCCGCTTCATGCGGGTGGGCTCGACCCAGAGCCAGGAGGCCGACGTGCGCATCATCGCCGCCACCAACCGGCCGCCGGCACAGGCCGTGGCCTCGGGCAAGCTGCGCGAAGACCTGCTGTACCGGCTCAATGTCTTCCCGATCGAGCTGCCGCCGCTGCGCGACCGGTTGTCCGACGTCGGGCTGCTGGCCGATCACTTCCTGGTCACCATCGGCCAGCAGGAGGGCAGGTCCAAGCGCTTCAGTGCCGCGGCGCGCGAGCAGCTGGCGCAGTACCGCTGGCCGGGCAATGTGCGCGAGCTGCGCAACGCGGTGCAGCGGGCCTATGTGATGGCGACCACCGAGGTGATCGACGAGCAGTGGCTGCCGCCGCCCTCAGCGCCGGACGAAATGCCGTCGCCCTTTGCGTCACCCTCGCAGCCGCCCAGCGCTGCTGCCGCCGTCGCGGCCAGCACCAGCGCCGCCTTTGCTGCCACCGCCCGCGCCACGCCGGCCGACAGCGACGACCTGCTGGTGCTGCCCATCGGCACCTCGATGGCCGAGGCCGAACGCCAGCTCATCCTGGCCACGCTGCGCCACTACCACCATCACAAGGAACGCACCGCCGCGGCCCTGGGCATCAGCCTGAAGACGCTGTACAACCGCCTCAAGGAATACGCCGCAAGCGGCGACCCGGCGATCGCGGAAGGCGCTGCGGCCAAGCGTTGAGACCGTGCTCGGCGGCGCTCAGTGCAGCGCCGGCTGGAGCGCCATCGGCGCCAGCGCCACCACGCCCTCGGCCTGCAGCGGCATGCCCAGCGCCCGGTGATAGCGGCGCGCCAGTTGGCCCAGCACCACCGTCCAGTCGTGCCGGCGGGCGCGCTGCAGGCCGCGGTCGGTGTCCACGCCCAGGCCGCCCTGCACGCAGCAGCGCAGCGCCTCGGCCCAGTCGGCGGGCCGCTGCGACGGCACGGCCAGCCCCACGTCGGCCGCCCACTCGGCCAGCCCGCCAGCGTCGCTCACCACCACCGGGGTGCCGCAGGCCATGGCTTCGAGCACACACAGGCCCACGCTGTCTTGCTCACCGGCATGCACGAAGGCATCGGCAGCGGCCATCATGCGGGCCAGCCGGTGCCCATCGGTGGGTGCCGGCAGCACCCGCACATGGTCGCCACGCGGCGGCAGCGGCCCCTCACCGATGACCACCAGCGCATGCCCGCGGCCGAGCTGGCGCACGGCCTCGCCGAGCAGGCCGAGGTGCTTGTCCGCGGCAAAGCGGCCGGCATACAGCAGCAGCTTGGTCGCCGGCGCCAACCCGAGCTGCTGCAGCCAGGCCTGGCGCCAGGCCAGGTCGCACGCGGCGGGCGAGAACACGCTGCAGTCCACCCCCAGCGGCTGGTACTGGGCCTGGTGCAGGCCCAGGCCCTGCAGCGAGCGCACGATGGCCCGGCTGGGTGCCAGCACCAGGTCGAACCGCGCATACAGGCGCAGCAGGTAGGCGCCCAGGTGGCGGGCCGCCCAAGCCGCCGCCTGGCGCGACGGCTCCGGCCAACCTTGCAGCAAGCGTTCCATCCGCGCCGACAAGTCATGGTGGCAGAACGCCACGGCAGGCACCTTCAACCGTTCGGCCGCATCGAGCACCGACCAGCTCAGCGTTGACGGGTCAGCGGCCTCGATCAGCTGCGGCTGGACGCGCTCAATCAACCGCGCAGCCCGGCGGCGGCTGAGCACGACGCGGTGTCCGGCCGCACCGGGCAGGCACAGCCCGCCGCAGTCGACATCGCCGCGAGCCTGCACGCCCGGCGCCAGCAAGGTGTGCCGCCAGCCCACCTGCGTCAGCACCTCGCGCTTGGCAGCGAGGTAGCGGTTCAGCCGGCCTTGCCGATGCGGCGTCCACCAGAGGGCCGCGTCCAGCACATGCGGCGCATCCGGGCCAGGCGCCTGCGGCAGTGTGTCCTCGTACTCCGGCCATGCAACAGGACGGTAAAAATTGCGACCATGCGTCATGGCGGCACATCGGCAAACGGCATGCCCGCTTTGGGCACCGCGGGTATGGCACTTGCCACGCACTCGCATGTCTTTTCGATCCGCCGCCATGAACCAGCGACCCACCGCCGCCTCTTCCCCGAGCTCAGCATCGACCCGGCCAGCCGGCATGGCGCGCGCCTTCACCTGTCGCTGTGGCCGGCCGGTGTTCTTCCGCAACAGTGTCTGCCTGGCCTGCCAGACCCCACTGGGCTTCGACCCGGCCTCGCTGCGGCTGCTGCCGCTGGCGCCCGTCGCCGAAGACCCCACCGAGTGGCGCGAGGTGACCGCAGCGGGCGAGCAGATCGGCCCGGCCTTCCACCGCTGCGCCCACCTCGACAGCGCGGCCAGTTGCAACTGGCTGGTCGATCCGGCCGATGCCCTCACCCCCACGCTGGCCGGCCCGCAGGCGCTGTGCCGCTGCTGCCGACTCACCCGCACGCTGCCCGACCTGACGCTGGTCCAGAACCTTGAGCCCTGGCGCCTGATCGAGACCGCCAAGCGCCGGCTGGTGTCGTCGCTGCTCGGCCTTGGCCTGCCGGTGCGGGCCAAGGTGGGCGAGGACCCGGACCATGGCCTGGCGTTCGACCTGCTGCGTGCCGACCCGGCCCTGCCCAAGGTGACTACCGGGCATGACGATGGCGTCATCACGCTCGACATCGCCGAAGCCGATGACGCCGTGCGCGAACAGCGCCGCAGCCGTCTGCGCGAACCCTACCGCACGCTGCTGGGCCATCTGCGCCACGAGTGCGGCCACTACTACTGGCAATACCTGGTGGAACCTACCGATTGGCTCGAACCCTGCCGGGCCGTGTTCGGCGACGAGCGGCAGGACTATGCCCAGGCGCTGAAACGCCACTACGAGCAGGGCGCGCCGGCCGAGTGGGCCGACCACTTCGTCAGCGCCTACGCCAGCAGCCACCCTTGGGAAGACTGGGCAGAAACCTGGGCGCACTACCTGCACATGGTCGACACGCTCGACACCGCCACCAGCTTCGGCCTCGACGGCGAGCGCGTCGACCTGACCTACGAGCGTTTCACGCTGGCCGACCTGGCCAGCGGCGACGCGACCCGCCCCAGCACGCAGGCCGAAGACTTCCTGCGCCTCATGCAGGGCTGGATGGAGCTGACCGGTGTGCTCAACGAGCTGTCACGCAGCATGGGCCTGGCCGACTTCTATCCCTTCGTGCTCGCCCGGCCGGCGGTGCGCAAGCTCCTCTTCGTGCACCAGGTCGTGAGCCGGGCGGCCCGGATGGCGCCGGCCAAGCCGCCGTTGCCGGCACGCGCAACACCGCCGGCTACCGGCACCAACACCGCGGCACCGGCGCCTGCGCCGGTGGCCCCTCAAGGAGCCTGATCATGCGTGCATCCCCTCGTCGCACCGGCCGGTGGCAGGGCGGCATCCAGTACGCAGCCAGGGCCGGCATGCTGGCCGCTCTGGGGCTGGCCGGCAGCGTCTGGGCCGCACACCCGGTGATCAGCGCGGACGGCGCCGCGCGTCCGGTGATCAGCGCGGACGCGGCCACGCTGTTGCGCTGGGTCGCGGCCAGCGGCAACAACGCCGGTGCGCCGTTCATGATCATCGACAAGCGCCATGCGCGAGTCTGGGTGTTCGACGCCCGCGCCAGCCTGCAGGACAGCGCGCCGGCGCTGCTGGGCCTGGCGGCGGGCGACGATTCGGTGCCCGGCATCGGCACGCGGCCGGTCCACAGCATCCAGCCCAGCGAACGCACCACCCCGGCCGGGCGCTTCGTCGTGCACGGCGGCCACAACACCAGCGGCGAAGACATCGTGTGGATCGACTACGACGCCGCCGTCTCGATGCACCGGGTGCGGCCCACCGACCCGCGCGAACGCCGCCTGGAACGGCTGGCATCGCCCAGCGCGCGCGACAACCGCATCACCTACGGCTGCATCAACCTGCCGCCGGCCTTCTACGAGCAACAGGTCAAGCCGCGCTTCTTTTCGAAGCCGGGCATCGCCTACGTGCTGCCGGAAACGCGGCCGCTGCGCGAGGTGTTCGGGCTGGCACCGCGCCACAACCCAGCCTTAGCCCGACCGAGCCCGTCTAAGTCCGTCTGAGCCGGCGTTCGGGCGAAAAAAAGCCGGGCACCAGACCCGGCTCAGCCGTGCCGCACATCGCGGCACAAGAGGTTGCAACCTCAGTTGCGATCGTCGCGCGCAGCGCGCGTGCTGTCATTGGCCGTGCTCGATGTGCCGGTGTCAGCATTCATGCGGTTCGACGGATCGCTGCGGGCGTCCATCGAGCCGGAGCTGCTGGGCACGCTCGGGCTGCTGGTCGAATCGGTCGAGCTGGGGTTGCTCATCGTGCCCGCGCCGCTGGGTGTATTCGAAGTGCTCGGCGTGTCGGACAGGCTGCCGCTGGGCTGGCTGGGGTTCTGGTTGCTGCGTGCCGGGTCGCCCGCGGGGGAGCCGCCGGCGCCGCCGGTGCTGCTTTGTGCGTAGGCCCATCCGCCAACGGCCAAAGCACAGACGGTGGCAGCGAGCGTCAGGGGCTTGGTGTACTTGTTCATTTGATGCTCTCCAGTGGGTTTGAAAACAAAACGGCCACGTGACAGCGCCACTGTGGTCGATCAAAAGCGGCGCCGAAGCACCGTGGCCCAATTCGGCAATGGGCATGCCCGGGTCCTCGCACCGGTACCGTGAGACAGCCTCAACGATGCACGGCCAGCGAATGGCGCGGCGGCAAACCCGCCTTGGGTACGGGCACGGGCAGCACGCCACCATCTCCCAGGAAATGATCGAGCCGGCCCAGCACATGGCTCACATGCAGCGGCTTGCGCCAGGCCTCGCAGAAGCCGGTACCGGCGGGATGAAAGCTGTCATCCGCGGTCACCACCACCGCGGGCACGCGGGCAAAAGCAGGTTGCAGACGCAGGCGGCGCAGCAGCTCCCTGCCATCGCAATCGGGCAGGTGCAGGTCGAGCAGCAGCAAGGCTGGCTGGGCCTGCGGCGCCATTTGCAGCGCCTGGGTGCCGTTGGCAGCGGCCACCAGCCGCAACCGCGGACGCACATTGATCAGCGCCTCCATCAGCATCACGTCCTCGGGCTGGTCTTCGACATAGAACACGGTCTGGCGCGCAGATGGAGCGAATGGCATGGGAGACCCCGCTGGCTGTGACGATGGCATGGCAGTGCAATCCCCATACCTGTGCAATGTTGCCGCCACACGCTGCAACACCTTGATCCACCGGAGCCACGGCCGAGGCCACGCCGCCGCGAGGTAGACGCTTCCGCAACATTTACCGGGGCGCGCCGCGATGAGGAGGGGCCAGCGCTCGCTGGCGGCACATCGATTGCCGTTGCAGCACATCGATTCCTGATGAAAGCGCTGCATGGACAACTCCTCCCACCAAAGCTTCGGCGTCTTCAAGCCAGTGGGTCACGTCGTGATCTCCTTCCCCACCATCGAGCAGGCCCACGACGCCCGCCGGGCGCTGTATGCGCTGAACCTGCCCGGCGATGAACCAGTGCAGTACCTGAGCGATGAGCAGATGCTGGTGAAGACCGAGGACAGCATGGCCCACGCCAGCCCGCTCGCCACCATCGGGCAGGAGCTCAACCTGGTGAAGGCGCAGCATGCGCTGGCTAAGCGTGGCTATCACTGGCTGGTGGTGCGCGTGCCCGGCAACGACGAAGCGGCCCAGGTGGCCGAGATCGTCAAACCTTTCGGCGCCGAACGGGCGCAGCACTACGGCCACTTCGTCATCGAGGACCTGATCGAGGCCGAGACCGGCCTGCCGCAGGTGGCCGAGTCGCCCGACCGCGGCCTCGATGCACAGACGCCCTCGGGCCGCGAGGAAGAACGCGCCGACCTGGTGGCGCGCAAGCAATGAATGAAGCACCCGGCACCGGGGCATACCCGGCACCGCCCGCCAAGCGGGCCTCAGCCACCTTGAGGCGGCCCCGCCATCCCGCCCCGGCAGCGTCGAAGCGGTGTAGGCTGGCGCGTGCCCACCGAGCGGCACATCGTTTGCCCATAGTGGGCCACACGCCCTTTCACACTGGAGACAACCATGAACCTCATCATTTGGCTCGTCGTCGGCGGACTCATCGGCTGGGTCGCCAGCATGATCATGCGCACCGATGGGCAGCAGGGCCTGCTGCTCAACATCGTGGTGGGCATCGTCGGCGCGGCCATCGGCGGCTGGCTGATCTCGCCGCTGGTGGGCTTGCCCACCATCAACCAAAACGCCTTCAGCCTCGGGGCGATGCTGGTGTCACTGGTCGGCGCCATCATTCTGCTGGCCGTCGTCAACCTGGTGCGACGCGGCACAACACGTTAACCGGACCCGCCAGCCCGCTTGAGTCAACGCCGGGCCGCCCCAAGTTGACTCACCCCTCGGGGCGACGGCGGCATCGCCGTCGTCTGAGGGCGCTCTCAATTCCTCACTCCGTCTTGAAGGATCTTCCATGGCTTACAACCCCGACGCTCCCACCACCACGGGCGAGACCCCGTTTCCCCGCGCCCAGGCGCGCCCGACCGGCAACGGCGCGAGCCCCGGTGAGGCCCAGAACCACGAGCTGATGAACCGCGTGGTGCAGAGCGCCCACCAGACCATCGACCGCCTGGCCGAGAAAGCCGGGCCGCATGTCGAACGCATCCAGCAGGGTGTGACCGGCGCCAACGAGAAGCTGCACCAGCAGGCCGATCAGCTCGGCAAGCTCAGCAGCGAGTGGACCGAGAGCCTGCGCTGCACGGTGCGCGAGCGTCCCCTGGCAGCGGTGGGTACCGCGGTGGTCCTGGGGCTGCTCATTGCGCGGCTGACGCGCTGACCCACGCAAGGCCAGCGTCCGGCACCGAGAACCTAGAACCGAGAGCCGCGTGGCTCTCGGTGTCGGTGTCGGTGTCGGCGTTGGCCGTCAGCTCTTGCCTGCGGCCTGCATCGCCCGCGCCAGCGCAGCGGCCAGAGCCTGCGGCGGGCAAGGCTTGTTGAGCACCTCGAACTCTGCCGTGTTGGCGCCCATGTCGCGGGCATAGCCGCTGATCAGCACGATGGGCAGGGCGGGATGGCGGCGGCGCAGCTCGCGGGCCAGGTGCAGCCCGTCCATCGCGCCGGGCATCACCACGTCCGACAGCACCACGTCGAACGTCTCGCCGGCGTCGAACAGCGCCAGGGCCTGCTCGGCACTGTAGGCCCGCTGCACCAGACAGCCGCTGCTGGCCAGCAGGGCGGCAGTGACGTCACCCAGCGATTCGTTGTCCTCGACCAGCAACACGCTGCGCCCGTCCAGCGCCTGAGCGGCCGCATCGGGCGCCGGCCGCACGGCTTGCTGCACATCGCCCTGCGCGGCCGGCAGTAGCAGCCACACGGTGGTACCAAAGCCCGCTGTGCTGGTGACGCGCGCGGTGCCGCCGGCCTGCTGGCAAAAGCCGTGCACCTGGCTGAGGCCGAGGCCGGTGCCCTTGCCCACCGACTTGGTGGTGAAGAAGGGCTCGAACACCCGCTCCATCACCGCCGGATCGATGCCACCGCCGGTGTCGCTGACGGTGATGACGACGAAGTCGCCCGCCGGCAGGTCATCGAACTCCTGCGCCTCGGCATTGCGCGCGCGCACCCGCACCTCGCCGCCGCGCGGCATGGCATCGCGGGCGTTGAGCGAGAGGTTGATCAGCGCCAGCTCGAGTTCGCTGGCATCCACCGTCACCGGCCGCGTGCCGGGCGCCACCTCGATCGACAACCGGATGCTCGAACCCAGCACGGCCTTGACCAGCTCGCGCGCCTCGGGCAGTTGCACGGCAGGGTCCATGGTCTGCGGGCTCACCGGCTGGCGGCCGGCAAAACGCAGCAGGTGCTGGGTCAGCCGGCTGCCCACCTCCACCGCCCGCAGGATAGCGGCCACCGATGCCTGCAACGGCCCTTCACCGCCCTGGCGCTGGATGAGGTAGGCGCTGTTGCTCACCACCCCGAGCAGGTTGTTGAAGTCGTGCGCCACCCCGCCGGTCAGCCGGCCCAGGGCCTCGACCCGCTGGTTGTGCGAGACCCGCTGTTCGGCCTCGCGGGTGCGTTCGACCGCCCGCCCGACGGCCTGCTCCAGCGTGCTGCGGGCTTCGCGCTGGGCCTGCCCGGCTTCGCTCAAGGCTGCGGCCACGGCATCACATTCACGGATGCCGGTGCTCAGCGCCGGCACGGGCTCGCCCCGGCCAAGCCGGGCGGCGGCGTCCTTGAGCTGATCGATCGGGCCGGTGATGCGGCGCGACACCCAGGCCGCACCCAGCAGCGCCAGCACCAGCACCAGCAGGCCACCCGCGCCCATCTGCCACACCGCCGCCGGCAACCAGCCGGTCAGGTGCGCACGCGGCACGCCCACCAGCTGCGTCCAGCCGCTGGCCGACGTGGTGTAGTAGGTGCGCACCGGCACGCCGTCCAGCGTGGTCGAGTCGATCCAACCGGCGCGCTGCGCACGAATGGCCTGGAGCAG
This sequence comes from Burkholderiales bacterium, assembly GCA_039932275.1. Lineage (GTDB taxonomy): Bacteria > Pseudomonadota > Gammaproteobacteria > Burkholderiales > Burkholderiaceae_C > Sphaerotilus. The sequence goes on from JBDTQF010000057.1 coordinate 16,336, forward strand.
ATCGGGCGAAGCGCTGCGGCCGATGTAGGACGCACCGCCGGGCTGCCGTGCCACCACCCGGCCGTTGTTGTCCATCAGCGTGGAGACCCAGTCCGACGGCGTGCCCTGGTCGTCGATGATCTTCTGCATCGAGGCCGGCGGCACGGCGATGGCGAGGTTGAGCACGGTCTTGCCATCGCGCACCACCGGCTGCACGATGCTGGCCGCATAACCGCTCTCGGCATCAGGCCGGCGCAGGCCGATGACGGCCGGCTGCTGTTTCAGCACATCGGCCGAGGCAGCCGGGGCAGGCGGCGCCGCCACCGGATGGGTGCTGAGCAGTTCGCCGTACTCGGAGCTCAGCACCAGCCAGCCGTCGAGGCCGTCCATCGCGCGGCGCGCCTGGTTATCGAACCGCGCGAGGTCCTCGGCCGAAATATCGGCGCCTTGATCGAGTGTCCGCGCCAGTGACAGCACCTTCACGATGGCCTGGCGCTGCGCCAGTTCGCGATCAACCACCATGGCCAACGCATGCGCCGTGTCGCGCAGGTTGCGGTCCAGGGTGCGGCGTTCGCTCTGGTAGGTGTTGGTGATGATCCACAACGCCGCCACCATCGCCGGCACCAGCACCGACAGCACCAGCAGCATCAGCCGGGCGCGGATCGACACACTCGCCACCGCGCGCCTTGCATTGCTGGATGGCGACCCGCTGGTAGACGGCGACGAAGGCTCTGGGATCACGTGATGCGACAAGGGGGCGGGGACGTCATTGTCCGAAGGAATCGTCTCGCCGCACAGAGCCCGGCGGGGCAGCGCAGTTTAAGGCGGGGGTTGCTCGCGCTGGCCGCCCACCCGCCCGCTCAATGCGGGCGCTGAACCACCGACGACCGAGGCACCGGCGGCGTAACACCATGCTCGGTCATCAGGGCCTGGCGACGCTGATCGAAGCGCGCGGCCAGTTCCTCCCAGTCCACCGGCAGGGCCCGCAGCTTCGGGAACAGTTCGCTCTCTTCTACCTTGATGTGATGCAGCACGTACTCGCACAGCACGGTGAAGCGGGCGGCGTACTTGTCATCGCCCGGCTGCATGCCGCGCAACTGGTCGATCAACGCACGCGCCGAGCCGTGCTCGATCTCGGCCGCATCGATCAGCGCCGGGTCATCGAGCACGGTGCGGGCGGCCGGGTAGAGCAACTCCTCTTCCAACGCGCTGTGCACGGTCAACGCTGCGAGCAGCGGCTCGACGATGGCGCGGCACAGCTCGGGCTGGTCTTCAACGCTGAGGCGGCTGAAGTCACGCGCCGCCCGCCGCACGCGCCGGTGGTCCTCCTTGAGCAGGGTGACGACCTTGTTGCGCGCACTGGCAATGGCGCGCGGCATGGCGGGGTGGTGGGTGGCGGTATTCGGCATGAGGGCTTTCGTCAAAGCAGCCCGACCAGGCCGCAGCACAGTGGCCGCGGCAAGCGCCGTGCCGCCTGATCGGGAAATGAGGGCACAAAACACACCCCCGGGCGCACCGTTTGCCGTAAGTCGGTTCCAACAATCGGCAAACCGTTCATTCACCCCGCCGACCCCACCAGCACAGGCGACCCCTGCCGGGCCCGTTTACCCAGCAGGACGCGACTTGGTG
>JBDTQF010000058.1:0-17848 GCA_039932275.1 Burkholderiales bacterium
CCGAAGGTTTGGGTCGCCCAGAAAGCGTCTCTTCGCTCCCGAGCTGATGCGCGTCCTGCGCCGCACCACCGACGCTGAGTCAGGCCAGCGCGGCTACTTGCTGACCGGCCGCAGCGAATACCTGGCGCCCTACCGCGACGCCAGCGTCGACATCGCCGACGCCCTGCGCACCCTGGACGACCTGTACCGTCGGCGCGGCGACACGGCCTCGCGCGAACGCGTGAAGATCCTGTCCGCCGACCTCGCCACCAAGTTCAGCGAACTGCGCGAGGTGATAGCGATGGCCGACGCCGGGCGGCCCCAGACCGCCCGCGAGCTGGTGCTCAGCGGCATCGGCCGCGACCGCATGGACAGCATCCGCCTGCATGTCGATGCGCTGATCGCGGCCGAGACGCGCCGCATCGAGGGCGGTTTGATCAATGTCACCGACACGCTGCTGCTCAGCCGCGTCGGCATCGCCGCGATGACGGTGATCAGCCTGCTGGTGCTGGGCATGTTCCTGCGCCAGGGCCGTCAACTCAACGCCGAGCGGCGTGAGCAGCAGGCCTTGATGCAGGCCGAGCGCGACCGCCTGGAAGGCGAGGTGCTGGCCCGCACCGCCGAGCTGACCGAACTGGCCCGTCACCTCGAGACCGCCCGCGAGGACGAGCGCGCGCGCCTGGCGCGCGACCTGCACGACGAGCTGGGCGCGTTGCTCACCACCGCCAAGCTCGACGTGGCGCGCATGCGGCCCAAGCTGCAGCAGGCGCTGCCTGACCTGATGCCGCGCGTGGTGCACCTGATCGAGGTGCTCAACGCCGGCATCGCGCTCAAGCGCCGCATCATCGAAGACCTGCGGCCCTCCACGCTCGACAACCTGGGGCTGCTACCGGCCCTTGAGGTGCTGTGCAGCGAGTTCGCCGACCGCCTGGTGCCGGTGCACACCCACTTCGAGCCGGTGACGCTGGCGCCCTCGGCCGATCTCACGGTGTTCCGGCTGGTGCAGGAGTCGCTCAACAACATCGCCAAGCATGCGCAGGCCAGCGAAGTGCATGTCACCGTCGCACCGCAAGGCGATGTCGCCGTCATCAGCGTGCAGGACAACGGCCGCGGCTTCAACCTGCGCCAGACCGACGCCGGCCGCCACGGCCTGGTGGGCATGCGCTACCGCATCGAGGCCGAGCACGGCCAGCTTTCCCTGCGCTCCGAGCCGGGCCAAGGCACCACGCTGAGCGCGCGGCTGCCGCTGCAGCCGGCGCGGCAGCCGCGCGGCGAAGCCCTCGCCGCCGAAGCCGAGGCGGACGCGTCCGCCGCCGCGTCCACCGCCGCATCTGGGCTCGGCGCGTAGGCCGGCTCCTACCCGCACAGGCCGCCAGGGCCGACACGGCACTGCGGCCCCTGCCCGCGCCGGGCGGCAGGGCGGCTGCCTAGAGTAGGCCATCCGTAACAAGAAGGCCATGACGCTGCGGTCAGGCCTTCCCCAGCCAGGAGATGACCATGCTGCACTACGCCGTCGTGTTTTTCGTGATCGCACTCATCGCTGCACTGTTCGGCTTCGGCGGCATTGCCGCCGGCGCCGTCGGCATCGGCAAGATCCTGTTCTTCGTCTTCGTGGTGCTGGCCGTTGCCTCCTTCCTCTGGAGCCTCGTCAGGCGCGGCTGAGCCCGGCCGCTGAGGCGGCCGACCGCTGGCTCACCGGGTGAGCCATCCTTCAGGAGAATCCCATGAACAAGCGTTCCATCGCCACCCCCACCTCCACCCTCACCCTGATGGCCCTGGCCGCCGCCGCGGCCCTCACGCTGAGCGCCTGCGACCGCACCGACACCCGCACCGCAGGCCAGAAGATCGACAACGCCACGGCCAGCGCTGAACAGCGCACCGATGCCGCTGCCGAGCGGGCCCGCGAAGAGATCAACCAGGCCCGCGCCGGTGTCGAAGCAAGCGCCGACAAGGCCGGCGCCGCGATCGACAGCGCCACCGACAAGGCTGCCAGCAAGGTCGAGGACGCCTCGATCACCGCGCTGGTCAATGCCGAGCTGGCCAAGGACCCGACCCTGAGCGCGCTGCGCATCAACGTCGACACCCGCAACGGCCAGGTGCTGCTGCGCGGCACCGCACCCGACCCGGCAGCGCGCGACCGCGCCACCCAGCTGGCCTCCGGCGTGCGCGGCGTCACCAGTGTCGACAACCGCCTGGAGGTGCGTGGCTGATGCACCCGCCGCACAGTGGCGGTGTGACCCGGCGCAGGCCGCATGCACCCTGCAGCTGAGCGGCGATTGGTCGCGGGCACTGCCCGCGCTGCCGCCGCCGCCCGAGGTCCGGGCCATCGGCCGCAAACTCGACGTCGATGCGCGCGGCCTGACGGCCTGGCAGCCAGCGCTCGCCGCCACGCTGTGGCAACGGCTGGCACCGCTGCATCACCAAGGCGTCCTGCTCGATCTGGCGCAGCTGCCACAGGGCCTGCGCGACATCCTGCTGCTGGCCCTGCCGGCCGTGACCACCCCCCCGCCGGCCGCGCTGCCGCCGGGGCCGCAGCGCATGCCGTGGCGCCAGCAGCTGCTGCACCGGATAGGCCAGCGCGCCAGCGCCGGGTGGACCGGTGCCCAGGCCACGCTCACCTACCTCGGCGAGGTGCTGCTGGCCGTCGGCCGGCTGCTGCGCGGGCGCAGCAGCATGCGCTGGAGCGACCTGGCCTGGCAGATCGACCAGACCGGCCCGCGCAGCGTGCCCATCGTGGCGCTGGTGTGCGGGCTGGTCGGCCTGATCGTGGCCTATATGGGCGCGGTGCAGCTGCAGCGCTTCGGCGCACAGTCGTACATCGCCGACCTGGTGACGGTGGGCGTGGTGCGCGAGATCGCCGCGCTGATGACCGGTGTGATCCTGGCCGGCCGCATCGGTGCGGCCTTTGCCGCCCAGCTCGGCAGCATGCAGGCCAACGAGGAACTCGACGCGCTGCGCACGCTGGGCCTGGACCCGATCGACCACCTGGTGCTGCCGCGCGTGCTGGCCATGCTGTTGGTAGCGCCGCTGCTCACGGCCATCGCGGCGCTGATGGGCACGCTGGCGGGCGGGCTGGTGTCGGTGGCGATCTTCGGCGTCATGCCGCTCGACTTCCTGGCCCGCAGCCAGCAGGCGCTGACGCTGACGCATGTGCTGATCGGCCTGTTCAAGGGCACGGTGTACGCGCTGCTGGTGGCCTTGTCGGGCTGCCTGCAAGGCCTGCAGGCCGGGCGCAGCGCCGAGGCGGTGGGCGCCGCCACCACCGCGGCAGTGGTGCAGTCGATCGTCTGGATTGTGGTGGCCGCGTCGCTGCTGACCATCATGTTCCAGCGGCTCAACTGGTGACGCCGATGGCCCGGCCCGACACCGCCCCTGCCGACGAGCCGCTGGTGCGAGTAAACAACCTCACCATGGCCTACGGCCCGCGGGTGCTGCAGCGCGAGCTCAGCTTCGACATCCGCCGCGGCGAGGTGTTCGCCATCATGGGCGGCAGCGGCTGCGGCAAGAGCACGCTGCTGCGCCACTTGGTGGGCCTGCAGGCGCCAGCGGCCGGCCAGGTGCGCTATGGCGAGCAAGACCTGCACAGCGCCGACGCCGACAGCCTGGCCGCGCTGCGCCGCCAGTTCGGCGTGATGTTCCAGGCCGGCGCGCTGTGGAGCTCGATGACGGTGGGCGAGAACGTGATGCTGCCGCTGCAGGTGCACACCGCGCTCGACGCCGCAGCCCGCGAGGCGCAAGCCCGCTTCAAGCTCGCGTTGGTGGGCCTGGCCGACAGCTTCGATGCCGAACCCGCGGCGCTCAGCGGCGGCATGCGCAAGCGCGCCGCCATCGCGCGGGCCATGGCGCTCGACCCGGCGCTGCTGTACCTCGACGAACCTTCAGCCGGCCTCGACCCGCCCACCTCGGCGCGGCTGGACGAGCTGATCCTGCAGTTGCGCGACCACCTCGGCACCACGGTGGTGATGGTGACGCACGAACTCGACAGCCTGTTCGCGGTGGCCGACCGGGCCCTGTTCCTCGACGCCGAAAGCCAGACCATGACCGCGCTCGACAGCCCGCAGGCGCTGCTGGCGCACGGACCCGCGACCGTGCGCGCCTTCCTGAGCGCCGGAGGGGCGGCGCGGCGGGCCGAGCCTGGCGAAGGGCTGGGTCCGCAGGCCCAGCGCGGTCTGCAAGACCGGCTGACCTATTCATCGGGCGAGGGGTCCACATGAAGCGCGCGAGCGCCACACTGATCGGCGCCTTCGTGGTGGGTGGCCTGCTGCTGGTGGTCGCCGCCATCGTGGCCTCGGCCGGTGGTGCGCTGTTCACGGCCAAGGAACGCGTGGTGATGCATTTCACCGGCTCGATCTTCGGGCTGCAGGTGGGCGCGCCGGTGGTGTTCCGCGGCGTGCGCCTGGGCAGCGTCGAGTCGATCGGGCTGCTGTACGACCCGCGCACCGACAGCTACACCATCCCGGTGGTGGCCGAGCTCGAACGCGAAGCGGTGCGCGGGTTGGCCCAGCCCGGGCGCACCGATGCCAGCGCCGCCATCCTCGACGCCCTGGTGGCCAAGGGGCTGCGGGCCCAACTGGCGATGCAGAGCCTGCTGACCGGCCAGCTCTATGTCGACCTCGACCTGCGGCCCGACAAAGCGCTCGCCCGGCTCGACCGCAGCGGCCGCATCTTCGAGATCCCGACCACGCCCACCGCCATCCAGGCGTTGAAGAGCCAGCTCGACGGGCTCGATTTCAAGCGCCTGGTGGACGACGTGGCGGCCATCGCCTCGTCGGCCCGCACGTTGGCGGCCGGGCCGCAGCTCAAGCAGGCGCTGGACGATCTGGCGCAGATCACCGGCCATGTGCGGCGCGTCTCCGAACGGATCGACCAGCGCATCACCCCGCTCACCCAAGCGGCCGAGGGCACGCTGGCCCAGGTCGGCCAGGCCGCCGGCCGGATGGGCCAGGCCGCCAGCCAGGTGGGCAGCAGCGCCAGCCAGCTCGGCACCGCCGCCGCAAGGGTGGGCGCGCTGGCCGCGCCGGATTCGCCGCTGCTCACCAGCGTGCAGCAGACCGCCGACGACCTGGCCCGCACCGCCGCTGCGCTGCGCCGCTACACCGCCGACGATGCGCTGCCGGTGCAGCAGCTCGAACGGGCGCTGCAGGATGTGTCGCGCGCCTCGCGGGCGGTGCGCGAGCTGGCCGACCTGCTCGAACAGCGCCCCGAAGCCCTGCTGCGCGGCTGGCCGCGCCGTGACGGCAGCGAGGCCGGGCCCGATGACAAACGCTGAGCCCCCGATGACACCGCTGCCTTGCTCCCCCTCGGTCGGCCGGCCGCGCTGCGCGGCCCCAGGAGCCCTGGTCCTGGGCCTCGCTCTGGGCCTCGCTTTGGGCTTGACGCTGCTGCTGGCCGGCTGCGCCGCCACGCCGTCGCCGCCGCCGCAGCTCTACCAGCTGCGGCTGGCGCCGCCCGAGCCGCTGGCCGCTGCCACCATCACCCCCCCCGCCACGCCGGCCGAGGCCTGGCAGTTGATCCTGCCGGTGCAGGTGCCCGAGTACCTCGATCGCGACGCGCTGCTGCTGCCCACCGGCCAGGCCGGCCTGCAGCCGCTGGGCCGCCATCGCTGGGCCGAGCCGCTGCGCGACGCCCTGCCGCGCCTGCTGCGGGCCGACCTGGCCGCATGGCGCGGCGCCGGGTCGGTGTGGCTGGCACCGCTGCCGCCCGGCCTGGCCATCACGCGCGAGTTGCGGGTCGAGCTGCTGGCCTTCGAGGCCTTGCCGGACCGCAGCGGCGTGCACCTGCGCGCCCGCTGGTCGCTCACCGCGGGCGGCCCAGCCGGCGCACCCGCGGTGCACGAAGAAGACCTCACCGCGGCGTCCACCGGCCCCGAGCCGGACGCCCTGGTCGCCGCGCACCGTCTGGCACTGTGGCGCCTGGCACAGCGCATCGCGACCCCGCCGCGCTGACCTTCTCGGGCCTTCTCAGGCAGGGCGGCGCGCCTGTGCGCAGTCGGGTTGTAGGACAAATCCCACAGGGCCCCGCGCCCACGTCCGAACCCTCTTGGCGCGGGTTTTTCCTAGACTGGATTCATCTGCTGGCACGCCATTCCGGAGCGCCCGCCCCGCCATTCAGGAGCACCTCATGCAGCACCTGTCCACGACGATCTACACGCTTGTCGCGCTGGCTTCGGCAGGGTTCGCGACGCTTCAGCCGCACGAGCTGGGGCTGGTTGAACAAAGCAGCATCGAGATCGCCTACAGCGGCCTGCCATCGCTGGACCAGCCGTTCGCCGCGGCGGCGGCACGCGACCAGGGAGGCCTGCCATGGACACCCTGAAGGCCACCCCTCTGGCGCGCGCTCGCGCCACCTTTCACGACAGCGTGCGCGACACCTTTCCTTCGTCGCTGGATGACGACGCGCTGGCGCTGGGCCGCCACCTGCAGCAGTGCGAACGGTCGCGCAAACGCTGGTACCCGGCCGCGGTGTGGATGGAACTGGCGCACCACCTGGTCGCTCCGCGCTTCGTGACCACGGTCGTCGGCGCGACGCTGATGCTGACTGCACTGACCCTGTGGGGGTGATCTGAGGCCGGATGAGGCGGGGCGCGACAGTCCGCCACCCCACGCGCCGCCGGCGTCACCCCCCCGGCTACCCGCAACCTCCCGCTCGCTGATCGACGACCTCGGCCCGCTGTGGCGCGACGGCGGCGTGCTGGAGGCGCCGATCCGCTCGCTGCTGTTCGGCCAGGCCCGCTTCGAGCAGCATGCCCGCAGCCTGGCCGAGACCCATGAGGTGGTGCCCGGCCGTACCCGCGGCAGCCCGTTCTTCCCGCGCGTCGAAGACAACCTGCACACCCTGCGCCAGGCCCGCGGGGTGCTGGAGCGCCATGCCCGCGAGGGCCTGCATCTCGGCCCGGCGGCGAACTGGCTGCTCGACAACGCGGCGCTGCTCGACGAGCAGCTGCACACCATCCGCCGCGACCTGCCGCGCAGCTTCTTCCGCAAGCTGCCGCGCCTGCGCGACGAGCCGCTGCGGGGTCTGCCGCGCATCTACGGGGTGGCCTGGGCCTGGGTGGCGCACACCGACAGCGGCCTCGATACGCCGCTGCTCGAAGCCTACCTGCGCGCCTACCAGCAGCAGCGCGAGCTGACGCTGGCCGAGCTGTGGGCGCTGCCGACCACGCTGCGCGTGGTGCTGCTCGAAAACCTGCGCCGGCTGGCCGAGCGCACCGCGGTGCTGCAGGCCGCGCGCGACGCCGCCCACCAGTGGATCGACCAGCCCGATGCGTTGCACACCGTCGGCACGCTCGACGCACTCGACCAGGCCCTGGCCGCACGCGGCGTGGCCGAGGCCTTCACGCTGCAGCTGCAACAGCGCGAGGACGAACTGCCCGCCGCGCAGGGCCGCGAGCTGTCGGCCTGGCTGTCGCTGCGCCTGCCCGACCCGGCCGGCGCGCTGGCGCGCCAGCAGGCCCTGGCCACCGAAGACCACCAGAGCATCCGCAACGCCATCACCACGCTGCGCCTGCTGGACCGCGTCGACTGGCGCGCCCTCTATGCCCGCACCTGCCGCACGATGCAGACGCTGGCGCAGTCGCCGGTGTTTGCTGCCGAACGCGACGACACCCAGAACGAAACCCTGCGCGCGGTGGAGCGCCTGGCGCTGAAGTCGCGCCAGCCGGAATCGGCGGTGGCCGAGCGGCTGCTGGCCTTGGCACGCAGCCACCCCGACCCGCAGGAGCCCGGTGCGGCGCCGGCCTACTGGTGGCGCGGCCCCGGCCAGGACCGCCTGCGCCAGGGCCTCGGCCTGCCGCCGGCACGCTGGCCGGTGGCCGGCAGCCCGGCCCTGCGCCGCTGGGCCACCGCCAGCTACCTGAGCATGCTGGCGCTGTTGGCGGGCGGTGCCACAGCCTGGCTGCTGCACCAGCGCGCCACGGCCGATACGCCGGCCTGGCTGCTGGCGCTGTGCGGCCTGCTGTTGCTGGGCCCGGTGAGCGAAGCGGTGGTGGCGGTGGTGAACCGGCTGATCAGCGAATCGGCCCAGCCGGCGCACCTGCCGCGGCTGGCGCTGGACGCGGGCATCCCCGAGGCGCACCGGGTGCTGGTGGTGATGCCCACGCTGCTCACCAGCGAGGCCGGCGTGGCCGCGCTGTGCGCGCAGCTGGAGCAGCACCACATCGCCAACCCGGAGGCACATGCGCAGTTCGCGCTGCTCAGCGACTGGGCCGATGCCGATGCCCAACACCAGCCCGGCGACGCTGCGCTGCTGCAGGCCGCGCAGGCCGGCCTGGCGGCCCTGAACCAACGCCACCCACCGTCCACGCCTGGCGCGGCGCCGCGCTTTCTGCTGCTGCACCGGGCCCGCCAGTGGTCTGACAGCGAGCAGCGCTGGATCGGCTGGGAGCGCAAGCGCGGCAAGCTCGAACAGCTGATCCGCCTGCTCGCCGAGCCCGGTCCGCACGCCTTCTTCCTGCCGTTCGGCGCACTGAGTGAACCCGCGCCCGGCACCGCCTACATCGTCACGCTGGACGCCGACACCGACATGCCGCCCGGGCGCCTGCGCGACCTGGTGGGCGTGGCCGCGCACCCGCTCAACCTGCCGCGCATTGACGTGGGCACGCGCCACATCCAGGCCGGCTACGGCATCCTGCAGCCGCGGGTCATCACGCCGCTACCGGCGCCCGACAAGGTCACGCCGTTCCACTGGCTGTTCACCGGCCGCTGCGGCATCGACCCGTATGCCGCAGCGTCGTCGGAGCTGTACCAGGACGTCTTCGGCGAAGGCACCTTCACCGGCAAGGGCCTGCTCAACGTGCCGGCCCTGCACACCCTGCTGAGCGGGCGTCTGCCCGAGGGCCAGGTGCTCAGCCACGACCTGCTCGAAGGCGCCATCGCCCGCTGTGCCGGCGTGAGCGACGTGACGCTGGTGGAGGACGCGCCGGTGCATGCCGATGTGGCCGGCTCGCGCCTGCACCGATGGACCCGCGGTGACTGGCAGCTGCTGCCCTTTCTGGCCCGGCCGGGCCGCTTTGGCACGCCGCTGATCAACCGCTGGAAGATGCTCGACAACCTGCGCCGTTCGCTGGTGGCGCCGCTGTCGCTGGCCTTGCTGCTGCTGGTGCTGGCCAGCGGCGTGCTGCCGCTGGGCTGGGCCCTCATCAGCGTCGCCGCGGCCTTCTGCGCCGGGCCGCTGCTGGGCGCCGTGGCCGGGCTGGCGCCGGAGCGCGACGACATCGCGCTGGGCCTGTTCTACCGCCACGCGGTGGCCGACCTGGGCCGCGCGCTGACGCTGGCCGTCTGGCACATCGCCCAGCTGCTGCAGCTGGCGCTGCTGTATGGCGATGCCATCGGCCGCGCGCTGTACCGGCAGGCGGTGTCGCGCCGCCACCTGCTGCAGTGGACCACCACGGCGGCGGCGCAGGCCGGTGCACGCCATGAGCTGCGCGCGCTGCTGCGCGGCCATGCCCGCGTGCCCATCGCGGCGGCGCTGCTCGGCGCCGCGCTGCTGGCGGCCTGGCGGCTGGGCGCGCCGGTGGCCTGGCCGGCGGCGCTGCCGCTGCTGCTGCTGTGGGCCGCCTCGCCGGTGTGGACCTGGTACGCCAGCCGGCCGCGCCCGCGGCCGCGCCCCGAGCGGCTGGACGAGGCCTCGCGCGAATGGCTGCAGGGCGTGGCGCGCGACACCTGGCGCTTCTACGAGCAGCATGTCGGCGCCGCGGATCACCACCTGCCGCCGGACAACGTGCAGCACACGCCGCATGTGATGGTGGCGCACCGCACCTCGCCCACCAACATGGGCCTGTACCTGCTGGCCGCGGCCTGCGCACGTGAGCTGGGCTTCATCGGCAGCGTCGAGCTGGCCGACCGGCTGGCGCGCACGCTCGACACGCTGGAGCGTCTGCCGCGCCATGCCGGCCACTTCTACAACTGGTACGACACCCAGACCCTGGCGGTGCTGCCGCCGGCCTACGTCTCGACGGTGGACAGCGGCAACTTCTCGGGCCTGCTGCTGGCCGTGGCGCGCGCCTGCGAGGTCGCGGTGCCGCCCGGTCATTTCGAGGCGGCGGCGCGGCGCGCGCTGGCGGTGTCGACCCACCGCCTGCATGCGCTGCTGCCGGTGCTCGAAGGCGCGATGGCCATGCGCACGCTGGCGCATCTGGCCCACGGCCCGATCACCTGGCCGGCCGATGCCGCAGGCGTGCTGCAGCTGCATGCCCAGGTGCGCGAGGCCCAGACCGAGCTGGCGATGCTGCGGCTGGGCCAGGGCGACGCTGCCGACGACGGCTCGATGTGGCTGCTGCACGACCACATCGCCCAGCTGGATGCGGCGCTGCGCGACCTGCAGGCCGAGCCGCTGGCGCTCGACCAGCGCCTGCACGCGCTGGCCGCACGCTGCCGCGCGCTGGCGTTGGCGCCCGACTACGCACTGCTGTACGACCGCGAGCGCCGCCTGCTGCACATCGGCTACCGGGTCGAGACCCAGCAGCTCGACGACGGCCACTACGACCTGCTGGCCAGCGAGGCGCGCCTCACCAGCCTGCTGGCCATCGCCAAGGGCGACGTGCCGGTGGCGCACTGGGCCGCACTCGGCCGGCCGTTCTTCGCCTGCGGCCGCGAGGTCGGGCTGAAGTCGTGGTCGGGTTCGATGTTCGAGTACCTGATGCCGTCGCTGATCCTCGACGAGCCCATCGGCAGCGTGCTGCACCAGGCCACCCGCACCGCAGTGACGGCCCAGCGCCAGGAGGCCGTGGCCGCCGGCACGCCCTGGGGCATCTCGGAATCGGCCATCGCCGGGCAGGACCACACGCTGGCCTACCAGTACGGCCCGCAGGGTGTAGCGCACCTGGCGCTGCGCCGCACCCCGGCCGACGAACGCGTCATCGCGCCCTATGCCACCGCACTGGCCGCGCTGGTGGCGCCGGTGGAGGCGGTGGCCAACCTGCATGCGCTGCAGAAGCTGGGCGCACGCCGCGCGCTGGGCTTCATCGAGGCCATCGACTACACGCCACAGCGGCAGGTGGCCGGCAGCCACAGCGTACCGGTGCTGACCTTCATGGCCCACCACCAGGCCATGAGCCTGGCCGCGCTGACCGATGTGCTGTGCGACGGCGCGCCGCGCCGCTGGGCCATGAGCGACCCGCTGCTGCGCGCGGTGGGCTCGCTGCTGCAGGAGCGCGTACCGCGCGAAGTGCCAGTGCTGGCCGATCTGCCGGTGCTGCCGGCGCCGCGGCGCACCCGCAGCGCCCGCCTGGTGGTCGACGCCGAGCCGCTGGCCGAGGTGCTGCCGGCCACCCAGCTGCTCACCAACGGCCACTACGCCGTGGTGCTGCGCAGCCATGGCGGCGGCTACAGCCAATGGCAGGGCATCGGCCTGACCCGCTGGCGCGACGACCTGCTGCGCGATGAACAAGGCACGCTGTTCTACCTGCGGCGCGCCGGCACCGAAGACTGGCACAGCCTCACCACCCACCCGGCCGCCGACCCGGCGGCGCACTACACCAGCCGGCTGCAGGCCGACCGGGTGCTGTTCGATGCGTCATGGCCCGACCTGCACAGCCGCTGCACGGTGTGGGTGAGCCCGGAGGACGGCTGCGAGCTGCGCCAGATCGACCTCACCAACAGCGGCCCGCTGCCGCTGACGCTGCAACTGGCCGGCTGCGCCGAGGCCACGCTGTCGCCGCTGCGCGCCGACGAGGCGCACCCGGCGTTCGCCAACCTGTTCATCCAGGCTCGCTGGGACGCCGCCGACCAGGCCCTGTACCTGCGCCGCCAGCCACGCCTGGGCGATGAGGAGCCGCTGCGCGCGGTGCACTTCCTGGCGCAGACCGAGGGTGATGTCGAAACCGTCTCGCCGTGCGCCGACCGGGGCCGCTGGCTGGGCCGCTACGGCTCGGCCGCCCAGCCGCTGGGTGACGGCGGCGCGACCTTCGTGGCCGACGCCATCCTTGATGCCGCCGTGCCCGGCCAGGCGCTCGACACCGGGCTCGATCCGCTGGCCGGCATCCTGGTCAAGCTGCGCCTGGCCAGCGGTGCCAGCGTGCGCCTGACCTTCTGCACCGGCGCCAGCCGCGATGCCGAGGTGCTGACCGCGCTGGTCGACAAGTACCGCCAGCCCACCCACGCGGCGCGTTCCTCCAGCATGTCGCACACCATGGCCGGCATCCGGCTGCGCGAGCTGCAGTTCGACACCGACACCTGGGCCGCGATGCTGCGCGCCAACACCTTGCTGACCAGCCTGGTCACGCGCGAGCTGCCGCCCCCCAGCAGCGCCGGCACGCCGCTGCGCTGCGACCGCCGGCTGCTGTGGCGCCACGGCATCTCGGGCGACCGGCCGATCGTGCTGGTGCACATCAGCGGCGAGCAGGGGCTGGAGCTGATGCTGGTGCTGAGGAAGGCGCTGCAGCTGTGGAGCGCCGCCGGCCTCGGCACCGACCTGGTGGTGCTCAATGCCGAGCCGGCGTCGTACCTGTCACCGGTGCAGCACCAGCTGCAGCAGCTGCGCGAGCGGCTGCTGGCCCAGCAGGACGAACACACCCCCGTTGCCTGCCGCGGCACCCTGCACCTGCTGATGGACAGCGGCGTCAGCGCCGACGAACGCCACACACTGCAGACCCTGGCGCGGCTGCGGCTGGCGGCCGACGGGCGCTCGCTGGCGCAACAGATCGACCGGCTGATGGAAGACCTGACCCGCGACCACCTGGCGCGCCAGGCCACCAAGGCGCTGCCGGTGATGCCGCTGCTGGGCCACCGCGACGGCAGCCCGGCCGCCGAAGCACCGCCGTTCACCTTCGATGCCGACAACGGCGATGTGCACTTCACCGTGTCGCCGCGCCAGCACCCGGCGCGGCCCTGGGTCAACGTGCTGGCCAATCCGGTGTTCGGCTGCCAGGTGTCGGAGGCCGGCAGCGGCTTCACCTGGGCCGGCAACAGCCGCATGCACCAGGTCAGCGGCTGGTCGAACGATGCGCTCACCGACCCGCCCAGCGAATGGCTGCTGCTGCACGACCTGGAGACCCGCCGGGTCTGGCCGCTGGGCCGCGCGCTGCAGGGCGGCGGCACGCGCGACGTGGTGCATGGCCTGGGCCACACCCGCATGCAGCAGCGGCTGGACGGGCTGGACATCACGCTGAGCTGGTGCGTGGACGCCGAGCTGGCGCTCAAGCAGGTGCAGGTCACGGTGCACCAGGCCGCCGGGCGGCCACGCCGGCTGCGCCTGGTGGCGCTGGTGGAATGGACGCTGGGTGGCAGCCGCGCCGAGCGCCTTTCGCTGGCCACGCGCGCCCGTCCGTGGCGCCCCGCCGCCGGTGCCGGCCTGCCCGAGCCGGCGCGGATGATGGCGCTCGAAGCCACCCAGCTCGACCACCTGGGCGGCCATGGCGGCGCCACCGCCTTCCTGGCGCTGCGACCGCCGCGCCAAGGCGAAGCCATCGGCACCACCCCCGTGCAGCTCGGGCTGGACGACTGGACCTGCGACCGCCGCGAGTTCTTCGACAGCGCCGGCCGCCTGGTGCTGCCTGGCCGGCTCGGCAGCACCGAGGGCGCGGGCCTGGACGCCTGCGCGGCCCTTGGCTGCGAGCTGGCCCTGTCGGCCGGCCAGGAGAGCACGGTGACACTGCTGCTGGGCCATGCCGCGCAGCCCCAGGCGGCGCAGGCGCTGCTGCAGGAGGCCTGGGCGGTCGACCCGGCCGAGCGGCTGGCGCGCCAGCGTGGCGCCTGGCGCTCGCTGCTGGGCACGCTGAAGGTCAAGACGCCGGACGCGCAGTTCGATGCGCTGGTCAACCACTGGCTGCCGTACCAGACGCTGGCCTGCCGGCTGTGGGCCCGCGCCGGCTTCTATCAGGCCGGTGGCGCGTATGGCTTTCGCGACCAGCTGCAGGATGCGATGTCGCTGGTCAACCGCGTGCCCGAGCTGCTGGCCGCGCAGATCCGCACCAATGCCGCGCGGCAGTTTCCCGAAGGCGATGTGCAGCACTGGTGGCATGCGCCCGAGGGCGCCGGCGTGCGCACCCATTGCTCCGACGACCTGCTGTGGCTGCCGTATGCCTGCGCGCTGTATGTGCAGCGCACCGGCGATGTGGCACTGCTGGACGAAGAGGCACCCTTCCTGGCCGGCAGCAGCGTGCCGCCGGGCGCCGAGGACGTGTACGAAACCCCGCAAGTCAGCGACCAGCGGGCGACGCTGTATGAGCACGCGGCGCGCGCCATCGACCGCAGCCTGGCCAGCGGCCCGCACGGCCTGCCACTGATGGGCAGCGGCGATTGGAACGACGGCATGAACCGCGTCGGCCACGAAGGGCACGGCGAATCGGTCTGGCTGGCCTGGTTTCTCTGCACCGTGGTGGACGGCATGCTGCCGCTGGCCGCAGCCCGCTTGGATGCGGCGCGCCAGGCCCAGTGGCAGACCGCGCGGCGCGGCTGGCAGCAGGCGCTGATGGATGCCGGCTGGGACGGCCAGTGGTACCGCCGCGGCTACTTCGACGATGGCACGCCGCTGGGCGCGGCGGCCAATGCCGAGTGCCGCATCGACCTGATCGCGCAGGCCTGGGCGGTGCTCAGCGGGGCCGGTGATGCGGGCCGGGCGCAGCAGGCCATGGACAGCGCCGCGGCCCACCTGGTCGACCCGCAGGCCCGCCTGATGCGCCTGCTCGACCCGCCGCTGCAGCATGCCGAACCCAGTGCCGGCTACATCCAGGCCTACCCGCCGGGGGTGCGCGAAAACGGTGGCCAGTACAACCACGCCGGTGTCTGGGCGCTGATGGCCTGGGCCCGATTGGGGGACGCCGACGCGGTGTGGCGGGCCTTCACCGCACTGAGCCCGGCGCACCGCTGGGCCGACCCGGTGCTGGGCCCGGCCTATGCGATCGAGCCGTATGTGATGGCCGGCGACATCTACACCCACCCGCCGTATGTGGGGCGGGGCGGCTGGAGCTGGTACACCGGCTCGGCCGGCTGGCTGGCGCGGGCGGCGGTGGAATCGATCTGCGGCGTGGTCCTGGCCGAGGACAAGCTCACCGTCACGCCCTGCCTGCCGCCGCACTGGCGCGAGGCCAGCGTCACCGTGCAGTACGGCGGCAATGAGCACTGCGTGGTGATCTGCGCCAACGAGGGTGTGGTGCGCCAGGTGCAGACGCGTGACCCGCGGGCCCGCCGGGCCCAGCCGGGCGAGCCGATCTCGCTGGCCGGCCGGCCCGACGGCAGCGTGCACGTGCTGTGCATGCCGGCCACGGCACAGCCGCCCGCGACGGCCGCGGGGCCGGCGCTGGTGCGTGCGGCCACCAGCCGTTGAAAGGGTTCGGGAAATCGCTGCGGCCGATGAAGCCGCTGGCGTCGGTGAACGCGTCGGTGAGCGCGTCCAGGACGGTCAGCGCGTGACGGTGCGCGCCACCAGCACGGGACTGGGCGCTTCGGCCGCAGCCGGAGCCGGAGTCGAAGCCGGAGCAGGCGTGTGCTCGGTGCGGGTTTCGGCCTCCGCCACGGTCTCACGCAGCGGCGCCGCCACCACGAAGATCAGTGCCACCAGGGCCACCAGCACGAACATCAAATTCTTCACGTCCCGACTCCAAGGCCCCTCGACCAATGCGTCGAAGCGATGGACGGACTCTAGGGACAACCCGTAGCGCCGTCGTCCGGAGAAGTTCGGCCCGCACTGTAGGTGTTGTCCTACCGCCGACCCGCTGGTGCCGCTCGGACCGTCGGCCCTGCGGCGGCCAGCCCTGGCTCGTTATCATGCTCGGTTCCGCCTCCCACCCTCACACCTGTACCGTTGATGCCCACCGAGCCGCCCCTGGACCCCGCCGCCACGCCTGAAAACGGCACGCCAGCGACTGGCGCAGCCGCGGGCGAACGGCGCTGGATCAGCGTGCGGGGTGCACGCACCCACAACCTCAAGAACATCGACCTCGACATCCCCAAGCACGCGCTGGTGGTGATCACCGGGCTGTCAGGCTCGGGCAAATCCAGCCTGGCCTTCGACACCCTGTATGCCGAAGGCCAGCGCCGTTATGTCGAAAGCCTGTCGGCCTACGCGCGGCAGTTCCTGCAGTTGATGGACAAGCCCGATGTCGATGTGATCGAAGGCCTGGCGCCGGCCATCAGCATCGAGCAGAAGGCCACCAGCCACAACCCGCGCTCCACCGTCGGCACCATCACCGAGATCCACGACTACCTGCGCCTGCTGTACGCCCGCGCCGGCACGCCCTACTGCCCCGAGCACGGCCTGCCGCTGCAGGCTCAGAGCGTGAGCCAGATGGTCGACGCGGTGCTGGCATTGCCGGCGGACACGCGCCTGATGATCCTGGCGCCGGTGGTGCGTGACCGCAAGGGCGAGTTCGTCGAGCTGTTTGCCGAGATGCAGAGCCAGGGTTACGTGCGCTTCCGTGTCGATGGCCAGGTGGTCGACGCCGCCGACGTGCCCAAGCTCAAGAAGGCCGAGAAGCACGACATCGACGTGGTGATCGACCGCCTGCGCGCCCGCCCCGACGCGCAGCAGCGCCTGGCCGAGAGCTTCGAGGCAGCGCTGCGCATTGCCGACGGCCGCGCGATTGCGCTGGAGTTGGATGAGCCCGGCCCCGACACGCCGCGTCATGGCGCTAATGGCGGCATTGGCGGTGATCGCAAGGAGCATCTGTACTCCAGCAAGTTTGCCTGCCCGGTGTGCAGCTACTCGATCCCAGAACTGGAGCCACGGCTGTTCTCGTTCAACTCGCCGGTGGGTGCCTGCCCGGCCTGCGACGGGCTGGGCCAGGTGACGGCGTTCGATGCCGTGCGCGTGGTGACCTTCCCGTCGCTGAGCCTGGCCGCGGGGGCCGTCAAGGGCTGGGACCGCCGCAATGCCTACACCCACTCGGTGCTGGAAAGCGTGGCCAGGCACTACGGCTTCAGCACCGAGACACCGTGGGACGAGCTCTCGCCGGCGCACCAGGCGGTGGTGCTGAACGGCTCGGGCGAGGAAGAGATCAGCTTCACCTACCAGTCCGAAGGCGCGGCCGGCAAGAAGCGCAGCGTCAAGCGCTCGCATCCCTTCGAAGGCATCCTGCCCAACTTCGAGCGGCGCTACCGCGAAACCGACTCGGCCGCGGTGCGCGAAGACCTGGTGCGTTACCAGGCCAGCAAGCCCTGCCCGCACTGCGACGGCTCACGCCTGCGCCGCGAAGCGCGGAACGTCTTTCTCCCGCTGCTGGCAGGCGAGGCATCGGTACAGCCTGGCCGGCCCATTTACGCCGTCGAACACGCCACGCTGGCCGACTGTCTGTACTACTTCGAGCAGGTGCGGCTCGAAGGCAACAAGGCCGACATCGCTGACAAGGTGATCCGCGAGATCCGCGCGCGGCTGCGCTTTCTCAACGACGTCGGCCTGAGCTACCTCAGCCTGGACCGCAGCGCCGACACGCTGTCGGGCGGCGAGGCCCAGCGCATCCGCCTGGCCAGCCAGATCGGCTCGGGCCTGACCGGCGTGATGTACGTGCTCGACGAGCCCAGCATCGGCCTGCACCAGCGCGACAACGAACGCCTGATCGGCACGCTCAAGCACCTGCGCGACCTCGGCAACAGCGTGCTGGTGGTGGAGCATGACGAGGACATGATCCGCACCGCCGACCATGTGATCGACATGGGCCCCGGTGCCGGCGTGCACGGTGGGCGGGTGATCGCGCAGGGCACGCCGGCCGAGGTGGCCGCCAGCACCGAATCGCTCACCGGCCGCTACCTGGCGCATGTGCTGCGCATCGAGGTGCCGACCGAGCGCCACGTCGTCGACGCCGAGACGGCGATGCTGCGCATCAAGGGCGCGCGCGGCAACAACCTGCGCAACGCGACGGTGGCACTGCCGGTGGGCCTGTTCACCTGCGTGACCGGCGTGTCGGGCTCGGGCAAGAGCACGCTCGTCAACGACACGC
>JBDTQF010000059.1:0-17740 GCA_039932275.1 Burkholderiales bacterium
CGACGACGCCGGCCTACAACGCCGACGTGCCCAAGGCCATCGGCCCGGCCTGGAAAGACAACTTCGACATCCACCTCGAGTTCATGCCGATCGAATCGGCCGGGCCGGACAACCGCAACTGGAAGGCGACGATGGACGCCTACGCCAGCAAGACCGACCCGCGTGATTCGTTCGCGCAATCGGGCTACCTGGCCGCACGCATCGTCACCGACACGCTGCTGAAGATGGACCCGGCGAAGATCGACCGCGCCAGCGTCAGCGCTGCACTGCGCAAGGTCAGCGGTTTCAAGAGCGACATCCTCTGCCGGCCGTTCTACGTGGGCGCCGGCGCCCGCCACAACGCCAACAACAGCGGCCCGATCGCGCAGGTCAACGGCACCGGCTTCACGCAAATCGGCAGCGGCTGCACGACGGCGGACGATCCGGAACTGGCCGACGTGCGCGCCGACGAGAAGAAGCTCGGTCTCTGATCCGGGACACGGCAGGCAACGATGTTCAACGATCTGCCCGACCTGCTGCCCTTTGTCGTCTCGGGGCTCGGTGTCGGCGCCGTCTACGCGCTCTCGGGCGTGGGCCTGGTGGTGCTGTACCGCTCGTCGGGGGTGCTGAACTTCGCGTTCGGCGCGCTCGGCGCGATCGGCGCCTACGTGGCCTGGTCGGTGCTCGACCGGGGCTGGCCGCCGGCGCTGGCCTGGGTGTGTGCGGTGCTCACCGCGATGCTGCTGTCGCTCGCCTACGGCCGCCTGCTGGCGCCGCGGCTGGCGCATCGCGACCCGACGATCCGCAGCATCGGCACACTCGGCTTCGCCCTCATCGTGCTCGGCTTCACCGAGTGGTACTGGGGTGAACAACCGCGCCGGCTGATGCTGCCGACCGATGCCGACGGCCTGCAGTTCGGCGACGTGCGGCTGACCTACACACGCGTGCTCGGCCTGGTGCTGGCGGTGCTGATGATGTCGGCCGTGGGCCTGCTCTTGAGCAAGACACGCATCGGCCTGAAGATGCGCGCACTCGCCAACGACCGCGACCTGAGCGCGCTGCTGGGCGTGCGGGTGCTGCAGGTCGACACCGTGGCCTGGGTGCTGTCGGGTGCGTTTGCCGGTGTGTGCGGTTTGCTGCTCGCGAACATCGTTCGGCTGCAGGCCACGTTGCTGACCTTCCTCGTCATTCCGGCGTTTGCCGCGGCCATTCTCGGGCGCCTGAATTCGCTGCCGGTGACGGTGGCCGCAGGCGTGTGCATCGGCGTGGCCGAAGCGATGGCGATCACGGTGCCGGGCTTCTCGGCCTACCGCACCGCGGTGCCGTTCCTGATTGCGCTGGTGGCGATCATCTTCTTCCGCAACACGACACGCAAGGCCTGAAGTGAACCACCCCCGAAGCTTCGGCGCCATGGAGAACTGAGATGAGCGCCACCTCTACCGCATCGTCACCGCTGCAGCTGGCCCTGGCCGGCGTGGCGCGCGACAACCGCCGCGTCTACCTGGTGATGTTCTTCGTGCTGTTGCTGGTCGGCGCCGTCGTGCCGTGGCTGGCGAATGCCTACTGGACCAAGACCTTCACGTCGGCGATCGCGTTGTCGGTGGGCGTGGCGGGTGTGGCGGTGCTGTACGGGCAGCTCGGGCTGGTCAGCCTGTGCCAGTTCGCGCTGCTGGGCGTGGGAGGCTGGGTCGCGCTGCGCCTGAGCCACGGCCTCGGCGCACCGTTCGAACTGTGCGTGCTGACCGGTGGCCTGTGCAGTTGCATCGTCGGCATGCTGGCCGGCCTGCCGGCGCTGCGCCTGAAAGGCCTGTACCTGGCGCTGGTGACGCTGATGATGGCCGGCGGCTTCCAGGTCGTTATCAGCGCGATCGGCTTTCCCGACGGCGGGCCGGGTTGGCTCGGCCGCGTGCAGGGCAGCGAGAGACTGATGATGCAGCGCCCGGCGGTCGCGCTGTCGGACGCCGCCTACTTCAGTTACGCCACGCTCTGGCTCGCCCTCGTGCTGGCGCTGATCGAACTGCACCGCCGCACACGTGCCGGCCGGTCGTGGGCGCTGATCCGCCGCGGCGAGGCGGCGGCGATCGGCGCCGGTGTCAACATCCTGCTGTACCAGACCTGGGCCTTCGGCCTCGCCGGCTTCTGCGCTGGCGTGGCCGGCGCCTTGCTGGCCGGCGGCGTGGGCCAGCTCGACGGCCGCGCGTTCGGCGCCAGCGAGTCGGTGATGATGTTTGCGCTCGCCGTGGTCGGCGGCGTGTACCACTGGGTCGGGGCCCTGCTCGCCGGCCTGCTGTTGCGCGCGGTGCCGGCGCTGTTGACCGACTTCAACGTCAACGGCTACCTGGCGATGATCTTCTTCGGCGCTGCGTTGTTGCATGCGCTGATCACCGCGCCTGAGGGCATCGCAGGGCAGTTGCTCGGCACGCTCGCAGCGCTGTGGCGCAGGGTCTCGGGGCGCGCGCCATGATCGAGCTCGAGCACGTCAGCGTGCAGTTCGGCGCCGTCAAGGCGATCGACGACCTGAGCGCCCGGCTCGACGCGTCGGTGTGCGGCCTGATCGGACCGAACGGCGCGGGCAAGACCACGCTCGTCAATCTGCTCAGCGGGCTGGTCCAGGCCAGCACGGGCAGCGTGCGCATGGGCGGCACCGAGTTGTTGCCGCTGCGGCCGATCGCCCGGGTGCGCCTGGGCTTGCGCCGCTCGTTCCAGACCGAGCAGGTGGTCGAGGACCTGAGCGTGTGGGACAACGTGCGCGCCGTGCTCGACCATGTGCCTCACGAGCGCCACAGCGCCGCCGGGCAGGTGGCCGAGGTGCTGGCCTACACCGGCCTGACCGACGTGGCCACGCGCTGGGGCCGCCAGCTCGACCTGTTCCAGCGCCGCATGGTCGAGGTGGCCAAGGCGATGGTCGGCCGCCCGAAGCTGCTGCTGTTCGACGAGCCGGGAGCGGGCCTCACCGAGATCGAATCCGCGGTGCTGCGCGACGCCATCGTCGGCATCCCCGAGCACTGTGGCGCGCAGGTGCTGCTGATCGACCACGATGTCGATCTGATCGCGGCCACCTGCACCCAGACGCTGGTGATGGACTTCGGTCGCCTGCTCGCCCTGGGCCCCACACGCGAGGTGCTCGACGACCCGGCGGTGCGGCGCGCGTACCTCGGCACATGACCCTCAACGTCTTCGCCCGGCCTCTCTTCACCCCAACTCGCATGCTCACGCTTCGCAATCTCGTCGTTCACCGCGGTGGCAAGCCCGTGCTGCACGGCTTTGACATGGACGTCGCGCCGGGCCAGGTGACCGCCCTGGTCGGTGCCAACGGCGCCGGCAAGTCGAGCACCGTGATGGCGATTGCCGGCGCGATCCCGGTGAAGGCGGGCAGCATCGGCGCAGGCACGACGGCGCTGCACAACCAGCGGCCCGAGTTCGTGCGCGCCGCGGGGGTGGCGGTGGTGCCGGAAGGGCACCGCGTGCTCGGCGACCTCTCGGTGCACGACAACCTGCGGGTGGCCGGAACAGTGCTGACCCTGCCCGCGCTGCAGGCCGGCATCGAACGTGTGCTGGACATCTTTCCGGAACTGCGCGCCCACCTCGACTCACCGGGCCGCGCCCTCTCGGGCGGGCAGAAGCAGATGGTCTGCATTGCGCAGGCGCTGATCGCCGAGCCGGCCTACATGGTCATCGACGAACTCTCGCTCGGCCTCGCGCCGCTGATCGTCAAGCGCCTCGCCGAGGTGGTGCAGTCGGTCGCGGCGCGTGGTGTCGGTGTGCTGCTGATCGAGCAGTTCACGACGCTGGCGCTGGCGATCTCGACGCAGGCCTATGTGCTGGAGCGTGGCCGACTCGCCTACAGCGGCAGCTCGCAGGCCTTGCGCGACCAGCCGGAAATCCTGCACAGCAGCTACCTGGCCGCCAAAGGCTGACGATGGAAGGTGGCGAGCGGCGCGGCAAGCTCAATGGCTGAGCGGCACCGCCGCTTCGTGCCGCGACGCGGCTTCCTGCTGATAGGCCCGCGGCGACACGCCGTAGTGGCTCTTGAACAGGCGGCAGAAATGCGCGCTGCTGTTGAAGCCCCAGCTGAAGGCAATCTCCGAGACCGACGGCGTGCGCCGGCCGGGTGCCGCCAGCGCAGCGCGGCAGCGTTCGAGGCGCGCCCGCCAGATGTAGCGGTCGAGCGTGATCTCGGCATCTTCGAAGACGCGGTGCAGGTAGCGCTTGGAGCAGCGCATGTCGAGCGCAATGCGGTCGATGCTCAGGTCGGGCTCGCCCAGGTGCGTCTGCACGTACTGCCTGACGCGCGCCATCAACACGTCGGGCAGCGTGGCGAACTCGACGGCATCGCCCTGGTAAGCACCCATGGTCGAGGCGAGCAGGCCGAACACGGTTTCGCTGAGCGGTTGCCCGACCCCGTTCGACAAGGTCGGCAACTGCTCCGCCAGTGAGCGCAGAAACGAACTCAGCACCGCATGCAGGCCGATCTGGTTGCTCGACGTTGCTTCGCTGGTGTGCAGGTTCGGCACCCGAAAGCCCTTCAGCTGCGTGCGCGGCACCAGCACTGCCAGCAGGTCCGAGCGCTCGAAGTTGGTGATCGAGTACGGCACCCGCGGGTCGTACAGGCTCCAGTCACCCGCGCGCAGCCGGAAGCCACGATCGTGTTGCCGGATCTCTGCCTCACCGCTGAGTTGCAGCACCAGCTTGTACGAACTGTCCATGGGCAGTTCGTCGACCGACGCGTTGCGCCGGATCCTGTGCGCCGGCGCGGCGATGCGGAACATCCGCAAGGGCCCGACCTCGAAGGCAGAGAACTGCGCATCGAGCGAGCCGTCATCCAGGCAGTCGACCTCGAGCGCACCGAAGTAGTCCTGGTTGACGCGACGCCAGTACTGCGTGCGATCGGATTCAGGCGCGGACAGCGTGTCGAAATAGAGGTGTTCCATGTCCAGGACCCCGCGTTGCGCCAGCCCGATGCGGTGGCCGACACTTTGATTGCTAATCTATTAGCAATTATGGGCAAACGGCCCGGCACGGACATTGGGGTTAGCGTGAAGGGAGCCGCGGGCCGCGGGATGCGCGCCAGCCTGAACCGCGGAGCGCGAAGCGCTTGTGAAACTGGCGGCAGGCCGCCTATTAAGTTCCGATCTCGCCGTAGACGATCTGCGCCGCACCGTGGGTCGCTTGCGCCCACAGGCTGAGTGCTTCATCGCTGGGGTAAAAGCGCGCGGCCTCGCCCAGATCGAGCTCGCCGGTGGCGCCTTCGCGCTGCAGCACCAGGCGGATCCCCAGGCCCCGCACCAATGCGCCTTCGTCGCTCTCGGTGCGCTGGGCCGGGAAGGCCTGCAGCAGCTGGTCGATCGGTGGCCCGTCGGTGCCATTGCTGCCGTTCACCGGCGCACGCAGGTAGCGGCCGAAGCGGCAGCGTGCATCGGCCAGGCTCCAGCCCTGCAGCACGTTCAGCCGCACACCGCCGGAGAAGCGGTCGGGCTGCACCTTGCCCTGCACCACCAGTAGCTCGTCGTCCTTGAACAGGCCGGGCTGGGCATTGAGCAGTTCCTCGGCCACCACGGCCTCGATGGCCTCGCTCTTGTCGTCGAGCTTGAAGATGGCGACGCGGCCGCGCTGGCCGTTGACGATGCGCAGGTCGCTGATGATGCCGCTGAGCAACTGCGGCTCGCGGCTGTCGACCACGTCGGCGATGCGCCGGCGCGCGAAGCGGCGCACCTCGGGCTCGACCTGGTCGAACAGGTGGCCGGACATGAAGTAGCCGATGGCCACCTTCTCATGGCCCAGCCGGGTGCGCACGTCCCACACCTCGGCCGCCACCAGCGCCGGTTCGTGCATTGATGCGCCGTGGTCGTGCCCGTCGTCGAACAGGCCGCCCTGGTTGGCGTGCGCCACCTGCGCATCGGCGTACTCGAACGCCAGGCCGACGCTGGCCAGCAGCGCGGCGCGGCCGTCATGGCCTTGCGGATGCAGCTTGTCGAACGCGCCGGCCTTGATCAGCGCTTCGACCACCCGCTTGTTGACGCTCTTGCGGTCGACCCGCGCGGCGAAATCGAACAGCGAGCGGAACGCGCCACCGTCTTGGCGCGCCGCGACGATGGCCTCGATCGCACCCTGGCCGGTGCCCTTGATTGCGCCCAGGCCGTAGCGAACCTGCTTGGCTGTCACCGGTTCGAAGCGATGGATCCCGGCATTCACATCGGGGGCATCGAACACCACACCGAAGCGCAGCGCATCGTCGCGCAACACCTTGAGCTTGTCGGTGTCGTCCAGCTCGATGGTCATGTTGGCCGCGAAGAACTCGGCCGTGAAGTGCACCTTGATCCAGGCCGTGTGGTACGCCAGCAGCGAGTAGGCGGCGGCATGCGACTTGTTGAAGCCGTAGCCCGCAAACTTCTCCATCAGGTCGAAGATTTCGTCGGCCTGCACCTCGCCGATGTTGTTGCCGGCGGCGCCTTTGCGGAAGATGGCGCGGTGCTCGGCCATCTCCTCGGCCTTCTTCTTGCCCATGGCCCGGCGCAGCATGTCGGCGCCGCCGAGCGAGTAACCGCCCAGCACCTGGGCGGTCTGCATGACCTGCTCCTGGTAGACCATGATGCCGTAGGTTTCCGACAGCACCGGCTCCACCAAGGGGTGCGGGTACTCGACCTTTTCGCGGCCATGCTTGCGGGCCACGAAGGTGGGGATCAGGTCCATCGGCCCCGGTCGGTACAGCGCATTCAGCGCGATCAGGTCTTCAAGCCGGCTCGGCTTGGCGTCCTTGAGCATGCGCTGCATGCCACCCGATTCAAACTGGAACACGGCTTCGGTGAGCCCGTCGGAGAACAGCTTGTAGACCTTGGCGTCATCGAGCGGAATGGTCTCGAAGGCGAAGTCTTGATGGGCCGGATGGCGGCTGGTGATGAAGTTCTTGGCCAGCTCCAGGATGGTCAGCGTGGCCAGGCCGAGGAAGTCGAACTTCACCAGGCCGATGGCTTCGACATCGTCCTTGTCGTACTGGCTCACCGCCGAGTCGCTGCCGGGCTGCTGGTACAGCGGGCAGAAGTCGGTGATCTTGCCCGGCGCGATCAGCACGCCGCCGGCATGCATGCCGATGTTGCGCACCATGCCCTCGACCCGCGTGGCCAGCGCCAGCAGCTCGGCCACCTCTTCTTCCTTGCGCTCACGCTCTTCCAGCTCGGGCGCTTCGAGCCGCGCGTAGATCACGCTGCCGTCGCGGTCTTCGGGCTTCTCGGGCACCTTGGCCAG
Source organism: Burkholderiales bacterium (assembly GCA_039932275.1). GTDB lineage: Bacteria > Pseudomonadota > Gammaproteobacteria > Burkholderiales > Burkholderiaceae_C > Sphaerotilus. Next base: position 7,222 of record JBDTQF010000059.1, read on the forward strand.
CGTCACCGTCTTGCCGGGCGGCGCGGGGATGAGCTTGGCGATGGAGTCCACATGGCCGTAGCCCATGCCCAGCACGCGGCCGATGTCGCGCAGCGCGGCCTTGGCTGCCATGGTGCCGAAGGTGGCGATCTGGCTCACCGCGGAGCGGCCGTATTTGTCTTTGACGTAGTCGATGACACGGTCGCGGTTGCCCTGGCAGAAGTCGATGTCGAAGTCGGGCATCGACACGCGTTCCGGATTCAGGAAGCGTTCGAACAGCAGCTTGTACTGCAGCGGGTCGAGGTCGGTGATCGACAGCGCATACGCCACCAGCGAGCCCGCGCCCGAGCCCCGGCCCGGGCCGACCGGGCAGCCGTTGGCCTTGGCCCAGCGGATGAAGTCCGAGACGATCAGGAAGTAGCCCGGGAAGCCCATCTTCAGGATGGTGCCGATCTCGAACTCCAGCCGCTCGACATAGCGCGGCCGCTCGGCATCGCGCTTGGCCGCATCGGGGTAGAGCATGGCCAGGCGCTGTTCCAGCCCTTCGAATGACAGCTGGCGGAAGTACTCGGCCATCGGCATCGCGCTGCCGTCGTCGAGCTGCGGGGTCGGGAAGTCGGGCAGCTGCGGCTTGCCCAGCACCAGGCTGAGGTTGCAGCGCTTGGCGATCTCGACCGTGTTGGCCAGCGCCGAGGGCAGGTCGGCGAACAGCGCCGCCATCTCGGCCTGACTCTTGAAGTACTGGTCGCGCGAGAAGCGCTTGATGCGCTTGGCATTGCCCAGCGTCTCGCCCTCGGCCACGCAGACGCGGGCCTCGTGGGCTTCAAAGTCGTCCGGCGTCAGGAACTGCACCGGGTGCGTGGCCACCACCGGCAGCCGCAGCCGCGCCGCCAGTTGCACCGAGGCCCGCAGCTGCGCCTCCTGCCCGGGCAGGCCGGCGCGCTGCAGCTCGACGTAGAAGCGCTGCGGGAAGATCTGCGCCAGCCGCTCGGCCGCCGCGCCGGCGCGGTCGGTATCGCCCGAGGCAAGTGCCAGGCCGATGGCGCCCATCTGCGCGCCTGACAGCGCGATCAACCCACCGGAGAGTTCTTCCAGCCAGTCCCAACGGATCCAGGCCTGGTTGCGCTGCACGTTCTGGATCCAGCCGCGCGACAGCAGCTCGCACAGGTTGAGGTAGCCGGCGTGGTGCTGCACCAGCAGCAGCAGCCGGCTGGCCTGGCGGGGTTCGCCGGCCGCCGTGGCGACTTCGGGTTCCAGCCAGATGTCGGCGCCGAGCAGCGGCTTGACACCCTTCTTGCGCGCGGCGCTGTAGAACTTGACGCCACCGAACAGGTTCGCCAGGTCGGTGATGGCCAGCGCCGGCTGGCCGTCCTTTGCCGCGGCCTTGACGACGTCGTCGACCCGCAGGGTGCCGTCGACGACGGAGAATTCGGTGTGGGTGCGCAGGTGGACGAAGGACATGCGCGAATTTTAGGTGCCCGCCCTCCGAGCCACCCCGCGCGCCGCGGTTTCAAGCCGGCGCCCAGCCGCCTCCCAAGGCGCGCATCAGCCCGACGGTGGCCTGGTACTGCGCGGCCCGTACCTGCAGGGCCTGGCGGCGGTTGCGCAGCTCGCTGCGCTGCGCGTCCAGCAGGTCGAGCTGGCTCACCAGGCCATTGCGGTAGCGGGTCTCCGAAAGAAACGTCACCCGCGCCGCGGCGCCCACCGCGCGGCCCTGCGCCTCTTCCTGCTGGGCCAGCAGGCGCAGCGCGGCGAGCTCGTCTTCCACCTCCCTAAGCGCCACCAGCATCTGTTCACGCAGGTGCGCCACGGCGCCGTCGAATTCGGCCTGGCTACGCGCTACGCCGGCCTCGCGTCGGCCGCCGTCGAACACCGGCAGGTTCAGTAGCAGGCCGATGCCCCAGGTGCGCGCGGCGGTGGTGAACAGGTCGCTCAGCTCGGTAGAGGCCTGGCCGCCCGCCGCGGTGAGCGTCAGTGCGGGCCACCAGGCCGCTTGCGCAATGCCCACCCGTGCCTGCGCGGCCTGCAGGGCGTTTTGCGCCGCGGCGACGTCGGGCCGGCGCGCCAGCACCGTGCTCGGCACGCCGGCCGGAACCTGCGGCAGGGCCGCCTGCCAGTCGGCGGTGTCGATGCCGAAGCTGCTGGCGGCTTCGCCCACCAGTACGGCCAGGGCATGTTCGACCAGACTACGCTGGCGCTCCAGCGACAGCGCCTCCGACTCGTTGGCGGCCAGCTCGCTGCGCACCCGCGCCACGTCCAGCTCAGGGATGTCGCCGGCGGCGTAGCGGCGTTCGGTCAGGCGCAGCGTGTCGCGGTAGCTGGCCACGGTGCTCTGCACCAGCGCACGCTCGGCATCGAGCGCCCGCAGCGCGAAGTAGCTGCGCGCCACCTCGGCCTGCACCAGCCGCCGGCTGTCCTGCAGCAGGGCCTCGCGCTCGCGCACATCCAGCGTGGCCGCGTTGCTGCCCTGCGCCAGGCGGCCGGCGATGTCGAGCTCGTACGACAGGTTGGCGCCCACGCTCAGCGCGGTGCGCGGCTGGTTGCCCGTGAGCAGCGTGGCTTCGCGCACGGCGCCGGCGCCGAGGCCGACCTGCGGCAGGCGGTCGGCGTCGGCCCGCCGCAGCAGCGCCCGGGCCTGCGCCACGCGGGCCGCAGCGGCCTGCAGCTGGTGGTTGCTGCGGTCAGCGCGTTGCACCAGGTCGTCGAGCGCCGGGTCGGCAAAGCCCTGCCACCAAGCGCCTTGTGCTGGCAGCGGTGCCGCGGTGGGTGGCGCGCCGGCCTCCTTGAACGACGCCGGCACGGCCGGCAGCGAACGCGGTGACAACGCGGGTGCGCTGGCGCAGCCGGCCAGGATCAGCGCGGCCATCAGAGCCGTGAGCGCACGAAGGGGAAGTGATGTGTTCATCGAAGGGCCTCTTCAGTCTGCGTGGCCAGGCGTGGCCAGGGCCAGCGGGGCATGGGCGGATGCATCAGCGGATGTATCAGCGGATGCGGGGGCCGCAGCGTCATGCGCCTCGGCGTGCTGCTTCAACGGGCGGTTGCCGGCCAGTGCACGCAGCAGCACGTAGAAGACCGGCGTCAGGAACAGGCCGAAGGCGGTGACACCGATCATCCCGGCGAACACGGCGACGCCCATGGCCGATCTCATCTCGGCACCGGCACCCGTGGCCAGCACCAGCGGCAGCACGCCCATCACGAAGGCCAGCGAAGTCATCAGGATGGGCCGCAGCCGCAGCCGGGCCGCCTCGATGGCCGCCTGCGCCGGGGTGCGGCCGGCGAACTCCAGCTCGCGTGCGAACTCGACGATCAGGATGGCGTTCTTGGCACTCAGGCCCACCAGCACCACCAGGCCGATCTGCGTCAGCACGTTGTTGTCGCCCTTGCTGAGCCACACGCCGGTCATCGCCGCCAGCAGGCCCATCGGCACGATCAGGATGATGGCCAGCGGCAGCGTCAGACTCTCGTACATCGCGGCCAGCACCAGGAACACCAGCAACAGCGCCAGCGGGAACACCCACAGCGCCGAGTTGCCGGCCAGGATCTCCTGGTAGGTCAGCTCGGTCCACTCGAAGGCGATGCCCGGCGGCAGCGTCTCGGCGGCGATGCGCTTGATGGCGTCCTGCGCCTGGCCCGAGCTGTAGCCCGGCGCCGCGCCGCCGTTGATGTCGGCGGTGAGGAAGCCGTTGTAGCGCATCGCGCGTTCGGGGCCGTAGCTCTGGCGCACCGTCATCAGCGCGCTCAGCGGCACCATCTCGCCGCTGTTGCTGCGCACCTTCAGCAGGCCGATGTCTTCCATGCGCGCGCGGTGCTCGGCATCCGCCTGCACCCGGACCGAGTACGTACGCCCGAACTTGTTGAAGTCGTTGACGTAGACGCTGCCCAGGTAGATCTGCATGGTCTCGAAGATCTCCGTCACCGGCACGCCGAGCTGGCGCGCCTTGGTGCGGTCGATGTCGGCATCGAGCTGCGGCACGTTGACTTGCCAGCTGGTGAACAGGCCGGCCAGTTCCGGGGCCTTCGAGGCCTTGGCCATGAAGGCCTTCACCGCAGCGTCCATCTGCTGCAGGCCGAGCGACGCGCGGTCTTCCAGCTGCAGCTTGAAGCCGCCCGTGGTGCCCAGCCCCTGCACCGGCGGCGGCGGGAACATCACGATGAAGGCGTCCTCGATGCCCTGGAACGCGGCGTTGAGCTGGCCGGCCACCGCGAAGCCGCTTTGGTCTGCGCGCTTGCGTTCGGCGAACGGCTTGAGCGTCGCAAAGACGATGCCCGCGTTGCTGCTGTTGGTGAAGCCGTTGATCGACAGGCTCGAGAACGCCAGCGCGTTCTCGACATTCGGGTTGGCCTTCATCAGGTCGCCCATGCGGCGGATGACGTCGTCGGTGCGGTCCAGCGTGGCGCCTTCGGGCAGCTGGGCGAAGCCGATCAGGTACTGCTTGTCCTGCGCCGGCACGAAGCCACCCGGCACGGCCTTGAACACGAACACCGTGGCCGCCGCCAGCACCAGGTACAGGCCCAGCATCACGGCCTTGCGCGAGAGCACGGCGCCCACGCCGCGGCCATACGCCGCCGAGCTGTGCTGGAACAACCGGTTGAAGCCGCGGAACAGCCGGCCCAGCACGCGGTCCATGCCGCGCGTCAGCGCGTCCTTCGGCGCATCGTGGCCGCGCAGCAGCAGGGCGGCGAGCGCGGGCGACAAGGTGAGCGAGTTGATCGCCGAGATCACCGTGCTGATGGCGATGGTGACCGCGAACTGCCGATAGAACTGGCCGGTGAGGCCGGTGATGAAGGCCAGCGGAACGAACACCGCCACCAGCACCATCGCGATGGCGATGATGGGGCCGGACACCTCGCGCATCGCGCGGTAGGTGGCCTCGCGCGGCGCCAGGCCGGCTTCGATGTTGCGCTCGACGTTCTCCACCACGACGATGGCGTCATCCACCACGATGCCGATGGCCAGCACCAGGCCGAACAGGCTCAAGGCGTTGATCGAGAAACCCAGCGCATGCAGCGCCGCGAACGTGCCCACCACCGACACCGGCACTGCCAGCAGCGGGATGATGGAGGCGCGCCAGGTCTGCAGGAACAGGATCACCACCAGCACCACCAGCACGATGGCCTCGAGCAGCGTGTGCACCACCGACTCGATCGACGAGCGCACGAACTGGGTCGGGTCGTAGGCGACGCGGTATTCCACGCCCTCGGGCATGCCCTGGGCGATCTCCTTCATCGTCGCGCGCACCTGATCGCTGATCTGCAGCGCGTTGCTGCCCGGCGCCTGGAACACGCCGATGCCCACCGCGGCCTGGTTGTCTAGGCGCGAGCGCAGCGAGTAGTCGGCCGCACCGAGTTCGAGGCGGGCCACATCGCGCAGCCGCGTCACCTCGCCGTTGGCGCCGGCCTTGACGATGATGTCGCCGAACTCCTCGGCCGTCTGCAGCCGGCCCTGCGCGTTGATCGACAGTTGCAGATCGATGCCGGGCAGGCCGGGCGAAGCGCCCACCACGCCGGCCGCGGCCTGCACGTTCTGGCCGCGGATGGCGGCGACCACGTCACCCGCCGACAGGCCACGCTGCGCCACCTTCTGCGGGTCGAGCCAGGCGCGCATGGCGTACTCGCCACCACCCCAGATCTGCACCTGGCCCACGCCCGGCGTGCGTGCCAGGCGGTCCTTGACGTTGAGCACCGCATAGTTGCGCAGGTAGTCGACGTCGTAGCGCTGGTTGGGCGACACCAGGAACACCGCCATGGTCAGGTCGGGCGCGCTCTTGATCGTGGTGATGCCCAGGCGCCGCACTTCTTCGGGCAGGCGCGGCTCGGCCTGCGAGACGCGGTTCTGCACCAGCTGCTGGGCCTTGTCGGCGTCGACGCCGAGCTTGAAGGTCACGGTCAGCGTCAGCACGCCGTCGGTGGTGGCCTGGCTGCCCATGTAGAGCATGCCTTCGACGCCGTTGATGGCTTCCTCCAGCGGCGTGGCCACGGTCTCGGCGATCACCTGCGGGTTCGCGCCTGGGTACTGCGCGCGCACCACCACCGAGGGCGGCACCACCTCGGGGTATTCGGAGATCGGCAGCGCGGGCAACGCGATCAGGCCGCCGAGGAAGATCAGCAGCGACAGCACGCCGGCGAAGATCGGCCGGTCGATGAAGAATTTGGAGAGGTTCATGGCGTGGCTCCCTGGCGTGGGAAAGCGAAGGCGCGGCCAACGGTGCCGGCCTCCGCCGGCCCGTGGGCCTGGTTGTTGTGGATGACGCGGGGTGTGACTAGGCTTTCGCGGCCTGGACCTCGGGCTTGGCGTCCATCGGCACGGGTTTCGGGGCGACCTTGGTGCCGGGCCGCACGCGCTGCACGCCGCCCACCACCACCCGTTCACCGGCCTGCAGGCCGGCGCTGACGATGCGCAGCCCGTTCACCGACGCGCCCAGCGTCACCTGCCGCCAGGCGGCGATGTCGTCGGCGCCCACCACCATCACGTAGCGCTTGTCCTGGTCAGTGCCGACCGCGCGTTCGTTCACCAGCAGCACATTGCCGGCGTGGGCGCTGCCCATCTGCAGGCGCGCGAACTGGCCGGGGATCAGCGTGCCGTCCTTGTTGTCGAACACCGCACGCACGCGGATCGTGCCGCTCTTGGCATCGACCTGGTTGTCCACCAGCTGCAGCCGGCCTTCGAACGGCAGGTCGGTGCTGGCGGCGGTGCCCATGCGCACGGGGATGCGCGAGAGTTCGTCGCGGGCCCCGCCGCGCAGGTCCTTCAGCGCCTTGGCGATGATTTGCTCGTCGGCATCGAAGCTGGCGTAGATAGGACTCACCGACACCAGCGTGACCAGCACCGGCGCAGTGGGGCCGGCGGCCACCAGGTTGCCGGCGGTGATCTGGACCTTGCCGATGCGGCCGGCGATCGGGGCGCGCACCTGCGTGTAGTCGAGGTTGAGCTTGGCCGATTGTTGGTTGGCCAGCGCTGCCCGCAGGTTGGCCTCGGCTTCGCGGTGGGCGTTGCTGCGGTCGTCGAATTCGCGCTGCGCGATGGCATGGTCGTCCCACAGGCGCTTGGCGCGCTCGAACTCGCTGGTGGCATACAGCAGGCGCGAGCGGGCGGCGACCACCTGGGCTTCGGCGCGTTCGAACTCGGCAGCGTAGGGCGCGGCATCGATGGTGAACAGCAGATCGCCCTTGTGCACCAACGCGCCTTCGCGGAAGTGCACCGCCTGCACCGTGCCGGCGGCGCGCGAGCGCACCTCGACACGGTCGACGGCTTCGAGTCGGCCTGAGAACTCATCCCAGGCCGCGACCTGGCTGGCGGTCACGGTGGCCACGGACACCGGCAGCGCTGGTTCGACCGCCGGTGCATTCGCCGCGACGGGCGCGCTGTGCAGGCCGAAGAACAGCGCGGTGGCAGCGGCCACGGCCGTCAACGCGGTGGCCGCGGCAAACAGGGTGGGACGGAAGGTGCGCTTGAACGGGGAACCGGAGGTCATGAACTTCTCCCTCAGAGAGTGGTGTGGGCGGAAAGCAGGGACGGGGACAGCAGGGATGGGGACATCAAGAAGGGCTGGATGCGCTGGCGCAGCGGCTCGATCCAGTGGGCCGGCCGGCCATTGACCTCGCCCATCGGGTAACTCTTGGGCCAGCCGGTGGTCAGCGGCAGCACGCTGACCTGGGCCGCGACACCGGCGCCGTGCAGCCGCGCGGCATAGGCCAGCGTCTCGTCGCGCAGCGGGTCGTCCAGCGAGGTCAGCAGCAGCGTCGATGGCAGCCCGGCCAGGCGCAGTGAGGTGCCCGGCGTGGCGTAAGGGTGCATGGCATCGGCGACGCAGCCGAGGTAGGCGCGCCAGCCATCGGCGCAGGGACAGCCGAGCGGGCCGTCGCGGGCATCGCGCTGTGAGGCGGTGGCGATGCAGTTGTCGAGCATCGGCGAGAGCAGGATCTGGCCGGCCAGCGGCGGGCCGCCGCGGTCCCTCGCCATCATGGCCACTGCGGCGGCGATGTTGCCGCCCGCGTCTTCGCCGGCCACGAACAGCGGGGACCGGCGGTGCTGGCGGTGCAGCCCCTGCAGGGCGCGGTAACCGGCCTCTACCGCCGCAGGGAATGGATGCGCCGGGGCCAGCGGGTAATCGAGCGAGGCAACGACACCGGCATGGCCCGCCAGCACGTGCGCCACGGTCGCGCCGCTGTCCAGCGAGCCACCGACGAAACCCCCGCCGTGGAAGTGCAAGACAACGGGCAACCCCGCAGCGCCATTGGGCGCTGCCACGGCCCCGCGGTACAGCCGCAGCAGCGCTGTCGAGCCATCGGCCAGGGCCAGGGTCGCGGTGGTCCAGCTTGGGTTGAGCGGTTCACCGGCCCCGTCATGGGCAGTGAACGACCTGTTCGGGCGGGTGGGCATCTGCTGTCGCCATCGATGGATGAGCGTCGGTCGTGTTGCAATGCAGCAGAAGATAGGTGGGACGGCGCCAACAACAAAGGGCCGCGGCGCTCACAGCGCATTCCACCGGCAACAACAATGGGGCCGCCGGGGTGCGGTGAAATCCAGGCCACGCCGAACAAGGGATCACGCGATGGACAAGTTATCCGCCATGCAGGCTTTCGTGCGCGTCGTCGAGGTCGGCACGTTCACCAAAGCGGCCGACCTGCTCGACCTGCCCAAGGCCACGGTCACGCGCCTGATCCAGAACCTGGAAGCGCACCTGCAGACCAAGTTGCTCAACCGCACCACGCGCCGTGTCACGGTGACGGCCGACGGGGCGGTGTACTTCGACCGTGCGCTGCGGCTGCTGGGCGAACTGGACGAGCTGGAGTCGAGCATGACCCGCGCGAAAACCAACCCGCGCGGGCGCCTGCGCATCGACGTGCCGGCGTCATTGGGCCAGCTGCTGCTGATCCCGCAGTTGCCGGACTTCCATGCGCGCTACCCCGACATCCAGATAGATCTGGGCGTCAGCGACCGGCCGGTGGACCTGATCGGCGAGAACGTCGACTGCGTGCTGCGCGGCGGCGAGATCACCGACCAGAGCCTGGTGGCGCGGCGCATCGGCGAGTTCCACACCATCCTGTGCGCCACGCCGGCCTACCTGCAGCGGCATGGCCTGCCGGCGCATCCCAACGAGCTGGAGGACGGCGCGCACCGCATGGTGAACTACCTGTCGCACCGCACCGGGCGGCCGTACCCGACGGTGTTCCAGCGGGGCAATGAGCAGCTCGAGATCAATGCACGCCACATGATCGCGGTGAACGACTCCACCGCCAGCCTGGCGGCCGGGCTGGCCGGCCTGGGCATCGTGCACACCGCCACCTTCCAGGCCTATCCGCACATCGTCAGCGGGGCGCTGAAGCCGGTGCTACTGGACTGGTGCGCCGAAACGATCCCGTTGTACGTGGTCTATCCGCCTAACCGCCACCTCAGTACCAAGGTGCGGGTGTTCGTCGACTGGGTGGTGGAGCTGTTCGCACGCGACGACCTGATCGCGCGCCGCTGCTGCATGCCTCAATCGGCCGAGTGCCAGGCCATGGCGGCTGACGCCATTGCCGACGCCAGCGCGTCGAGCAAGGGCGTGCCGGCGTAATCGCCGGGCAGACGCTCAGTTCGGCTCGACCAGCCGCAGCTCGACGCGGCGCGCTTCTTCGGCGTTGCCACCGCCGGTGGTGACTTCGGGCTTGCGCAGGCCGATGCGCTGGGCGTCGGCACCGCGTGTCACAAGCGCATCACGCACGGCCTTGGCGCGTTCCTTGGCCAGCTCAGCGTTGCGGACGGGATCGCCGCTGGCATCGTGAAAGCCCGACAGGATCAACCGCTTGCCTTCCGCACCCTTCAGGGCCGCGGCGGCCTGGTCGAGCACCGCGTTGCCTTCGGGCGGCAGGGCGGCTTCGCCGCTGGCGAAATAGACCTTGCCGACAACCTCGCCGGCCAGCGGCATGTCGAGCAGTTCATCGAGCAGCTTGTCGGCAGCGGCTTCTGCGCTGGCAGGCGCGGAGGCGACCGAGGCGGCCGCCGTGCGCTGGTGCACCGAACGTACTACCACGCCGCCGATCACGCCCGCCAGCAGCAGCACCGTGATGCCCAGCACCGCCCACACCCCGGTGCGTGCACCGTCGTCGTCTTCCAGGAACATGTTGCCTCCGCCATCGGCTGGCTGTGAATAATTGCGCACAATTTTGCCACTGCAGGTGTGACACGCCGCCAGTGCCTTCCCTCGCATCGTCCCGCTCTTCCCGACCCAGCCATGGCCGCCCCGATCCTGAACATCTCCACTTACAAGTTCGTGCCGATCGAGCACCCCGAGGCGCTGCGTTGGCCGCTGCTGGGCAATGCCCAGGCGCACCACCTCAAGGGCACCATCCTGCTGGCCGAGGAGGGCATCAATCTGTTCCTCGCCGGGTCGGAGGCCGGCGTGCGTGGCTTTGTCGACTACCTGCGCGCCGATGCCCGCTTCAGCGACCTGGCACCGAAGGAAAGCTGGAGCGAGGTCGTGCCCTTCCACCGGCTGCTCGTGAAGGTCAAGCCCGAGATCATCCGCATGAACCAGCCGGCCATCCGGCCCGAGGCCGG
>JBDTQF010000060.1:0-17713 GCA_039932275.1 Burkholderiales bacterium
AGGTCCCTGTCGAGCCAGACTTCGTAGGTGTCGACGCGCGGATCGGCCTTGCGCAGCACCAGCAGCGCCGGCGCCTCGCCGCTGAGCTCCTGCACCTGCTTGCGCTGCCAGCGGCCCAGGCCGAGATGGCTGCTGCCCTGGGCGCGGATCTCGCTGTGCGAGGGCGCGCGGTTCGGGCCGACCAGCTCGATGCCCGGGGTGTCGTAGCCCGCTTCGGCGAAGCGTCGGGCCAGCGCCTTGGCCACCGGCCGCTGGGCCTCGACGGCGATCTGGATGAAGACAACGGGCGCGCGCGTGGCGGCGCCGGCCAGGCGGCTGCGCACCTTGTCGGCCGCACCGTGCAGTGCCGGCGACAACGGCGCGGCCAGGTCGAGCAACTGGCCGATCTCGGCTTGGCCGAACAGCAGCGTCATCGCGCTGGCGTTGTGCAGCAGCGCGAGGGTGGCGTTCACGCCACTGCGCACGGCCGGGTCGTCGGGGCGGCCGCGCAGGCCGGCCAGTGCCCGCTCGACGGCCAGTGGCACCGCCTCGGAGCTTTGCGACGGCGTCAGCGCCAGCGCTGTGGTGGCACTGAGCCGGGCCTGTGCGTCGGCGCCGAACAAGGCGTCGACCTGCGCACGGGTTTCACGCGCCAAGTCGGTGCCCGCCGGGATGCGCCGCGACAGCTCTTCGAGCCGCTCCACGTTCAGGGCTGCCTTGGACGGCGCCAGCGGCGCAGCGCCGTTCGCCGCACTGGGCGGCGAGGCTGGCGAGGGCAGTGGCGCTGAAACGGATGCGGATGGAGATGCAGATGCGGTGGCGTCGAGCTCTGGCGCAGCGCTGACCAGTGCCGCGGGTTCGGCGTCGGCATCGAGGGTGCGCAGCAGCTGCTCGGCCTCGCGGCGCTGGTCGCCGTCCAGCCCTTCGCCGATCTGGATCGCGGCGAGGAACTGCTCGCGCGCTGCGCCCGGCTGCTCCAGTTGGGCGTACACATGGCCCAGGTAATAGTGCGCCGATGCGAGGTCGGGCGCGGCGGCCAGGGCGAACAGGTACTCGGCGCGGGCGGCTTCGAGATTGGGGTCGCGCGCGAACTGGGCCTTCAGGCCTTCACCCAGGTGAAACCGCGCCTCGCGCGCCTGGAACACGTTCCAGCCGCCCCAGCTCAGTCCGGCTACCAGCAGTGCGGCCAGCGCCAGCCAGGTGGTGAGACGGTTGCCGGGCAGCGCTGGCCGGCGCGGTGTCAGTGGCCGGGTGTTGCGCGCCGTGGCCATCGGTGCGGTACCGGCGGCATGGTGGACGGCCAGCGCCGCGGCCACCGCGTCGATGACGGCGCGGCAGGCCGGGTCGTCGGCCGCGCCGTCCCAGCCGATCAGGTCCAGCGTCTGCAGCGTGCCGAAGCCCAGCGGCAGCGCCACCTCGGCAATGCGCACCGGCAGCAGCTTGCCGGTATCGCGGGCGCGCGCGGCTTCATCGCGCACGAAACCCGATGCCACGGCGTCGCGCGACCACAGCACGCACACCATATGCGCCGCGTCGAGCTCGGTGGCGATCACCTCGGCGAAGTCGCGGCCGAGCGGGATTTCGCGGTCCCACCAGACCACCATGCCATGGCCTTCGAGCGCCAGGGCCAGCGCCTGCGCGGTGTCGCGGTCTTCGCGCGCGTAGCTGATGAAGACATCTGGGGCGGCGGGCGTCGGCATGGTGGTGACCTGCGGGCCCGCCGATGTCACTGTCGTGCCAGCCGGATCGGCGTGGGCGAGCCGCTCGCAAAGTGCACGCTGCCAGCCAGCGTGCGCCCGCCGTCGGTGACCACCAGGCTCATGTTGCCCTGGTCGAGCAGGCGCTGGTTGTCGCCGTCGGTCATCTGCATGACCAACTCGATCGCGCCGCCATGCGCCTGGCCCTGTCCGCGCACGCGGATGTCCGTCACCATGAAGCCCTGGGTACGGGCCAGGTACTGGTTCATCGGCACGAAGGTGGGGTCGTTGCGCACATCGAGCTTGGTGGTGCTGAGCAGGACCTGCTCGCCACGGTGCAGCAGCGTGAAGGGCAGCTGCGTGCCGTTCGACAGATGCGCCAGCCAGGCGCCGGTGAGGTTGTCCTGCACCGCGGGTGCCGGCGGTTGTGGCGCCGGCTGCGGTTGCACCACGGGCTGCACGGGCGGCTGCTGGCCCGGCGCCGTGCCCAGCACGGGCTGCGGTGCCGGGGTGTCCGACTTGGCCGGCAGGTTGCCGGCCGCACTGAGGAGGCCGATGCACACCAGGCCGCACCACACCAGCGTGGCCCAGCTCCAGGCCTTGGGCGCGGTGCCGGGCAGGCTGGCCAGCCGCGTGCGCCCGCGCCAGGCCAGCCACAGCGGCAGCAAGCCCAGTGCAGCCAGGCCGAGCACGGTGTCACGGTCGGTTTCGTTGTTGGCGCTGATGGCGAACAGCAGGGCCAGCCCGGCGGCCCAGCCCAGCCACTTGTAGCCGCCGCTGGCCGGCTTGAGCGGCTCAGGCTCTTCGGCGCCGGGCTTGACGGCCAGCCCGAGGCCACGCAGGTCCTTGACCAGCCGGGTGAAGTCGGTGCGCCAGTCCTCGGTGCGCAGCTTCAGCGCATGGACCTCGGTGATGCGCGCCAGATCGGCCGGCAACGCGGCGGGCCGCGGCATGGTCACCCCTTCGGTCAGCAGCGGCAGCACCGTGGCGCGCGCGTCGAAGGCGGCCAGCAGCTCCTGGCGCACCGGGTCGTCGTCGCGGTGGATGCGCAGTTCGTTGCCTTCGATGGCGCCGAAGTAGTCGGGCGTCAGCAGCACCAGCACGATGGGCTGGTCGCCCAACGCCTGCCGCACCTGCTCGCGCCAGGAGGTGCCGCCGTGCAGGTTGTGCTTGTCGTAGAACACGGCCTGCTCATCGAAGACCTCGCCGAGGTCTTCGGCCAGACGGCTGGCGTCCTTCTTGCCGTCGGAGCTGCGGTAGCTGATGAAGACGCGCTTCAATCCCGACCCCTCGTTGCGTTGTCGATCATGTGGGGGATGTGCGTTGGACGGTGCCAAGGCGGCGGGGCGCCGTCACACCGAGAAGGGGGTTTGCTTCAGGAAGGCCGAGGCCTTGCCCAGCACGTACAGGCGCGGCGACTGGTAGCCCGGCATGCCGGCCCGGATCAGTGCATGCAAGCGCCGGTAGTCGCCCTTGAACAGCCCGCCCTGCCAGGCTTGCAGCAGGTGCTCGGTGAACAGGCCGTTGTGGTCGCCGTCGCTGGAGGTCTGGTTGTCCTGGCAGCCCGAGATCAGCACCACGGCCGGGTTCAGCGCGCCGGCGATCTCGGTCAGCCGCGTGCTCGCGCTGGGCAGGCTGGCAAGCACCGCGTCGGGGTCGGCGCTGGCGACGGTCTTGGAGGCCTTGGCCACGTCCTTCTGCAGCTTGTCGTAGAAGGCCTGGTGGGCCAGGTAGGTGCGGCGGGCCACGGCTGGCGGCATCATGCGCGGCCGTGCACCGGGGGCGGTGGCAGCGCCCGGCGCGGCGCGGGTGACGGTGCCGCTGTGGCAGCTGTCGGACAGCACCAGGATGCGCACGCCCGCGGCGAAGCGGCCGAGTTCGAGGTAGAGCTCGTCGTCGATCAGTTGGCCGTCGAACAAGCACCAGGTCTCGTCCTGCTTGTCGGTTTCTTCGCCGGTGATGTCGGGCACCTGGCCGCCGTGGCCGGAGAAGCTCAGGAAGAACAGGTCGCCGGCCTTGAGTGCCTTGGCCGCGCTGCGCATCGCGGCCAGGAACTTGGCCCGGGTCGCGGCCTTGGTGATCAGGGTGGTGGGCTTCATGCCCCGGCCCTTGGCCAGCGCGGTCATGTCATGGGCATCGAACTCGCAGGCCACCAGGTCGCCGCTCCAGCCACCGTAGGCCTTGGGGCTCACGCTGTTGAGGCCCAGGTGCAGCGATCGCGCCAGCGGTTTGCGGGCAGCGCTGCCCACTTTGTTGGCGGCGGTTGGTTTGGGCGCAGTGGGTTGGCTTGCTGCGGTCTTGTTGCGTGTGGTGGCCATCGTCTTCTCCTCCAGGGCCGAAATTGATCAATCCGAGCGGGCAAGTAGAGCGTAGTGACCTTGGTCTGTCCATCCCACCGCGGTGCCGCCGCGGCGGGATGGGACGTGTGGTTTTCACGCCGGCGCGCTTCGCGCGCGGGCGCTGCGGGCCGAGGCTTCAGCGCCGGCCGGTGGCGTCGAGCCAGTCCATGATCGGCACCCACTGCGCCTGGTCGCGCAGCACGCGGCCGGGTGGCACGTCCCAGATGCTCAAACCGTGAGCGGCCAGCTGCACATAGTTCTGCGTGTCGCGCAGCTCCGTCAGCACGGGCACGCCGAGGCCCTGCAGGAAGCGCCGCAGTTCCTGCGCCGCATAGGTGTGGTCGCGCACGCGGGTGGCCACCACGGCCACGTCGACCCGCTTGAAGCGTCGCTGCTGCAGCATGTTCAGCACGAAGTAGCGGGTGGCGGATATGTCGAACAGGCTGGCCTGCAGCGGCACGATCACGCGGTCGGCCACTTGCATCAGTTCGGCGAACAGTGCTTCGTCCATGCGCGCCGGCGTGTCGAGCACAGTGCGGTCAGTGTCGGCGGGCGGTGGCAGGAAGTGGCCCCGCTGCAGTGGCCAGGTCTGGATGCGCGGCACTTCGGGCGGGCGCACCGACAGCCACAGCGACGCGGATTCCTGAGGGTCGAGATCGCCGAGCGCGACCCGGTGGCCGCGCCGCGCCAGGTAGCCGGCGACATTGACGGCGAGCGTCGATTTGCCGACGCCGCCTTTTGGATTGGCAATCACCGTGACCGTCATCGTGAGACCTCTCCGTGCGCAAGCGCAGGTGTAGTCGATGAGCGGGTTGATGCTAACGAGTGACCGTGGTGCCCGCCAGGGGACATACCAGCGTGCGTTGGCGCAAGGGCATTGCACGCTACACGCGCGGGTCGTAGACGAATTTGCGCAGCTTGGTGGCCATGATCGGCCTGGCGAGCGCCAGCACCTGTGGGTGGGCCGGGTTGATCAGCACGTTGTCTTCCTCGGGCACCACCACCGAGGGCACGCGCAGCACGGCGCTGCGCTGCTCGGCGAGCCAGCGGCTGCCGAAGTCGATCGAAACCCGTCCAGGTGGCACGGCGTCCCACCCCACCGCAGGCGCTGTCAGCCGCTCGGCGGCGGCCCACAGCGTATCGGGCAGATCAATGCGCACCAGGTAGCGGTTCAGCGGCAGCGCTGGCGTGCGACCGATGTGCACGCGGGTTTCCCAAGCCGCCAGCGCGATCGAGGTGGCAGCGTAGTTCACCGCCTCGCCCGGCGCATTCCAGCGCGCGCCCGTGAGCGCCGCGCCCGAGCCGGTGAGATCGTCGGCGGTGTACTGCGGCGTATCGGCCGCGATGCGCCAGACAACCACGTTCATGCCGTGCCCGCCGGGCCGCCCCAAGGGCACGGCGGCCCCTCGGGGGCCGCGAGCGCAGCGAGCTGGGGGCCGTTCACCTTCAGCCCACCACGCCGGACCGCATGCGCTCCAACAGGTCTTCGACGATGCGCTGGCCCACCGGGTTCTTCAGCATCTCGAAGGGGGTGCGGCCGCCCAATGCCGGATTGGCGGCGTCCATCCACTGCATCAACCAGCCTTCAGGGTCGAAGCCGCGCAGCGCCTGGGCGTCGCCGCTTTCTTCGAGCAGCCGCTTGAGCTTGGCCGCGATCGAGAGAAAACCCACCACGCGGTGGCCCTGTGCTGCAGGCAGCGGGCGCAGGTCGGCGCTCTTGCGCTTGAGCGTGGTGGTGGGCACCCCCAAGCGTTTGAGCAGCTCCACCTGTGTGTAGCCGGTGGCCTGCGCGATGGCGTCGACCACGCTGGCCGGCACGCCGTCTTCCACATGAGCGAACAGCTGCACCTGCGGGGCATGGTCGACGCGGTCGAGCAGGGCGCGGAACGGCGCCTTGCTCGCTGGGGCCACGGCCGAGGTCGAGGCAGCAAGCACTTCGGCGGAGTTGGCCGCCCGGCCGCGGCGTGCCGGCGGCACATGGGTCGACCAGAAGTCGTCCCTTGCTGCCGGTAGCGCGTAACCGGCGGCAGCGTCCTTGGCAGTCAGGGGCGGCATGGTTTCGCCAAATGGTTGATGGAATTCAACCAAATGGTAAAGCCCCGCGGGCTGCAACGCAAGTGCGCCAGGCGCGCAGGCTGGTGGCGGCCCCGGCCTGTCAGCCGGCTTCGCCGCGCATCAGCCGCAGCAGCTCCTCCGGCGCCGGCACCATGCCGCCGGGCAGGCTGTCGTCGCTGGCCAGCACGCTGTCGGCCAGCTCACGCTTGTCCTTGTGCAGGTCGAGGATGCGGGCTTCCAGCGTGCCCTGGTTGACCAGCCGGTACACCGTCACCGGCCGCTGCTGGCCGATGCGGTGGGCGCGGCCGGCGGCCTGGTCTTCGGCGGCCGGGTTCCACCACGGGTCGGCGATGACGACGTAGTCGGCCACGGTCAGGTTCAGCCCGAAGCCGCCGGCCTTCAGGCTGATGAGGAACAGTTCGCCCTCGCCGTCCTGGAAGGCGTTGACGCGCCGCGTGCGCTCGGCCGCCGGGGTGCTGCCGTCGAGGTACTGGTAGGCGATGCCGGCGGCGTCGAGTGGCTCGCGCAGCAGCGCCAGGAAGTCGACGAACTGGCTGAACACCAACGCCTTGTGGCCGTTGGCTACCAGCTCGGTGGCCAGCTCACCAAACGCCTGCACCTTGGCGCCGGGCCAGCCCAGGCCGGGGCTCACCAGCCGCGGGTCGCAGGCGGCGCGGCGCAGCTTGGTGAGCTGCGCCAGCACGTTGAGGTGGGCCTGGCCGGGGGCATCGCCGCTCAGGCTCTTCTGCGCCGCGGCCAGGGCGTCCTGCCGCAGCGCCTCGTAGTGCGCCTTCTCGCGCGGCTCGGGCTCGACATGCAGCAGCAGCTCGGTGCGCGGCGGCAGGTCGTCGAGCACCTGGGCCTTGGTGCGGCGCAGGATGAAGGGCTGGATCAGCCGGCGCAGCGTGCGCTCGGCCTGGCCGTCGCGCTGGCGCTCGATCAGCGCGGCGAAGCGTTCGTTGAAGCGCGCCGGCGTGCCCAGCAACCCCGGGTTGACGGCGCGCATGATCGACCACAACTCGGCCAGCCGGTTCTCGATGGGCGTGCCCGACAGCGCCAGCTTGAACGCGCTGCGCAGCTCGAACACCGCCTGGCTGCGCTTGGCCGCGGCGTTCTTGATGGCCTGCGCCTCGTCGAGCACCAGCGTGTGCCAGTCCTTGCCGGCAAAGGCCTCGGCATCCTGCTGGAGCATCTGGTACGACACCAGCAGCACGTCGTGGTCGCGCGCC
Organism: Burkholderiales bacterium; assembly: GCA_039932275.1. Taxonomy (GTDB): domain Bacteria; phylum Pseudomonadota; class Gammaproteobacteria; order Burkholderiales; family Burkholderiaceae_C; genus Sphaerotilus. The sequence continues at coordinate 7,300 of JBDTQF010000060.1, forward strand.
TGGGCGATGACGGCGGCGCGGTCGCTTTCGGCGTACACCTCGACCCGCAGGCTGGGTGCGAAGCGCCGTGCCTCGGCCTGCCAGTTGCCGATCAGCGAGGTCGGCGCGACCACCAGCGCCGGCCCACCCGCGGCACGCGCCAGCAGCACGGCCAGCGCCTGCAGCGTCTTGCCCAGGCCCATGTCGTCGGCCAGGCAGGCGCCCAGCCCGGCCTCGGCCAGGCGCATTGCCCAGACATAGCCTTCTTCCTGGTATGGCCGCAGCGTGGCCTGCAGCGTGGCGGGCAGGGCCGGGCTGAGGTCACGCGCGCGCGCCAGTCGGTAGATGCGCTCGGTGGTGGCCTTGTCGTGTTCGACCTGCGCACCGGCCAGGGCATCGTCCAGCCAGCCGGCGGCCAAGCCCGGCACGCGCACGCCGTCCTTGTGCGACTCGGTCACCGCGCTGAGGTCGTCCAGGCGCGCCCGCAACTCCTGCGTCAGCGCCAGGTAGCGGCCGGCGCCGAGCGGCATGAAACGGCTCTTGCTACCGCCGGCAAAGGCGATCAGCTGCTTCAGGCTCAGCACCAGTTGCTCGTCCACCTGCAGCTCGCCCTGCACGGCCAGCCAGTCCTGGTGGCTCTTGACCTGCAGCTTGATGCTGCCCAGGCCGGCGTTGTCCACCCGCACCGCCTTGCCTTGCGGCCAGTCGAGCGACATCAGCGCGTTGAGTGGACCGAGGCGTTCGACCAGCGCCAGCACCTGATCGGGCTCGTCCACCGTCCATTCGCACGGGGCTTCGGGTGGCAGGTCGATCAGCATCGGGCAGGCGTCGAGCACGGTCTCCAGATGGCTGCGCTCGCGTACCAGGTCGCGCTGCACACCCAGCGCTTCGCCACGCAGCGTGGCGACGATGTGGGCGCGACCGCGGCCGGGGATCAGCCGTGGCCCGTCGGCCGCGTAATCGGCACCGAACGGCGCCGCCACCAGCCGCAGCTGCAGACCATCACCCACCGGCGTGAGTTCGGCGCGCAGCCGCGGCTCGGCCGGCACCTCGCGCGCCGGCTGCGCCGCGTGGGCATCGTCGGCATGGATCTGGAAGTGCGTGCCCAGCCCGCGCAGCACCTCCTGCAGTTGTGCGGCGCCTTGCTGCGGCACCTCCAGCCCCTGCGGCCCCAGCAGTTGCGCCACGCGCTGTTGCGCCGGGGTGAGCCGCACCAGGCGGGCCCGCTGCGGGCCATCGGGCAGCACGGTGAGGGCCCGCAGCGCCTCGGCCTCGCGCTGCTCGATCACGCTGGCACCGTAGCGCAGCGTGGTCGAGAGTGCGTGCAGGGTGGGCAGCATGCGCACCCGCAGCAGCTCGCCCTCGCGCACCACGTCCAGCTCGGGGCCGGCCTCGTGCAGCGCGATGAACTGGCTCGGCCGTTCTTCGAATGCCAGGCAGGGATGGCCGATCAGCGCCGCCAGCGCGGTGGCCAGGTCGATACGCCACTGCCGGCTGTTGGTGTCCTGGCGGATGCAGCGCGCCAGCGTGGCGTCCTGCGGCGACAGCGCCTCGGCGGTGCGCTGCAGCCGGCTCAGCGGCACTTCGCGCGGCTTGCCCCAGCCGCGCGTGCCCCGGCTCTGCTCCTGCGGCTGCAGGCCCAGCACCTGGCCCTGTTCGTCGATGCGCAGCAGCCACAGCAACCGTGTCACCGGCGCGTCCTTGGCTTCGCTGCGGAGCGCTCGTGCGGCCTCGGGTTCGACCACGGCACGCAGCGCGTCGAGCTTGCGCTGCCAGCCTTCCTGCACCGAGGCGACGAAGAAGCCGGCCGGTGCGGCTTCACCCGCCAGCACCCGCAGCGCCGCTTCGAGCTGCGCGCACAGGCCCTGCAGGCCGCCATGCGCCAGACGCGCCTGCAGGCGCTGCGCGGCATCGGCCTGGCCCGCTGGCAGCGGCTCGGGCGAAGAGCCTTCCTTCAGCCAGGCCCGCATCAGCCAACGCCACCAGTCGAGCTGTGCGACATGGCCGCCGTGCGTCTGCGGTGCGAACCAGCCGGGCTCGCGCGGGCGCTGGCCGCTGCGCATCTGCAGCGCTGCGGCCATCAGGCCGAAGGGCTGGTCGGGCACGGGTTCGCGCTTGCCCGATTCGGCCAGGCAGGCCCTCAGGGCCTTGTCCAGATGGGCCGGGCTCTGCTGGGCCAGCAGGCTCAGCACGTACAGCGTCATCGGCAACGGGCCGAGCAGGCCGCGGCGTTTGCCGGTGAGCTTGCGCAGCACCCCCAGCGCGGCGTCGAAACCTTGTTCGGCCTCAGCCCAGCGCCCGGCCAGCGCGGCCTGCGCGGCGAGCAGCGCCTGCGCCGATGCGGCCCATTGCGCATCACCGCTGGCTTGCAACGGCGCCAGCAGTGGCGCGATGTCGCCCGCCGACACATCCGCATCGGCGTGCAGGCGCAGCTCGGCCAGCAGGGCGAGCAGCGGCAGGGTGGCAGGCGAGGTGTCTTCGGCGAGCAGCGCGGTCGCAAGCGCCGTGAGGTCGAGGTTGACGGTGACCGCCCAGCCGCTGACCAAGTGCATCACCCCCTGCGTCAGCACCGACAGTCGCAACGAGGGGTGCAGCCGCTCGAACAGCGCCGCATCGACCGTGGCCATCACGGCCGCATCGAGCACCTGGGCCAGTTCGAGGTTCCAGGGCAGGTAGCGCCGCAGCTCTTCGAGCGCAGCCATCGAGCTGCCCAGCAGGGCTTCCAGCCGCACCCGGCTGACCGCCGCTTCGATGCTGGGCCAGCGGTGGCTGGCGTAGTGGCCCGAACGGCCGTAGTCATCGGCCAGCGACAGGCTGTGGCGCAGCGACGCCGGGCCGTGTCGGTCGAGCAGATCAACGTAGGCGGCGCTGGCCAGTTCACCCGCCACCATCCAGTAGCCGGCGCGGCGCGAGTCTTCGATCAGCCAGCCCTGCTGGTCGAGCGCGGCGACGGCCGCTCGGACCTGCTCCTGGGTGTAGCGCCGGCCTTCTTCGTTGAGCTCACCCACCGCCGCCAGCCATTCGTACACCCAGCTGCGCGTGCGTGGCAGCGCACCGATGGCCAGCGCGCCCAGCATGTGGCGCTGTGGCAAGGGCAGGGCCGCGAAGGCGGTGGCGGGTGAGGCAGGCGGGGTGGCGGAGGTCATTGGCCGGGGATTATTAGCGGCCGCCGCCGCCGGCCGCGCCGGTCACGTTGGCAGCGGAATGAACTCCATCTCATTGGGGACGCGGCCGAAGCGGCCAGCCTGCCAATCGGCCTTGGCCTGCTCGATGCGCTCCTGCGAGCTGGAGACGAAGTTCCACCACAGGTGGCGCGGGCCGTCCATCGGCTCGCCGCCGAACACCAGCAGCCGTGCCGGGCCGCCGTCGGCCGCGAGCACGATGTCGCGGTCGCGGCCGAACACCAGCAACTGGTCGGCGCCGAACACCGGGGCCTGTGCGCCGCTGCCCACCTGCACCTGGCCGCTCACCACGTAGGCGGCGCGCTCGGCATCTTCGCGCGGCAACGGCAACCGTGCGCCGGGCTGCAACTGCACGTCGGCATAGAAGGTTTCGGCGAACGTCGCCACCGGCGAGCGCTGGCCCTGCCAACTGCCCACCACCAGGCGGACCCGCGTGCCGTCGCCTTCGAGCAGCGGCAGCGCGTCTTCGGCATGGTGCACGAAGGCGGGGTCGGTCTCTTCGTGCGCCTTGGGCAAGGCCACCCACACCTGCGCGCCGGCCAGCCGTGCGCCGACCCGCCGCAGGGCGCTGGGGGTGCGTTCCGAGTGCGCGATGCCACGGCCCGCCGTCATCCAGTTGACCTCGCCGGGGCGGATGACTTGCACGCTGCCCAGACTGTCGCGGTGCAGGATCTCGCCGTCGAACAGGTAGGTCACTGTGGCCAGGCCGATGTGCGGATGCGGCCGCACATCGAGCCCGTGGCCGGGCGGCATCTGCGCCGGCCCCATCGCATCGAAGAACACGAACGGCCCGACCATGCGGTGCTGCAGCGCCGGCAGCGCGCGGCGTACGGTGAAGCCGTCGCCGAGGTCAGTGCTGCGCGGCACGATGACGGCGTCGAGGTCGGGGGACAAAGCATTCATGGTCGGTTCCTGCGCGCCCTTGACTGCGGGCCGCAGTGCACTCTACGTCAGCCACGCATAATGGTTGAGCCATGGCCGACAGATCCCGCCGCTCCTGCTGCCCAACCGCGCGGCACCGTGTTCGTCAGCCCGCCCCGCCGCGTGGCCGAACCACGGCATGAAGCCGGCCGACATCGCCGAGCTGTTGGGGCTGGCCGCGCTGTGGGGCGCGGCCTTCTTGTTCATGCGCTTGGCCGGAGATTTCGGCACCTTTGGCGTCGCCCTGGCACGGGCGGTCGGGGCCGCCCTGGTGCTGCTGCCGCTGCTGGCGCTGCGCGGCGAGTGGTCGCTGCTCAGGCGCCATGGCGGGCCGCTGTTCGTGCTGGGCCTGGTGAGTTCGGCGCTGCCGTTTGTGCTGTTGGCCTACGCGACGGTGATCCTGGGCGCGGGCGCGGCCGCCATCTTTGCCGCCACCACGCCGATGTGGGCCGCCGTGATCAGCCGCCTGTGGCTGGGCGATCGGCTCAGCCGGTCCCGCATCGCCGGCCTGCTGGTGGGTTTTGGCGGTGTGGCCTGGCTGGTCACCCACCAGGGCAACGCGCCCACTCTGGCCGGCGTCACGGGCGGCGGCTGGGCCGCGGCAGCCTGCGTGGCCGCCACCGCGCTGTACGGTTTTTCGACGGTGTACACCCGCAAGTACCTGGCCGGTGTGCCCTCGATGGCGCTGGCCGGCGGCAGCCAGCTGGCGTCGGCCATGGTGCTGCTGGTGCCGGGCGTGTGGCTGTGGCCGCAGCAATCGCCGCGTGCCGGCGCGTGGTGGGCCCTTGTGGTGCTGACGGTGGCCTGCACCGGGCTGGCCTACCTGATGTTCTTCCACTTGGTGGGGCGCGTCGGCCCGGCCAGTGCCGTGTCGGTTACCTTCCTCGTGCCGGCCTTCGCGGTGGGCTGGGGCGTGCTTTTTCTAGGCGAGCGCGTGACGCCGCCGATGCTGGCCGGCTGCGCCGTGGTGCTGCTCGGCACGGCGCTCTCGATCGGCCTGCTGGAGGCGCGGCCGGGCGCGCGACCGACGCGATCAGACGCGCCGTGAAGGTCCGTGACTACGCCGAGCTGCTGGCCATGGCGGCCATCTGGAGCGGCGAGCGGCTGCCCCGCCGCCACGCTCGTTGATGGCCAGGGAGCACTGAACCATGTGGACACGCATCATCAACACCCTGGCCGCGGAGTTCTCGGACGTGGCCGACGCCGAACACATCACCCGGCTCCTGGCGCGGCTGCTGCTGGCCGCCTTGCTGGGGGGCGTGCTCGGGTACGAGCGCGAACGGCACGGCAAAGCCGCTGGCATGCGCACCCACATGCTGGTGGCGATGGGGTCGGCGCTGTTCGTGCTGGTGCCCGGCCTGGGCGGCATGGCGGTGGCAGATCTGAGCCGGGTGATCCAGGGCGTCATCGCCGGCATCGGTTTCCTCGGCGCCGGCGCCATCCTCAAGAACAAGGAAGAAGAGCATGTGCACGGCCTCACCACCGCGGCCGGCGTCTGGATGACCGCGGCCATCGGCGTGGCCTGCGGCCTGGGCCGGGAGGCCACGGCTGTCATCAGCACGCTGTTGGCGCTGGTGGTGCTGGCCCTGCTGCCCAAGCCGGCCCGCGACCGGCCCTGAGCCGGCAGGCCAGCGCTCGGGCGTGGCGGCTCAGCGGCTGGCGGCGTCGAGGCGGGCGATGGTGGCCGCGTCCAGCGAAAGGGTCGCGGCCTGCGCCAGCTGCTGGAACTGCGCCACCGACGTGGCGCTGGCAATCGGTGCGGTGATGCTGGGCCGGGCCATCTGCCAGGCCAGCGCCGCCGCCGCTGGCGTGCTGTGCAGCGCTTCGGCGGCGGCATCCAGCGCCGCCAGGATGCGCAAACCCCGCTCGTTGAGGTATGCACTGCCAACGCGGGCGCCGCGCGCGCTCTGCGCCAGATCGGCTTGGCTGCGGTACTTGCCGGTCAGGAAGCCGCTGGCGAGGCCGTAAAAGTTGATCACCCCGATGCCCTCGCGCTGCACCAGCGGCTCCAGTTCGGCCTCGAACGGCGCCCGGTCGTAGAGGTTGTACAGCGGCTGCAGGCACTCGTAGCGTGGCAGGCCCTGGCGTTGGCTGACCTGCAACGCCTCGGCCAGCCGCGCCGCGCTGTGGTTGGAAGCGCCGATGGCGCGCACCTTGCCCTGGGCGATCAGCTCGGCAAAGGCGCCCAGCGTCTCTTCAAGCGGCGTCGCGGCATCGTCGGTGTGCGACTGGTACAGGTCGATGCGGTCGGTCTTCAGGCGGCGCAGCGAGTCGTCTACCGCCTGGCGGATCCAGCGGCGCGACAGGCCCACCTTGCCCTCACCGAGGTCCATGCCCACCTTGGTGGCCAGCACGATGTGGTCGCGCACCGACGGCCGTTGCTGCAACCAGCGGCCGATCACCGCCTCGGACTCGCCGCCGCTGTGCCCGGGCACCCAGCGCGAGTAGACGTCGGCGGTGTCGATGAGATTGAACCCCGCGTCGACGAAGGCATCGAGCAGCGAAAACGAGGTGGCTTCGTCGGCCGTCCAGCCGAACACATTGCCGCCGAAGGCCAGCGGCGCGACCTCCAGGCCGGAGCGGCCCAAGGGACGCAGCTTGAATGGGGTGGACATGCGTGCACGCTCCTCATGGGCTATGGACAGCGGCCCACTCTAGCCGCTGCGCTTCAACCCTGTTGGCGCTGGCCCGGTGGTGGCCGGCATGCTGGTACGCCGGTATTTGGTAGGCTGCCGGGCCGCGGCTGGCTGAACGGCCTGCGGGCTTGCTGGGGTTTGTTTGCATGTTGATGTTCGCGCTGCTATTTGCCGCCGGCCTGTGGGCCGGCCTGCAGAACGCCCTCGCCGGTGGGGGTTCCTTCGTCACGCTGCCGGCGTTGATCCTGGCCGGGTTGCCGCCGCTGGCGGCCAACATCACCTCCACCGTGGCGCTGTTCCCGGGGCAGGTGACGTCGGGGCTGACCGGGCGGCGGCTGGTCACCGGCGCGGGCCGGCTGCCGTTCTGGGGGCTGCTGGCCGTCAGCCTGGTGGGCGGTGTGTTGGGTGCGTTGCTGCTGCTGGTCACGCCCACCAGCGTGTTCTCGCGCCTGGTGCCGTGGCTGGTGCTGTTCGCCACCGCGGTATTCGTCTGGGGCAGCTTCTTCCGCCGCGCGGGCGAGGGGCCCGGTGCGCACCTGGGCCCGGTTGCCGCGGGCGTGGCGCAGTTCCTGATCGCCATCTACGGCGGCTACTTCGGCGGCGGCATCGGCATCCTGATGATGGCGGCGCTCACCATGGCCGGTTTGCCCACCCGCAATGCTGGCGCTACCAAGAACGCGCTCGCCGCGGTGATGAATGCTTCGGCGGTGGCGCTGTTCGTCACCTCGCCGCAGGTGCACTGGCCGCAGGCCATCGTGCTGGGGGCCGGTGCCATCCTCGGCGGGCTGGCCGGCAACTGGGCGCTGCACCGGGTCAATGAAACGGCACTGCGCATCGCCGTGGTGTGCATCGGCGTGGCGCTGACGGTGGGCTTGTTCCTGCGGCCGATCTGACGGACGCCGGCATCGCCGCTGAGCCGGCTCAGCCGGTGGCGTCAAGCAGCGAACCCAACATGCGGTCGCTGGTGCGGAACACCGCGAGATTGGCGAGGAAGGCGTTCTTGGCCTGCAGCTGGTTCACCACGTCGGCCGCCAGCGCCTCGCCCGGCTCCGTCGCCTGGGTCAGCGTGGTATCGACACCGCCGCCGGGCTGCTCGGTCTGCACCACCTGTTGGCGCCGGAAGGCCGGTGTGCCGAGGTTGGCAATGTTGTGGGCCGCGCTGCCAAGCGTGGTCATCGCGGCATTCATGCCCGACAGGCTGAGGCTGGAGATGGAGGTCATGCGGGTGCGCGGTCGGTGAGTCAGGAAAAATCGATCGATGCCATGGCCAGGCCGACGCTGGTGCGCGGCGCGGGTGCCAGCGTGCTGCAGCAGGCGCGCAGCACGATCAGCTCCTCCATTACCTCTGGCGGGAAGCCTTTGCGGGTGCCACGGTCATCGAGCATCAGGCTGTCGAAGTAGCGTTGCGTCAGCTCGGCATCGGGCCAGACCTGCGCGAAGCGGTTGACGATGCGCGGGAAGCGCTGCGCCAGTTGTTGCGGGCGCACCTGCGGGGCCAGGTTTTCGAGCCAGGCCATGGCGGGGTTGGACAACGTCTTGTCGAACGAGGCCTCGGGCGCCCGCACGGTTTCCCAATTGGACGGTGTGGGTCGCAAGGCCGGCTCGGCACGGTCGCCCTGGCGCCGACGTGGCGGCGCCGCCTTGGGCGGTGTGGATCGGAAGAGCTTGAACATGACGACATCCCTGACGCCATGCGCTGCATGGCCGCGCCACGGCCTGTGGCCGGGACTCCCCGTTCGTTCGTATCGACAGCGCGCGGTGGAACTTGAGCCCGCGTCAGGCACCCGTCCTGCCGAGCGCTTCACAGGTCATCGGCCTTGCCTTTGCCGCCCGAGGTGCCGCAGCCACCGCCGGTCTCGGGGGTCTCGATCACCTCGCTCAGCACCTGGCGACCCTTGCGCAGATCACCGATGTTGACGAACGCAGTAGCTTGCGACATGGGGCCACTCTCGTTGCGAACCGCTGCCGGGATGGGCAGGTTTTTGCGACGGTGGTTTACAACGTTCCAGTTGACGGTTAACAATGAGATGTCCGCACAACGCCTGACCGCACGCATGCAAGCCAGCCGACACGACTCCCTCCAGGAGACAGTGACCCGGGATGTGACCGAGCACCCGCGCGACCTGAGCCGCCTGTACTGCGAGCGCTTCCAGGTCTCGCGCGTCACCGCCAACAAGTACATCCAGCGCCTGGAGGCCGAAGGCTGGCTGGCGCGCAGCGGGCCGTCCACGCATCCCATCTACAGCCCCGGTTACCGGCGCCTGGTAGGGCAGAGCTACGCGCTGGCGGGGTTGGACGAGCAAACGCCTTGGGAGCGCGACTTCGAGCCCTTCTTCGCGCTCAAGCCCAACGTGCGCGGCATCGTGCACCACGGCTTCACCGAGATGCTGAACAACGCCATTGATCACTCCGAGGGCCAGCAGGTGTACTGCTCGATGGAGCAGACCGAGAAGCGCGTCAGCCTCATCGTGGTGGATGACGGCGTGGGCATCTTCGACAAGATCACCCGCGCGCTGGGCCTGCCGGACCGCCGGCTGGCGCTGCTGGAGCTTTCAAAGGGCAAGCTCACCACCGACCCGACCCGCCATTCCGGCGAAGGTGTGTTCTTCACCTCGCGGATGTTCGACCGCTTCAGCATCTACGCCAACGACCTGCAGTACGCGCACCGTGCCGATGATGTGCACGACCTGCTGGTCGATGACTTCAACGCGCCGGCGCAAGGCACCGGCGTGATGATGGTGATCGACCTCGCCAGCGATCGCACCACCAAGGCGGTGTTCGACGCCTACACCAGCGGCCCCGACGACTTCACCTTCGACAAGACCGTGGTGCCGCTGAAGCTGGCCCGGCTGGGCACCGAGCAGTTGGTGTCGCGCTCACAGGCCAAGCGGCTGATCGCCCGCTTCGACCGCTTCAAGATCGTGGTGCTCGATTTCGAAGGCATCGACAGTGTTGGCCAGGCTTTTGCCGATGAGCTGTTTCGTGTGTATGCGCGGGCTCACCCGGACATCAAGCTGGAGCCGGTGCACATGGCGCCGGACGTGGCCCGCATGGTGGCGCGGGCCCGGGCTGCGTCCTGAACCGCGTCAGGATTCATTGAGGCGAACGATGCCGACCGGCACCTTTCACCGCTGCCCCAAGTGCGGCCATCGCCCACTGCCCGCCGACCAGTCGCTGCCCGCAGCCTGCCCGGCCTGCGGCGTGGTGCTGGCCAAGGTGCGGCAAGCCATGGAAGGCAAAGCGCTGAGCACCCGGCCTGGCGCTGATGGACCCTCAAGCCCTAAGCCCGGCAACGACCGCTGGCGCTGGCGTGCCAGGCCAGTGGCCGATGCGGCCGATGTGGCCAGCAACCCCGCCGACCTGCTGGACGAGCCCATCGGCTGGCTGGCCCTGCTGGCCGCCGCACTGGTGCAGGTGCCCACCCGCATCACCAAACCCGGCTGGTGGGCCCGCGTTGCGCTGTGGGCCGCCTTTGCCGTGTGGGGCCTGTGGCTCATCGGCCGCGACCACCGCAGCGGCGACATCATGCAGAGCTTTCTGCACGGCCCGCTGCTGGTCTTTCACGAAGCCGGCCATGTGATCTTCAGCCTGTTCGGGCATTGGGTGATGGTGCTGGGCGGCACCCTGGGCCAACTCCTCATGCCCGCCATCCTGTGCATCGCCCTGCTGCGCCAACGCCAAGACGCCTTCGGCGCC